>DAOTYP010000235.1:0-7070 GCA_034434975.1 Anaerolineae bacterium | reverse complement strand
GTTTCTTATCCTGCTCCATGGTCGGTTACCTCGCGCTAGACGCGTGGCAATGTGAAGAAGACGGCCGTCCCTTTCCCTTCCTCGCTGCGCAGCCAGATGCGCCCGCCGTGCGCCTCCACGATGGCCTTGCACAGGTAAAGCCCCAGCCCCGCGCCGTGGGTCTTGCGCCGCAGGCCCGAATCCACCCGATAGAAACGCTGGAAGAGTTTGTCCTGTTCGCTGGCCGGGATGCCGATCCCTTGATCGGCCACGTAGACCGTGACGCTGGCGGCGTCGGCCCAACCGCCCACGCGCACGATCCCGCCGTCGGGCGAGTACTTCACCGCGTTGCTCAACAGGTTGGACAACACCTGCCGAATCCGCTCCTCATCGGCCAGGACCGTCGGAAAGTCGTCCGGGAAATCCACCTGGAATTGGTGTTTGGGCGATTGCATCCGGAAGCCTTCCACCACCTTGGCCGCCAGTTTCGGCAGGTTCAGGTCGCCCAGTTCCAGTTTGAGGGCGCCGGCTTGGATGCGCGAGGCATCCAGGAGGTTGTTGATCAAGGCGTTGAGCCGGTCGCTCTCCTCCTCAATGACGGCCAACCCCTCGCGCACCGTCTCCTTGTCCCAATTGGCGTCGTCCCGCCGCAAGGTGCCCGCGTAGCCCTTGATGATGGAGACGGGGGTCTTGAGTTCATGGGAGATGACGGAGATGAAGGTGGATTTCATCTCCTCGGCCTCGCGGAAGCGGCTGATGTCGTGGACGTTGACGATGACGTTGACCAACTCCCCTTCGTCGTCGTAGAGGGGCGTGTAGGTCACACCGACGGTGAGACGCGTGCCGCCGGGCCGTTCTAGTTCGCCCTCGGCATAGAGGCTCCCCTCCTGCGGCAGGTCTACCGGCGGCCCCCCCGCCTGGCAAAGATCAAACCCTTGCACGCTTTGCAGGTTGAGCACCTGGTAGCAGGGGCGGCCGACGGCATCCTCCGCAGGCCATCCCGTCATGGCCGAGAGGGCGCGATTGATGACCTGGATGCGCCGGCTCGCGTCCAAGATCATCACGCCGTCGGCGCTGTGCTCAATGATGGCGTCCAGGCGCTTCTTCTCCGCCATCACCTCCTCGTAGAGGCGCGCGTTGCGCACGGCGATGGCCGCCTGATCCGCGAAACTCCTCAGCACCTGTTGGTCGTTCAACGAGAAAGCGGCGCTCCCCGCGCGGAAGATGTAGATGATGCCCAGGAGTTCGTTCTCCACGATCAGCGGCAGGGCGACGATCTGCTGGAGCGGCAACCCCACGGCCCGCGCGACCATCGCCAAGCGCATCTGCAAGTCGGGGATGTGCCAGGCAGCGGTGCCGTCGGCCAGGTAGGGGATGTCGGTGAGCAAGGGCGCGAAGCGCGGCAGAAGCCGCGCCGGCAGGCCGTAACTGGCTGCGATGCGGAAGTTGTTGTTATCCCCGTCGGCACGCAGGGCGACCAGGCCGACCTCGCCCTGCACCATCTCGGCGGCGCTCTCCAGGATCAAACGCAGGAGGGAGGGAAGATCAAGCCGAGCGGTCATGGCCCGGCTGATCTCCAGCAGATATTCCCGTTGCCGCAGTTGCTGCCTCAACTGGTAATCTATCACTAAGGAAATCATAGCGCACCGCGGGCGAATTGTCAACGGCCTCACAAGAAGGTATAATGGACGCGTGCGCGTCGCCATGATCTCCAAAGCCTGCCTCGTCGGGGCCTATCAGAAGAAGTTGGAGGAACTGGCGCGGCTGCCGGACATGGAGTTGGACGTCCTCGTGCCGCCTTACTGGCGGGACAGCCGAGGCGTCACGCGCCTGGAACGGCGCTATATGCAAGGGTACAACCTGCATGTCGCGCCGATGGCCCTGAACGGCCATTTCCACCTCCATTGGTACCCCGGCCTGGGAGCCCGCTTGCGTGCCCTTCGGCCCGACATCGTGCACATCGACGAAGAACCCTACAACCTGGCGACCTGGCAAGCGATGCGCCTGGCTCGCGCCTTGGGCGCGTCCGCCTGTTTCTTCACCTGGCAAAACCTCCCGCGCGCCTATCCCCCTCCCTTCCATTGGTTTGAGCGGTACAACTATCGCCACGCGGCCCATGCCTTGGCGGGGAGCGCCGCCGCGGCGGAGGTCCTGCGCGCCAAAGGCTATGCAGGCCCCCTCTCGGTCGTGCCGCAGTTCGGCGTGGACCCGGAAGAGTATCGGCCCGGCAAAGCGCCCCGGTCGCCGGGGGTCTTCGTGGTGGGCTACGCGGGAGGGCTGGTGGCGGAGAAGGGGGTGGATATCCTGCTGAAGGCGCTGGCGGGGCTAGAGGGCCGTTGGGAGGCGCGCCTAGTGGGAGAGGGAGCCGAAGGCCCTCGCCTGGCCCGCCTGACGCAGAGGCTGGGCTTGGCAGAGCGGGTCCGTTTTCAGGGGCGGGTGCCTTCCGGGGCGATGCCGGACTTTTACCGAGGGCTGGATGTGTTGGTCCTCCCCTCGCGCTCGCGGCCGAATTGGGTGGAGCAGTTCGGCCGGGTACTGATAGAGGCGATGGCCTGCGGCGTGGCGGTGATCGGCTCCACCTGCGGCGAGATCCCGCAGGTGATCGGCGACGCGGGGCTGATCTTCCCAGAGGGGGACGTAGGGGCGCTCAGGGCCCAACTGGCGCGCCTCCAGGCCGACCCTCTGCTCAGGGCTGAACTGGCGGTCCGCGGCCGGGCGCGCGTCCTGGCCCGCTACACGCAAGCCCAGGTCGCGGCCAACACCTATGCCGCCTATCGGCAGATGGCAGGGCTGGGCGCGACGCAAGGCGCCAACCTTTGAAGGAAGGTTGCGCCCTCCCAGCCGGTATAGTAGAATGACCCCACCTTACTTGAGGAGACGAGCGATGCTTGGTCGCCGCAATCTCGCCATCCTTTGGACGATCGTCTTACCGGTTGCGCTGCTGGCCGTAACGACGGCCTGCTCCGTAGGCAGCCTCATCGCGCGAGCCCCCACCTCTACGCCGACCTCTACCAAGACCTTGCGCCCTACCTTCACCCCGACCCCGCTGCGGCCGACGGCTACGCCAGCGCCACCTACCCCCACCCAGGCGCCCGTTGAGCCCACCAAGCCCACGGCCGTCGCCCCACAACCGACGCAGCCACCGACGGCCACGCCGACGCCCTCACCCACGGAGCCACCCCCTACGCCGACGCCCCAGGCGACGCCTTTCCTCTCCCCGAAGCCCGGTAGCAACGTCAACGTCCGCAGCGGCCCCGGCGAGACTTACCCCATCATCGGTCGCCTCAGCCCCGGCCAGACCTTGGCGATCATAGGGAGAACTGCGTTGAGCGACTGGTGGCAGGTCTGCTGTCTGAACGGTCAGACCGGCTGGATGGTGGCGCGCCTGGTGGATGCCCAGGGGCCGGTAGACGGCGTGCCGGTCATCTCCGACATCCCACCTCCGCCGCCCACCAACACGCCTCGCCCAACCAGGCCGCCTGCACCGACGCCTACCCCCGCGCCCGTCTACGCGTTCAACCTGGAAGAGACCCGGGCCTTTGACAACACCAACCCCTACGTCACCATCTGGGCCAAGATCTACAAGCGGGGCAACCCGCCCGTCGCGCTCACAGGGTATCGCCTGCGGGTGCTCAAGAACGGCAGCGAAGTCGGCGTGCGCGCCTCCACGGCGGAGTGGCGAGACTCCGCGCCGGCGGGCTTCGGCAACGCGGTCAAATACAACGTGGAGAAGTTTGAGGCTCCGCTGGAGACCGCCACCTGGACGGTGTACGTCATAGACGGCGCCGGTAACCAGGTCTCGCCGGCCGCCAATTTCCAGACCTCCACAGACAGCGTCAAACGGGAGTTCTACGCCGGCTTCTCGTTGAAGTAACAGGGGCTGACCGCCCGATGGATCGTCCGCGCGCGCCGTCCCGTCCCCTGCTGCTGGCGCTCCTCCTTGCCTTGGCCTCTTTCCTGCGGGCGCTGCGGCTGGGCTGGCAACCCCTCTGGTGGGATGAAGGGTACAGCGTCTGGTTCGCCACCAACCCCATAGGGATGATGCTGGCCCAAACCGCGCGCGACATCCACCCTCCCCTTTACTACGCGCTCCTGCACGGCTGGATCGCCCTCGTCGGCGCGCGGCCTGAGGCGCTACGCCTCTTCTCGGTCATGGTGGGAGCGCTGGCGGTGGCGTTGATGTACGCCGTTGGCCGATGGTTAGGAGGGGAACGGGTCGGCTTCGTCGCCGCGCTTCTGCTGGCCGTCAACCCCTTTCACATCTACTACTCGCAGGAAGTGCGGATGTACGGCCTGGTGGCCCTCTGGAGTCTGGCCTCCGTCGGCCTGGCCGCACGGCTGATGGACGAGTCGGCGGGGGACGGAGGGAAGCGAAGGTGGCCGCTGTGGCTCGGCTATGCCGCCGCCACCGCCGCCGCGATCTACACCCAATACTATGCCCTCTTCCTGCCCCTGGCGCAGACCGTCTACCTCCTGAGGCATGGGCGCCGCTGGCGCCACCTCGTCCGGCTGTGGCTGACGGCCCAGGTCGCGCTGGCCCTTCTCTATCTCCCCTGGCTGCTATATGCAGGCCCGCGCCTGATCGGCTATGTGGCGGCCAAGGTGGTCTTGGATGCAGACCGCCCTCTGGCCCTTCTGGATTACTTCGGCCGCCACCTGTCCGCCTTCGTCAGCGGGCATTGGGAAGGGGCGCTGGCCCCCTGGTGGCCGTTGGGCATCGTACCGCTGGTCGGCGTGGGCGCGGCGTGGCGACTCTCTACTGCCCAGGGAAGGGACAGGCCGCCGGCCGTAGAGGCCGTGAGATGGCTACCCTTCCTGGCCGCGCAGGTCGTCATCCCCCTCGCGCTCGCCTTCGCGGTCAACCTGCGCTACCCCTTCGTGCCGCCGCGCTTTGAACGGCTTCTTCTTCTGGCGCTCCCCCCTTGCCTCCTTGGGATCGCCGTCATCCTGGCCCAGGCGCGCCGCGCAGCCCTCGCGTGGGGGCTAGCGCCTTTCATCGTGATCGCCGCGCTGTCCTTGGCCGGGTTTTACACCGTCCCTCGCTATCCCGAGGACGATTACCGCCCCCTCATCGCGCGCGCGGAGAGCATGGGCGGAGGAGACGACATCGTTTACTGCGTTTTCCCCTGGCAGGTCGGCTACTTCCGCAGTTACGGTCGCGCCCAAGGCCCCCGCCCTGTGTTGAGCCCCTCGCCTGAGTGGAGCGCGGCGGCGCGCGCGCCGCTGCAAACCGCCCTGGGCCAGGGGGCGCGCATCTGGTTCCCTGAGCACCTCGCGTTGGGCGGCATCTTAGAGCGGCAGGCGGAATCCTACCTGTTGGAGAACGCCGTGCCCGCGCTGAACGAGTGGTACGGGCCCCACACCCGCCTGACCCTCTGGTCGCCCCTGGGGAACCTGGCTGAAGGCCCTGGCCCGGCGCGGTTCGCCGGCGGCCTGGGCCTTTTGGCCTCGCGGGTGAGCGCGTCGCCCGTGCCCGCAGGCGCAGGGCTGGTCGCCGTGGAACTGGCCTGGCGGAGGGAAGGCCCGTGGCCTGAGGAATCGTACCGCGTGGGGCTGCGCCTGACCGACGCCAAGGGCCACCCCTGGGCACAGCGGGATAGCGAGCCCGTCGGCGGGACGTATCCCTTCTCTCATTGGCGGCCCGGCGAGAGCGTCACCGATCGGCATGGGCTTTGGGTGCAGGCCGGGACGCCGCCCGGCGATTATCAGGTGCGCCTCAGCGTCTATCGCGCGCGCGACGGCCACCAGTTGGACCTCCTGGACGCGGACGGGAGGCCGCAAGGGGTGGAACTGACGCTGGCGACGGTGCGCGTCGTGCCGCCTGATCCGCTCCCCCCCCTGTCGGCCCTGCCCATCCAACACCGGCGAGCCCTGGATTTCGGCCCGTTGCGACTCCTAGGTTTCAGCCTCCCGCTGGAGGAAACCTTCAGGACGGGCACCGACCTGCCGTTGACCCTCTTTTGGACGGCGCGCCGGGCCCCTGGCGAGGATTATCGGGTCGGGTTGCGCCTGACCGATGAACGGGGGAAAGAGGTGACGCGTTCCGAGGCGCCGACCTCCTGGCCTACCAGCGCGTGGCGCCGCGGAGAACTGGCGCGCGATCCACAGCCATTCCGCCTCCCTGCGGACCTGCCCGACGGACGCTACCGCTTAGAGGCCTCGGCCGGCCCCCTCGGGAGGGAGTTGAGACGGTGGCATGCGCTGGCGACGATCTCGGTGCAAGGCCGTTTCCACGATTTCACGCGCCCGCAGCCGCAGGTCTCGCTGGATGTCATGGTGGGTGAGGGGGCACGCTTGATCGGTTACGACCTGGCAGCGGAGCCGCGCCCGGGAGGACGGGTGAGCCTGACCCTCTACTGGCAGGCGACGGCCAAGATGAGCGTTTCCTACACCGTCTTCGTCCATCTCTTGGCCCCGGACGGCCGTTTCGGCGGGCAACATGACGGCGTGCCCGGCGACGGCGCGCTGCCGACCTCGGGCTGGGTGCCGGGCGAGTACCTGCGAGACGAGCACGTGTTCACCGTTCGGCCGGAGGCGGAGCCGGGCCCATATGTGCTGGAGGTGGGCCTGTACGACGCCATGAGCGGCCGGCGGCTTCTCGTGCGCGACAGCGATGGCCGCGAGGTGGGCGATCGCCTCTTGCTGACGGCGACGCCGATCATGGTGGAGAAGCCGCCATTCTCAGGAGGGACCGACTAACCGCTCCTCTTGACCGTCATGACGCGCCGTGTTATAATAGTTTTGACGCGGCGCGTTATCTTCCTGAGGATCAGCGACGCGGCAGGAGGTGCTCTGAGATGACAGAACAGGAACGAGAGGTGAAACAGTCGGCGGAGGAGCCGAAGGCCGAGGATCTCTTGGAGGCGGCGGTTCAGGCTGTGCGCAAGGCGCTTCTGGCGGGCATTGGCGCTTTGGACCTGGCGCGCGAGGAGGCCGAGAAGACGATGGAGCGCCTGGCGGTGCGAGGTGAGAAAGCCAGAGATGAGAGACGTAAGCGCCTGAAGGAGGCGCTGTCTCGCCGTCGCGCGCGCGCCGCCCGGTGGGAAGCCAAAGTGGATGAGAGCCTGTGCGCCCTCATGCGCCGGCTCAAC
>DAOTYP010000234.1:0-8857 GCA_034434975.1 Anaerolineae bacterium | reverse complement strand
TTGCCTACCGCCTTGCGCACCAACCGCGATGGGCAAGGGGCCGCGCGGCCCGCGCGCGCGGCGTCGGGGCCTGCGGCGCCCTTGGGCCGCAACGACCCCTGCTGGTGCGGCAGCGGCAAGAAGTACAAACACTGTCACATGCAAGCGGACCGCAGCGGCGCCCCGACGACGGTGGCGAGGCCGGTCGTGGCCGCGCCGGCGCAGCACGGCAAACCCTCGGCAGGCTCCGGGCGGAAACAGCGGCATCGCCGCTGACAGCCTGCAGTCGTCGGGCGCCTAGGCGCTTGGCCCGTCTATTCGCTGAGCGGATGCGTTACGAAGCGTATGGACATAGAACAGACCTCTCCCCAAGGCGTACCCTCCTCTCCCGCCGATGAAGGCCGAGCCGTCTGGGAGACGGACGCCTGGCATAATCTGCGCGAGATCGGCCTCCGCCTCACTTCCACCCTGGATCTGGACCAGGTGTTGGAGGCGCTCGTCAAGGGCGCGGTGGCCCTGGTGCAGGCCAGCGACGCCCACATTTACCTCTACGAGGCCGCTACGGATGCCCTCACCTTCGGGGCGGCCTACTGGCGAGATGGCGTCCAGAGGCCCCCTACCTTACATCCGCGCTCCCATGGTCTCACGGCCACCGTCGCGCGCCAGGGGCGTCCCCTGGTCATCAACGACGCCCCCTCCCATCCCCTTTACGCCGACCCGGTGGCCAGGTCATGGGGCGTGCAGGCCATCGCGGGCTTCCCGTTGCGCTCCGGCCCGCAGGTGATCGGCGTGCTCGCCGTGGCCTTCCTGGAACCGCACACGTTCTCCCATTCGGAGATCCACCTCCTGGAGTTCCTGGCCGATCATGCCGCCGTCGCCGTGCGCAACGCGCGCCTCTTCGCCGAGGAACAGAGGCAGCGACGCGTGGCCGAGACCCTGCAGGAGGCGGCCTTGGCCCTGGGAAGGGCCCATTTGGACCTGAACGCCACCGTGCAAGCGATCTTGAACCACATGCGACGCGCGGTCCCTTACGATAGCGCCTCGGTCATGCTGTTGACCGAGGATGGACGCCACTTCCGCGTTTTCGCGACGGCCGCCTCTCCCGTCGTGCCGGAGGAGGCGCGCGAGGTCGTGGATCAGCCGGTGCCAGTAGAGGAACGCGGCATGGCGTGGCGCGTCGTGCAGACCTGCACCCCGCGCCTCATACCCGACGTGCAGCAGGAGCCGGCGTGGACGCCCCTGGCCCGGCGCGAGTACATCCGCTCCTGGCTGGGCGTCCCTCTTCTGGTCCCCGACCCGCAGCAGCCCGACGGCCGGCGCGCGATCGGCGCGCTGATGCTGGATAAGGCCGAGCCCGGCTTCTACACCGAGGCCGACACGCAACTGGCGCTGGCCTTCGCCAACCAGGCCGCCGTCGCCATAGAGAACGCGCGGCTGGTGGAGGAACTGCGCGCCTCCGAGGCCAAGTACCGCAGCCTGGTGGACAACGCGCTGATCGGGGTCTACATCTTGCAGGACAACCTGATCAGGTTTGCCAACCCCTATGTCCTTCAGGTTTTCGGCTACACGGCAGAGGAGTTGATAGATCGCCTAGGGCCTCTGGATCTAGTGGCGCCGGAGGATCGGCCGCTGGTCACAGAGCAGATGCGCCGACGGTTGAGCGGGGAAGTGCCCTTCGCCCATTATGAATGCAAGGTGTTGCGCAAGGACGGCCGCCGGATAGATGTGGAGGTCTTGGGCAGCGTGGTCCAATACCGGGGGCGCCCCGCCATCCAGGGCACCTTGCTCGACATCACGGCGCGCAAGGAGGCCGAAGCCGAGATCCTCCGCCTCAAGGAGTTCAACGAGCGCATCGTGCAAGGAATGGAGGAGGGCATCCTCATAGAGGATGCACAAGGGGTCATCACCTTCACCAACCCCAAGATGGAGGAGATGCTGGGGTACGGCAAGGGCGAGATCGTGGGCCTCCATTGGACGGCGCTGGTGCCGCCCTCGGAGAGGGAGGTGGTCAACGCCCAGGTGCAGCAGCGCCCCCAAGGCGTCAAGGGCCGCTACGAGACGGCCCTCCTGCGGCGCGACGGCCGCGTGGTGCCCGTCATCGTCAGCGCGACGCCGCTCTTTGAGCAAGGCCGCTATGTAGGCGTCCTCTCGGTCTTCACCGACATCACCGAGCGCAAGCAGGTAGAGGAGGCGTTGCGTGAGGAGCGCAACTTCACGGCCGCCGTCCTGGATACCCTCGGCGCCCTGGTGGTCGTCCTAGACCGCCAGGGGAGGATCGTGCGCTTCAATCGGGCCTGCGAGCGCATCACCGGCTACGCCTCTGCTGAGGTGATCGGCAGGGAGTTCTGGCGTTTCCTCCTCATCCCCGAGGAGGTAGAGGAGGTCAAGGCCGTTTGGGCCAGTTTGGTTGAGGGCCGCTTCCCCAACGAGCACGAGAACTACTGGTTGACCAAGGACGGCAGGAGGCGCCTGATCTCCTGGAGCAACACCGCCCTCACCGACGCGGACGGCTCGGTGCGCTACGTCATCGCCACGGGCATAGACATCACCGAGCGCAAGCGCGCCGAGCAAGCCTTGCGCGAGAGTGAAGAACGCTATCGTATCCTGTTTGACAGGATGCTGAATGGGTTTGCTTTGCATGAGATCATCTGTGATGAGACGGGCAAGCCTGTGGACTACCGCTTTCTGGAGGTCAATCCGGCTTTTGAGAAACTGACCGGGTTGCAAGCCGACGCGATCATCGGAAGAACCGCACGAGAACTATTGCCAGGGCTGGAATCATTTTGGATTGACATCTACGGCGAAGTGGCCCTCACTGGTGTCCCTGTCCACTTTGAAAATTACTCTCAGACGCTTGGCAGGTACTACGAGGTCGCCGTCTTTAGCCCCAAGAAAGGACAATTCGCCACTGTATTCGCCGATGTGACGGAGCGCAAACGTGCCGAGTCAACGTTCCACGCGCTCAATGCTGCCGCCTTGGCGGTGCAGCAGGCCCAAGATCCGCCCGACGTCTATCGGGCGGTGGCCGGCCAATTGTTGCATCTGGGGCTGCGGGCCATCATCGCCCTCTTGGACGAGACGGGGGAGAGGCTGACCATCAACCACGTCCCCGCCCTCAACGAGGAAATCCTCCAGGCCTTCCCAGATGCCCAGGAGCAGATGGACGCTTTCCCCCTTGTCCATTCGCAGATCTTGACGGCCGTCTTGCGCGAACAACGTTCCCTCTTCATTGATGATCTGGAGGAGGCAAGCCGGCGCTCCTTGACCGAGCCCGCGCTGCAGGAACGGGCCGTGCGCTTCCTGCGCTTCCTGCACCTGCGTCGGGGGATCGTGGCCCCGCTGGTGGTCAGGGGACGCACCATCGGCTTCTTGGTCGTCATCGCGGATTCGCTGACGGAGCGAGACATCCCCGCGATCACCGCCTTCGCCAACCAGACGGCCATCTCCCTGGAGAACGCGCGCCTGTACGAGACGCTGCGCGAGCGGGCGGCGCGCCTGGAGAGGGCCTACGAGGAACTGAAACAGGCGGATCAACTCAAGGACGAGTTCGTGCAGAACGTCTCCCACGAGTTGCGCACGCCGTTGACCTTCATCCGCAGTTACGTGGACCTGATGCTGGAAGGGATGCTGGGGCCGATCACCGACCAACAACGGGAAGCCCTGGGGGTAGTGGCCAACCGTACGGAAGGGATCATCCGCCTGGTCAGCGACATCCTCTCCCTCAAGCGGATGGAGATGGCCAACCTGGAACTGACGACGACCTCCCTGGCCGAGATCGCCCGCATGTCGGCGCGCGGCGCCGAGGTCACCGCGGAGGAGGCAGGCTTGAGGATCGTGCTGGACGTTCCGGACGACATCCCCCTGGTGCGGGCCGATCCGCAACGCATTTACCAGGTCTTTGATAACCTTCTGGGCAACGCCATCAAGTTCAGCCGCCCCGGCGGCACGATCACGGTGCGCCTTCGCCGTCAGGATGGCTTCGTGCGCACGGAGATCATAGACCAGGGGATCGGCATCCCGGCCAACCAACTGGATAGGATCTGGGAGCGCTTCTATCAGGTGGACAGCGCCACGACCCGCCGTTACGGAGGCGCGGGGCTCGGCCTCGCCATCGTCAGGCGCATCGTAGAGGCCCACGGCGGCGCGGTGGGCGTTACCAGCGAAGAGGGGAAGGGGAGCACCTTCTTCTTCACCCTGCCGCAGGCGGAATCTCCGGAGGCGTCGGGGGCCGGCTCGCTCATGCTCGTGTGAGCCGGCGCGTGGAGGGCTTGCGCGATCTCGCTTCTTTACGAAAGAGGCGCCGATGAGCAACGACGAGGCGCGGAACCACTCCCGCTTGGCCGAAGTTCGCTACCTTCTGACCTGCGTGAGCAACCTGCAATGCGCGGCGGTGGTCGGCATCAGCAACATGGGCAAGACGAGCCTGCTGCGGCTCCTGCGCGAGCCGGCCGTGCAGGCGGCCCACCTAGGCGCGGCCGCCCGCGACTACGTCCTGGTCTATGTGGACTGCAACCGCATCTTGGAGATGACGGAGCGGGGGTTCTACGAGCTGACCCTGCGCTGCCTGCTGGACGATCTGGCGGAGGCCGAAAGTTCCGCTCCGGGGAACGCGCTAGGCGAGCACCTGCGCGCGGCGTATGAGCGCTTGCTGCACCCCACCAGTTCCTTTGACGTGCCCCTGGGCTTCAGCCAGGGCTTGACCGCCCTGGGAGAGGGGTCCGGCCGCCGGCTCGTCCTGATGTTTGACGAGTTTGACGAGCCGCTGGCGGCGCTTGATCGGCGCGTCTTCTTGAACCTGCGCGCGCTGAAGGATCAGTATCCTCATCGCCTCTCCTACATCATCGCCACCAACCGTCGCTTGGGGCGCGTGCGCGACGAGAAGGAGGTGGGCGAGTTCATAGAGCTCTTCGCCCACCACACTTGGTATTTGGGCCCCCTGAACGAGGCTGACGCCAGGGAGTTCATCGCCCGCTTCGCCGCGCGGGAAGGCGTTACCTTTGACGAGGCCGATGTGGGTTTCATCTTAGAGCGCTCCGGCGGCCATTTGGGGCTCCTGGATGCAGTCTGCCGCGCCCTGGGCGAGGTCACGGGGGAGCCGGCGCGCACGCCCAGCCAGGATGCGCTGATCCATCGTCAGGTGGCCGAGGCGCTGGCGCGCGGCGGGCCGGCGCAGGCCGAGTGCCGCAAGATCTGGGCGGACCTGTCGGAGGACGAGCAGGAGGCCCTGGTCGCCCTCTTCACGCCGGGCGCGCCTTTGGATCCGGACGCCTTGCATTCCCTGCGGCAAAAGCACGTCTTGTTGAACGGCGGCGAAGGGGAGGAACCTCGGCTCTTCTCCCGCCTCTTTGCCAAGTTCGTAGGGAGGCAGCGCGTGGTGAGGCGCGTGGGGGCCGGCGGCGTGAAGGTGGACGTGGAGGCCGGCGAGGTCACCGTGGATGGCCGCCCTACCCCTCCCCTGACCAACTTGGAATACAGGCTTCTGCTCCTCCTCTATGGGCACCTGGGCAAGATTTGCGACAAGTACCAGGTGGTGCAGGCGGTCTGGGGCGAGGACTACATAGACGAGATAGACGACGCGCGCATTGAGAAGTTGGTGAGCCGGCTGCGCCAGAAGATTGAGGCCGATCCCGCCAACCCCAAGTACTTGCTGACCATCCGGGGGCGCGGCTACAAGTTGGTGGGCGGCTAGCCGGCGGCTCGTTTCTGTCAGGATCCCGTCGGCTTCGTGTCATGCGGGCCGGCGCGGAGTGCGGTACGATGGGATTGTACGGTGCAAGCCCGATCACCCTTTAACCTTGGAAGGAGGAACCTATGGCATCCCTGTTGGAGAAGGTCTCCACCTTGATCTCGGCTAATCTGCACGCCTTGGTAGATGCCGCGCTCAAGGCCAACTCGCTGGCCGTCATTGACCAGTACATTCGTGACGTGGAGAACAACCTGGACAGCCTGACCGACGCCGCAGCGACGGTGGGCGGGCAGGTCAAGACCCTCAAGCGCAAGTACGACGAGTACATGAAGGCCGCCGCCGACCTGGATCGCAACATTGACATCTTCTTGAAGGAAGGCAAGGAAGAGCTGGCTGCCGCCGCCCAGGCCAAGTACAACTCCACCATGCGCTTGGCCGAAACGTACAAGGAGCAGTACGAGAGGCAGCAGAACGAATACCAGAAGCTCCTGGACGCCAAGCTGAAGCTGGAGGCCAAGCTGACGACCATCAAGCAGGAGCGGGACGAGGCACAGGCGCTGTTGGAACTGGCCCAATCCAAGGAGATCACCGTCAAGGCGATCCGTTCGCTAGACGACCTGGCGGGGTCCGGCGACGCCGACGTGGCCCGCATCGCCGAATCCATCCGCGCCCGCCTGGACAAGGCCAGCGCCGCCGGCGAGATGTTGGCGACGCGGTTGGACAAGCAGATGGACGAGGTGCTAGAGCGGCGGGAGATAGACGCGCAACTGGCAGCGCGCAAAGCCAAGTTGGGCCTGCCATAGCGCGCCGCCCACGCCGTCGCGGTGGCTGCGAAAGAAGGGACGAGCCTGCAAGCAGGGGCAGGGCCCTCGTCTGGACGGTTCCTGTCCGGCGATCCCTGCCCCTCTTCACGGCTTCTTTGACATGGTCTGCTGTTGGCTATATACTGAGACGAGGTCAGGCATGCCTGAACCGCGCATCGTATATACCTATCATGCAAGAAGGCGCATGGCACAGCGCAAAGTCACCGAGGAGGAGGTAGAGGAGACCCTGTCTGAGCCAGACATTCCTTATCTGCCTGGCGCTGAAGGTGAAGAAGAGATCGCCGTCCGGCAATACGGTAGTCGAGAGATCCGCGTGATCTTTGAAGAACAGAAAAACGGCACTCTGGTTGTGCTTACAGTGATCGCAAAACCCTTGAAGCACATTCAATCAAGGGAGGAAGCGGATGACCAATGAAGATAGAATATGACCCGCAAGCCGATGCTCTCTACATAGAATTACGGCAAGGCGAAGTCCAGGATACGCTTGAGGTTGGCAAGAACCTCTTCGTGGATGTAGATGAGAAAGGGGAAGCCCTGGGCATTGAGATACTATACGTATCCCGTCGCTTGGCCCAAGAAGACCTGACGAGCGTTACCTTCAACATCGGCAGGCCTGCGCCGTTGGCCCACACGTCCTGACGCGCCGCCTTTCATCGTTCGCTAGAAAGACTTCCTTATGAACCGCACCCGTCTCGTGTTCATTGTCATTGTGCTCTTTGCTGTGGGTATCGTGGGCGTTTCGTTGGTTGCGCGCGCCCTGAACCCCGGCCCCCAGCCCCTCGCGCCGGTCGCGCGCGGCCCGATTCAGGTGCGCGTCCTGACCGCGCTCCCCGTGGAGCCTTGGGTGCGAGAGGCCGCCCGCAAGTTTAACGCCGAGGAGCACAAACTGTCGGGCCAGCCGATCCAGGTGGAGGTGATCGCCATGGACGGGCTCACCGCCCTGGGCAAATGGGATCGGGACGAGTTCGGCGTCTTAGGCGATCGCACCCCCGACCAGCTCTCGGCCGCGGAGAAGGAGAAACTGGCCCAGTTCCCCACCGCCTGGATCCCGGACTCCCGCTACCTGGTGGAGCTGGCCAACGCGTCCTACAAGGAGCGACTGGGGCGCGACGTCTTCCTGACCGATGGGGAGTATCGCGCGCGGCCCATTGCCATCTCCCTCTTCGTGTGGGGCCTCTACCAGAGCCGGGCCGAGGTGCTGAAGAAGAGATACGGCGAGGTGGATTGGCGCACCATCCACGACGCCGCCATCGCCAAGGGCGGCTGGCCGGAATTGGGCGGCGACCCGGCCTGGGGCTACTTCAAACTCGTCGTCCCCAACCCGCGCAAGAACGCAGGCGGCCTGGCGGCGATGATCGCCGCGGCAGGCGAGTACTATGACCGCACCACCATCTCCACCGCCGATGTCACCACCCCGTCCTTCCAGAAGTGGCTGGGCGAACTGATGGGCGCGGTAACCGATGTGAGCGGCGCCAGCGCCTACACCGCGGAGGACTTCGCCCTTTTCGGCTATTCCGTCGGCGACGGCGGGCAACTCCTGGAAAGCGACCTCCTGACCAACATGCAGGGCATCGTCACCCGTTGGGCCGACCCCCTCGTCATCCTGTACCCCAAATACGTTACCTGGTTTGATTTCCCCTTCAGCGTATGGATGGGGCCGGAGACCTCCGCGCTGGAGAAGAACGGCGCGCTGGAGTTCCAGAGATACCTCCTGTCGCCTCCCATCCAAAGGGAAGCCGTCGCCCGCGGCTTGCGTCCGGTCAACCCGGAGGTCTCGGTGATGGAAGGCGATAGCCTCTTCGCGCGCTGGGAGAAGCAAGGCGTGGTCGCCGTCGTCCCCCGCACGACGGCCATGCGCTCGCCCGATCGCGAGGTCTTGCTGGCGCTCCTGCGCTGGTTTGACCTGAACGTGGCGAAACGATAGGCGGGTACGGCTATGGCCAGGTACAGAAGAACGAAACGCAAGGATCAGGCCACACGACCGCTGAGCACGGCGACCCTCGCGCTCATCGTTTTCGGCGCGGTGGCAGGGGTTTTCCTCTGCGTGGGAGCCATCCTCCTGGCCGCGATGGCGGGGCGCGGTGACGAGGCCGGCACGGTGGTGACGGTGCGCCAGGGCTCCTCCACGTTGGTCATCGCCTACACACCAGAGAAGGGGCCGCTTTTCACCGCGCTGGTCAAGGCCTTCAACGACACGCGGCCCCGAGGCCCTCGCGGCGAGGCGCTGCGGGTGGAAGCGGTGCCGCGCGACATGGAAACGATGCTGGCCGAGGCGGTCTTCAGCGACACCTTGCAGGCCATCAGCCCCGACTCGTCGCTGTGGCTTGACCCGCTGGACCGCTCCTGGCGCGAGAAGACCGGCGGCGAG
>DAOTYP010000233.1:0-5769 GCA_034434975.1 Anaerolineae bacterium | reverse complement strand
TGTCGGGTGCAGGCATTCTCCGCCATCAAACGTTGAGCAGTAATGGCGCTGCGGCAGCCTGGACGGGGCGCGAAGGCGCCTCGTTTCTTTTCTGAGGTCTCTCTTTTCTTGGGCCTCGCCGTAGGGTGGTGGTATAATCTTCTTCGCGGCGCATCACTCTTGCAAGGAGGCAAGCGTTGAAGTTACACGAATATCAATCTAAGCGCATCTTCTCCCAATACGGCGTGGCGATCCCTCAAGGGGAGGTCGCGACGACGCCGCAGGAGGCGCGAGATATCGCCCGCCGATTGGGTAAGAAGGTGGTTGTGAAAGCCCAGGTGCTAGTAGGGGGGCGCGGCAAGGCCGGCGGCATCAAGGTAGCCAACACCCCTGACGAGGCCGAGGTCGTCGCCGAGCGCATCCTGGGCATGGACATCAAGGGATTGCGGGTGCGCAAGGTGCTGGTGGATGAGGCGGCGGATATTCGGGAGGAGATCTACCTGGGTCTAGTGGTTGATCGCGCGCGGCGGCGGGTGGTGATGATGGCCTCTGCTGCCGGCGGCGTGGACATAGAAGAGGTGGCAAGGCAAACGCCCGAAAAGATCCTGCAGGCCGTTGTGGATCCTTTCTTAGGCTTGAGGGATTACCAAGCGCGAGAGCTTGCCTTCGGCATCGGCCTGCGCCGAGATCGGATCGGTGATTTCGTCAGGTTTGCGCGGGGGCTGTATCAGGCGTTTGAGGCCTGCGATGCCTCGTTGGCCGAGATCAATCCCCTGGCCGTCACCGGCGAAGGAACGCTGCTCGCGGTGGACGGCAAGATGGTCATTGACGATAATGCCCTCTTCCGCCATCCTGATCTGGCCGAGATGCGCGATGTGGATGAGGAGACGCCTGCTGAGGCCGAGGCGCGGCGCTATGGTCTCAGTTACGTGCAGTTGGACGGCGAGATCGGCTGCATGGTCAACGGCGCCGGGTTGGCGATGGCGACGATGGACATGACCAAGTTATTCGGGGGCGCGCCGGCCAACTTCTTGGACATCGGCGGCGGCGCGCAGGCCGACAAGGTGGCTGCAGCCTTGCGCATCATCCTGCATGATCCGCGGGTGAAGGCCGTTCTTTTCAACATCTTCGGCGGCATCACCCGCTGCGACGAGGTGGCGCGGGGCATCTTGGCCGCGTTGCAGGAGGTGCCGACCCGCGTGCCGATGGTCGCGCGGCTCGTGGGCACTAACGAGGAGGAAGGGCGTCGCATCCTATCGGAAGCGAAGTTGATAACCGCCACCACATTGGTGGAGGCCGCGCAAAAGGCCGTCGCTGCAGCCCAGGGGAAACCGGTCGTGTAAACCGGCCTTCTTGGCTTGTCATCTTTGAGGAGGAAATACGATGCTAAGTTCGCGCGAGCGCGTCAGGCTGTCCTTGAACCATCAGGAGCCAGACCGCGTGCCGCTAGACCTGGGGGGGAGCCCCGTTACCGGCATGCACGTGAGTTCGGTTTACCTCTTGCGGCAAGCCCTGAAACTGGATCCGCCTGGCACACCCGTCAAGGGCGTTGAGCCCTACCAGATGCTGGGCGAGATCAAGCCGGACCTGATGGATGCGTTAGGGGTGGATGTGGTAGGGCTGTCGGGGCCGCGGACGATGTTCGGCTTTCGGAACGAGGGTTGGAAGCCCTGGACCCTCTTTGACGGCACGCCGGTCCTGGTGCCGGAGGGCTTCAACACGGAACCGGAGCCGAACGGCGACATCCTCATGTATCCGGAAGGCGACCGCACCGCTCCGCCCAGCGGCCGCATGCCCAAGGGCGGCTTCTACTTTGACGCGATCATCCGGCAGCCGCCGATTGACGAGTCGCGCCTGAACCCGGAGGATAACTTGGAGGAGTTCGGGCTGATCAGCGATGAGGATTTGGAGTACTTCCGGCAGGAGGCCGAGCGCCTGTACCGCCAGACGAACCGGGCTATCCTGGCCAACTTCGGTGGCACCGCCTTTGGCGACATCGCGCTGGTGCCGGCCCCTTGGCTCAAGTACCCCAAGGGCATTCGGGATGTGGAGGAATGGTACGTCAGCACGGTGAAGCGCAGGGACTACGTTTATCGCGTCTTTGAGCGGCAATGCGAGATCGGGCTGGCCAACCTGGCGAGGATCCACCAGGTTGTGGGCGAGCGCGTGGATGCGGTGTTCGTCACCGGCACCGATTTCGGCACGCAAAGGGGGCCTTTCATCTCGCGCCAGGTTTACCGGGACCTCTACATGCCGTTTCACAAAGCGGTCAACGATTGGATTCACCAGCATACGAACTGGAAGACGTTCATTCACTCGTGCGGCTCGGTGGCCGCTCTGATCCCGGACTTCATAGAGGCGGGGTTTGACATCTTGAATCCGGTGCAGGTCTCGGCGGCCGACATGGATCCACAATACTTGAAGGCGCGCTTCGGGGATCACATCACCTTCTGGGGCGGCGGCGTGGACACCCAGCATCTCCTTCCCTTTGGGACGCCTGATCAGGTGCGGGCCCAGGTGCGGGAGCGCATCCGCGTCTTCGGCCGGGGAGGAGGCTTCGTCTTCAACACCATCCACAACGTGCAAGCGCGGGTGCCTGCGGAGAACTTGCTTGCCTTGTATGAGGCGGTGCAAGAGTATGGCCGCTACCCCTTGGCTTGAGGCGGAAGCGGCTCTGAGGGTTGATCATGTGGTTGTGGGGAGCGAATGAGGTAGACCATGCCTGAGTGCATCTTTTGTGCCATTGGCGCGCGCCAGGCGCCGGCGGAGATCGTCTACGAGGATGAAGAGACCATGGCCTTTCTGGACATTTCGCCGGTGGCTGAAGGTCATTGCCTGGTTGTGCCGAAAGCGCACGCGCGCAACGTGTTTGACATCTCGCCGCCGTTGGCCGGCGCGACCATGCGCACGGCGGTGCGGGTGGCGCGAGCCGTGCAAAGGGCGGTTAAGGCGGACGGGATGAACCTTTGGCAATCCAGCGAGGCGGTGGCCGGGCAGACGGTGTTTCATTTTCACATTCACATCGTCCCTCGCTGGTATGGAGACGGCGGCATCCATTTTGGGGGACGCCAACGCGCCGATCGGTCCGCTCTGCACGCTGTGGCCGAGAGGATCCGGGCGGAGTTGAATTCGCAGTCACCTCAAGGTTGAGGAGGATTCGCATGAGCATTCTTGTCGGCAAGGACACGCGCCTGGTGGTGCAAGGGATCACCGGGCGTGAAGGGGCTTTCCATACTCGCCAGATGATCGCCTATGGTACCAACGTCGTTGCCGGCGTGACGCCGGGCAAGGGCGGGGAATGGGCGGAAGGTGTGCCAGTGTTTGATACGGTGCGTGAGGCGGTGCAGGCTACCGGTGCGAACACCAGCATCGTTTATGTGCCGGCGCGCTTCGCGCCGGACGCGATCCTGGAGGCGGCGGACGCGGGGATCGGCCTGATCGTCTGCATCACCGAGGGGATCCCCACGCTAGATATGATCCGGGTGCGGGCTTATCTAGACCAGACGAAGACGCGGCTCATTGGGCCCAACTGTCCTGGCGTCATTACGCCGGGCGAGGCCAAGGTTGGGATCATGCCGGGGCATATCCATGCGCCGGGGCCCGTGGGCGTTGTTTCGCGTAGCGGTACATTGACCTATGAGGTCGTCTACATGTTGACCCTCAGGGGGATCGGCCAATCCACGGCGGTCGGCATCGGCGGCGACCCTATCGTCGGCACGACCTTCGTGGACGTCTTACAGATGTTTGAGGAGGATCCGCAGACGGAACAGGTGGTGTTGATTGGGGAGATTGGCGGCACCGATGAGGAGGTCGCGGCGGAGTTCATCGCCCGGCGCATGAGCAAACCGGTGATCGCGTTCGTGGCCGGGCAGACGGCTCCGCCGGGGAAACGGATGGGGCATGCAGGCGCGATCATCTCCGGCGGCACAGGCACCGCAGCGGAGAAGATAAAGGCGTTGGAAGCCGCCGGGGTGAAGGTAGCCCGTCATCCGGGCGAGATCGCCGAGCTGGTGGCGGCCCTGCAGCCCGCTAAGTAAAGCGCAGACCGATGCTCGCGTGAAGCGCGGCGGGCCGCATGAGGCAGGTCTGGCCGCGCTTCTGTTTGCACTTGGCCCGATGCTGCGCGTGAGAAGCAAGGGGGTTGAGGCTGCGTCTGATGGGTTGGCAAGAGCGGTGTGAAGAAGGGGGAAGCCTTCTCGTTCCCGCCGGCTCGTTGGCCGAACGAATTTGCGCGCTGATTAGGCTACGGAGCCGGCAGGCATGGCTGGTCGGCGGCTACGTGCGCGACCGCTTGCTGGGGCGTGTCAGCCACGATCTGGATTTCGTTGTGCCGCGCGGGGGATTGGCGTTGGCCCGGCGGGTGGCCGATCATCTCAGCGGGGCGTTCTATGCCTTGGATGCCGAGCGCGACGTGGGCCGCGCGATCCTGAGGGATACCAACGGGGCTACGATCCTGGTGGATATCGCGCGCTGGCGAAGTGACGACCTGCGCGCGGACTTGGTGGCGAGAGATTTTACCGTCAACGCCTTGGCTTACGATATCGTGAACCGGGGGGAGATCATTGATCCTACGGGAGGCCTGGCCGACCTGCGCGCCGGCGTGCTGCGTGGGCCCTCTTCTACCGTCTTCCAGGAAGACCCGATTCGCCTCCTGCGCGCCGTCCGCTTGGAGGCGCAGTTGGGTTTCCACCTGGAACCAACCACCGAGGCTTGGTTGCGTCGGGACGCTTCGCTGCTACGGCTCACGGCGTCCGAGCGGGTACGAGACGAGATGGTGCGCTTGCTGACCCTGCCGGAAGCCGCGCGGCACCTGGCAAGGTTGGAAGAGACAGGGCTCCTGACCTTCGTTTTGCCTGAACTAGCGGCTTGTCGGGGGGTGCATCAATCGCCGCCCCATCATTTTGATGTCTATGAGCATACGCTAGAGGTTGTGCGCCATACGGAGGCGCTTTTGCGCGGCCTGGAAGTGCTGCCGGGGGACAAACCCACGGTGGCTGCGTCGCCGTTGGCCCCTCTTCCGCCTCCTCTGCAGCCGATAGGCGAGCGGCTCAAAAGTCACCTCATGATGCCGACCAGCGGGGGCAGGCACCGGGGGCAAGTCCTCTTGTGGGCGGCCCTCGCTCACGATTGGGCGAAGCCTCTCACCCAGTCGGTAGAGCAGGATGGGCGCATCCGCTTCATCGGGCACGAGGAGCAAGGGGCCGAGATGGCGGCGACGAGGCTGGCCGCGCTTTGTTTCAGCGGGGACGAGGTGGAGCGGGTGGCTTTGATCGTTCGCCAGCACATGCGCCCGAGCCTCCTCGCGCGCGCGGGGGGCGTCACACGCCGCGCGATCTACCGCTTCTTCCGAGATGCGAGCGACGCCGGCCCTGATGTGCTTCTCCTGTCCCTGGCCGATCATCTGGGCACGCACGGCCCTGATCTAGATCGGCAAGTGTGGGAAGAGAGGCTCGCGCTGGTTGCCAGGATGCTGGCCGCGTATTTTGACGAGCGCGAGATCGTGGAGCCGAGGCCGCTGTTGTCGGGCGATGACCTGATGGCCGTGCTGAGCATCGCGCCGGGGCCCCTGGTGGGAGAGTTGCTGATGAAGTTGCGTGAGGCCCAGGCTGCAGGCGAGGTCTCCAGCCGTGAGGAGGCCGTGGCCTTTTTGCGCAGCCAAATCGGGGAAAGCCAAAAGCCATGAACGTTGGGCGACGGCTACGGTCTCTCATAGAACCATCTACATGCCCACCTTCTTGCGACGCCTCGTGATAGGGCCGCGTCGCGCGCGGCGGTAGCGGCCGTATCAAC
>DAOTYP010000232.1:0-13165 GCA_034434975.1 Anaerolineae bacterium | reverse complement strand
CACGATCGCATCGGGGAAGAGGTGTCCTAGGAACGGCTTGGCACCTAGTCGGCTGCATAGGATCTGGTTAACGGCTACGGCGTGGGTGTGGCCCACCCAGCGGGCTCCGCCTTCAGCCAAGCATAGGGCGTGGAGGAAGGTCTCCACGGAAGGCTGGCGATGGTTCTGGTCTACCAGGGCAGCGCGCAGGGCGGCGGCTATCTGCTCATCGTTGAGAGGGGGGCCTGCCAGGAGTTCCAGTATGGCTGCCAAGCGGACGCGGCTGAAGCCGTCCGCACCGATGGTCCCTAACTGGCTGCCGGAAGCCTTGACCCAGAACGTGCCGTCGCCGATGTCGGCGCTGGTGTTGCCTTCACCCAGGATGGCCAGTTGCCGGTCCTCCCGGCCTAGTTCGTGGGAGAGAGCGATGAGTTCATGCAGAATCTTCTCCGCGGACATGTGGGCTCCTCGCATCGGTGATGTAGGAAGTTGGTAAGGTCTGGGCATTTCCAAACGAACTGGAACCTCAGAAACCTTACAGCGGATTATACACTCGTCTGCTACTTCGTCAAGCCGTCTCTACGCCGGCGTTTTGCCGGCGATGCGTAGGGTGATATAATGGCATTCGTGACGAGATGGCTGCAACGCCCCCCGAGCGTTCTCCTGGCCGCAGCAGCGGTGATCGCGCTGCTCGTTGGCCTCGCGATCCTCCAACGCTCTCTAGCCTATCTGCAGGTCGTTTCTTGGGCAGCGAAGGCCCCCTACGATGTGCCGACATCCCTCATGACCGAGGTAACACCTGAGACAACTTCGCACGCTTCATCAGCCGACGGGCCATCCGCCATCCCTGTCAACGCGGCGGTCGCCGGGCCTGTCAGGGTCAGGTTGGCCGCAAATTTGCCTTCTGATGTGATGGAGGCGCTTTTCGCAGAGGCCGAGGTCGCCGGCGCGCCTTATCGCTTGGTGGAAGGTCAGGAAGCCGATCTGCAGATTGACATGCAAAAGGAGCCGGATGGGGTTCTCTTCGCGTTCCGGGTCTACGTGCCGGTAGCGCGCTTTGCGACGTTGCGCCAGGGCGTTACCACCGAGGAATTGAAGGCGATATGGTCGGGCCAGGCGGCCACGCCCCTCCTGGTGGATGAAGATGCTTGGGCCTCGTTGCGGTGGTTATGGGGGGAGCCGGCCGCGGGCGCGCCGGTCGTGTCGGTCCGCGCGGACGCTCTGGCTGATCGCCTGTGGGCCGAGCCGGAGGCGTTGGGCATCGTCCCGTTCCATCGCTTGGAGCCGCGCTTGAAGGCCTTGGCTCTGGACGGGCACCTGGCTACGGATAACGCGTTGGTCTTGGCGGAGGACGGTGCGCCGGCCGACTATCCCCTGACGATACGCATCTTCGCTCACGGTCCTGCGGAGGCGATTGAGCGAATGCGGGCTGCCCTGGCGGAACGCGTGGTCCTGGCCGATCGGGATGCCTCGCGCCTCACGGTCCTGATCATGACCGGGGTGACCGCCCTCACGCGCGCGACCGCCGCTAAGATGGAAGCCTACAATGATTACGCCTATCCCGCGCACAAGATCGCCTCGGTGTTGGCTGCTGCCGACATCACGCATGTCAGCAATGAGATTCCCTTTGTGGCCGGATGCCCTGTGAACCCCGATCCCGACAACCTCATCTTTTGTAGCAAGCCGGAGTACGTGGCCACTTTGAAAGAGATCGGCACCGACATCGTGGGCCTGACCGGCAACCACATGAACGACTACGGCCATGAGGCCATGCTTGCCTCGTTGGATTACTATCGGGAGCAGGGGATTCGCACCTACGCGGCGGGCCGGAACGCGGCCGAGGCGGTCAAGCCGCTCCTCGTAGAGGATCACGGCAATCGGCTCGCTTTTTTAGGGGCGAACCAGTTTGGGCCTTCGTCCAATTGGGCCGGGGAGGATACGCCTGGCTCGGCTCGTTATGACTTTGCGACGATGGCCGAGCAGATCAAAGCGGCGCGCCAGGACGAAGGCGCCGATCTGGTACTGGTGGAACTGCAGTGGGAGGAGTCTTACGAGGCGTTGCCGCTACCTAGCCAGTTGGAAGCCTTTTCCGCGCTCAGCGACGCCGGCGCGGACATCGTCACCGGCGTACAATCGCATGTTCCGCAAGCCCTTGCCTTCCGTCATGGGCGGCTGATCCTGTACGGGCTGGGCAACCTGTTCTTTGATCAGATGTTTGCGTTGCAGACCCGTCAAGGGCTTATCGCTCGGCACGTCATCCATCGGGGCCGACACCTCAGCACGGACTTACTGTTGACCGTGATTGAGGATTTTGCCCAGCCGCGGTGGGCAACGGAGCCGGAGCGACAGGAGGTCTTGACGCGCGTTTTTCGGGCAAGCGGTTGGTAACCGTCTCTTTGCTGTATGAGGCTCGTTCATCCTAGGAGGGGACCTGCAGGGGTGTTCGGCAATGCCCTCAGCGCGACCTTGAAGATGCTGCCCTTGCCCGGCTCGCTCTCCACGACAATGCGTCCTCCGTGGGCATCCACGATGGCTTTGGCCACGTACATGCCTATGCCGGTTCCTTGAATAGACCGGCGGCCTCCTTGGGCGCTTCGGTGAAGGCGGGTGAAGAGGTGCCGATGCTCATCCGGCGCAATGCCTAAGCCGGTATCGGCCACGGAGATGACCAACCACTCGCCGGGTTCCAGACCCGAATTGTTAGGCGGCTCGGCGCGTTCCACTTGCTTATCGGCGAGGCTGAGCCCGTAGGCCCGCACGCACACCTCGCCCCCGCCGGGGGTGAAACGGATGGCGTTAACGATGAGGTTGCTGACCACCTGGCGGATGCGGTTACCGTCCCCGTTCACGATCGGCAAGGCGGCGTCTATCTGTGCCGTGAGCCTGATCCCTTGTCTTTCGGCCAAGATCTTCGCCGCCTGAACGGCTTGTTGCACGATGGGCGCCAGCGCGACGGG
The DNA here is from genome assembly GCA_034434975.1 of Anaerolineae bacterium. Taxonomy (GTDB): domain Bacteria; phylum Chloroflexota; class Anaerolineae; order JADYZS01; family JADYZS01; genus JADYZS01. Next base: position 10,229 of record DAOTYP010000232.1, on the reverse strand, counting down.
CTCTGCTTCTATGGTGAACTTGCCCGATTCTATCAGGCTCATGTCCACCAAGTCATTCATCAAGGTGAGAAGCCTTTGGGCATTGGACATCACGATGCGCAACGCTTCTTCCTCGCCGGGGAGAAGCGGCCTTTGGGGGGCCTCTAGCAACATCTCCACATAACCGATGATCACCGAGAGGGGAGTGCGCAGATCGTGAGAGATGTCGGCCACGAACTCTGCTCTTGATTCTATGGCTCTTTGGGCTTCCTCGCGGGCGCGTTCGGCTTCTGCCTGAAGCCGTTCTATCCTGGCCAGGTACTCGGTCAGTTTCTTTTCCAGCGCCTCGCGCGCGGCGGCATTGGCCAACCAGTAACCGACGACGTCTGCCATCCCTTGCAAGAAGGCCGTCTCTTGAGGGCTGAAATCGTGGGGCGCTGCGGCATAAACCCGCAACACGCCGGCTATCGGCCCCGTCTCGCTGGGCGGAACGCGTAGGGGCACTGCCAGGATGCTGCGGATGCCTTCCTGCTCCGCCAGGCGGGAGCGTTGACAGCGCGGGTCGTTGCGCACGTCCCGAACGAGAACCGGACGACCTTGCAAGGCCTCGCGATCTACGGCGCTGTCAGCCGGGTCTGGCTGATTCCTGACAGGGTAGGCTTCGCCCAAGCCATACGCGACCTGCGCGCTCCAGGTTTGTCTTTCGCGATCGTAAAGGCCGAGGGCAGCCGCCTTGTAGCCGAGATGGATGGCTATAGATTGTAAAGCAGCCGCCAGCGTCGCCTGGCGGCTGAGGTTGGCGCTGAGAGCCTTGATCACGTCGCTCAGCGCGTATGCCCGAGCGGACAGCAAATCTTCTCGTTCCTGTTGGTTGATTGCCATCCCTGTGCCCGCATTTTGGAAGGCTGATGGAGCAGCCTGATGAAAGGCACGGTTGCTCATGCGTGCCAGCGGAAGCCCTTCAGGGCGTCGCGACCGCGTGTTCGGGCAGGTGGCGCTTGACCTCTGCCACCAATTCCCGATAAGAGAACGGCTTGGTGATGTAACCGTTGGCTCCGGCGTCTAAAGCCCGTTGTACATCTTGGGCTTGCCCACGGGCGGAGAGCATCAGGATAGGCAGATGGCGGGTCTCCGGGTCTTGGCGCAAGGCTTGAACCGTCTCAAAGCCGTTCAGTTCTGGCATCACCACGTCGCAGAGGATGAGATCAGGCCGTTCCCGTTTTATCAGTTCAATGGCTTGCCTGCCGCTGGTCGCGACCATCACTCCCATTCCCGCGGCTTCCAGCACGTAGCGCAGCAGTTGCAAGAGTTCCGGTTCGTCGTCAACGACGAGGACTTTTCTGGGCATAGATGCCTCCAAGGCTACAAGGTTTGGTTGCGACGAGAGATGGCGCTGGTGCGACTGGCCTGAAGGTACTCGTTCAGCATGGCTAAGTTGTAGCGCCGGTGTCCTCCGGGCGTGCGGAAAGGCACGATCCTTCCCTGTTTCTCTATCTTGTTGAGGGTGAAAAGGCTGATGTGCAGGTAACGGGCCGCCTCACGGGCTGTCAGGAGAACTTGTTCTTCATCTATCGCCATGGTTGCCTCGCGAGAAACGAGTGTAATAGATAGAAAAACCTTGAAATCATAGAGGCCCCCGCTTGTTATGTATCGGCATTTTCATCCGCGCGTCAATGAGATAGTGGTACTACCTACGGTGTGTTATAATCAGCGGTACGATCGGAGGATGGCCTGATGCTGCAGCATGTGTTAGACGAGGCCCAGGAGGCGTTGGTGCAAGAGGAGCGCGAGCAGCTGCAGGCGCTGCGCGTCCTCTTCGCGCGCATAGATGCTGCAGAGGGCGCGCCTATAGAGACTGCCTCGCGCACGTTGGCGCAGGCGCAACGGCAGTTGGATCAGCTTTTCCTGCTGGTTGTTGTAGGCGAGTTCAACTCCGGTAAGTCCGCCTTGATTAACGCCTTGCTGGGGCAAAGGGTGCTAGAGGAAGGCGTTACCCCAACGACAAGCCGCATTCATCTCCTGACTTTTGGCGAGTCGCTCAACCGGTATGAGGCCGGCAGCGATGACGCGCTGACGGTGACCTGTCCGGTGGGTTGGCTGCGCCACATCAACCTGGTGGACACGCCGGGCACGAACGCCGTGCTGCTACGCCACCAGGCCGTTACAGAGGACTTCATCCCTCGCAGCGATTTGGTCTTGTTTGTCACCTCGGCTGACCGCGCCTTTTCCGAATCCGAACGCGCCTTCCTGGAACGCATCCGTTCTTGGGGTAAGAAGGTTGTCTTCGTCGTCAACAAGATAGATATACTGGAGAGCGAAGGCCAGGTGGAGGACGTGGTGCGTTTTGTCCGCGAGAACGCGCGCGCCCTCCTAGGCCTTTCTCCACGGGTGTTCCCTGTATCGGCCAAGCGTGCGTCTCTGGCAAAATCCATGGCTGCGGGCGAGGAGCGCGAGACCCTTTGGGCGCGGTCGCGCTTTGCAGCCTTGGAGCAATTCATTGTAGATGTGTTGGATGAGCGGGAGCGGACACGTCTGAAACTTCTGTCGCCCGTCGGCGTGGCCCAGCGAGCGATCGCCCTAGGCATGGAGGTTGTAGATGGGCGTTTGGCGCTTCTGCGCGACGACATCCAGACCCTTGAGGTGATAGAGGCGGATTTGGCCGCGTATGAGGCCGACATGAGGCGGGATTTCAGCGGGCAATTGGCGCGCGTAGATGCCTTGCTCCTGGAGATGTCAGAACATGGGGCGGCCTTCTTTGACGAGGTGGTGCGTCTGGGGCGCGTGTTGGATTTGCTCAACGCCGAGCGGGTGCGCGGCGAATTTGAGCGCCGCGTGGTGGGCGATACGCCGCAGCGGATAGAGGCGCAGATCGGGGAGTTGATAGACTGGATGGTGGAGCAGGATCATCGCCAATGGCAGGGGATGATGGCCTACCTGGATCGGCGACGCGTGGCCCAAAAAGAAGTGGGGGGCCGCATGGTAGGGCAGGTGGGTGGAGGTTTTGCCTATCATCGTCGGGCCTTGCTGGAATCGGTGGGGCGCGCCGCGCGGGAAGCGGTTGCCTCGTACGACAAGGAAAAAGAAGCGAGAGACCTGGCCGCATCGGTGCGGGCGGCAGTGGCGCAGGCCGCGCTGATCCAGTTGGGCGCGTTGAGCCTGGGGGCGATCCTGCTCAAAGTTCTCGCCACGACGGTGGCGGATGTGAGCGGCATCCTGGCCGCTGGCGCGTTGGTCGTTTTGGGCTTTTACATCCTTCCTGCGCGTCGCAACCGCGCGAAGGCCGAACTACGGAACAAGGTCGCCGCGCTGCGGGCTCGGCTAGATGCCACGCTGCAAGCGCAATTTGATGACCAGTTACGCAAGTCGTTAGGCCGCCTGCGTGAGGCAATCGGCCCCTATACGCGCTTTGTGCGCGGCGAGCATCAAAAACTGGAGCGCCTGCGAGGCGAGTTGGAGGCAGCCAGCGAGGCGTGGAAACGCCTACAACACGTCATAGAGGGATTGGGATCAGCGAGCGCCTAAGCGTTTTGGCTCGCGTCCGATCTCGTCAACATCGCCCGGCACGGGCCTCGGCAAGCGCGCCGGCCACTGCTGAGCCTTCTCCCGCTATGGCGCGCGCTCTCACGAAACAGGCTTCCAGGCGTTCGGCGATGCGCGGCCAGGAGTAGGTTAGCGCCTTTTGCCGTCCTGCTTCGCCCATGCGCCTACGGAGGGAGGGGTTTCCCAGCAGTGCGATCAGTGCTTGCGCCAGCGGCTCCGGCCCGATCTCAGGCACCAGCCAGCCGTCCTGCCCGTGGCTGACGACCTCGCGGTAGCCTGGGATGTTGAAGGCCACTGGCGGCCGACCTGCTGCCATCGCTTCCAGCAGGACGATGCCGAAACTCTCCTGACCCGTCGCGGGCGAGCAGAAAAGGTCGCAACTGGTGAAATAGCGAGGCAACAGATCCGGCGGCACGTAGCCGGTGAACAAGACATGCGGGCGGACCTCGGGCGGCAGTTCCGCCCGCAATTCGTCCGTCTTTAGGCGGCCTAGCCCGCCCACGACAACCAGTTGGGCTCGCGGCATGCGGGCGAGGACGGCAGGGAAGGCTTGCAGCAAGAGCGGCAAACCCTTGCGCGGGTCCAGGCGTCCAACGAAGAGGATGGTGGGCCGCCCGACGAGTTCGGGGAGAGGGGGCACGTGTGGGTGGAACCTCTCCGTATCCACTCCGTTGGGTATGATCTCGTAGTCGCCGGGGAAGTAGTGGGCAATGCTACGCCGGGCTTCTTCTGAGACCGCGATGCGCAGGTGTAGCCGTTCAAAGAGGCGTTCCGGTAGAGGGCGCAGGCCGCGATATAGAAGGTTGGGCATGATCGTTGGGTCAAAGCAGGCGTGGAACGTGCCCACATTGACCGTCTCCGACGCGGCCAGGGCGACCATGCCCAGCACCGGTTCCAGCGGCGCGTGAATGTGCAAGATGTCCAACCTCAACCTGCGCAGAAGGCGGCGCATGACGAGCATGTAACGTCCGATGGTGATGCGGCAAAGGGTGCGATTGCGTGGCAGTTTGAGCGCGAAGCCGACGCGCAACACCCCAACCTCATCCGACGGGCGCTGTCCTACCGCAGGCCCGGTGATGACGATGGCTTTGTGCCCTCGGCGGCGGAGTTCCTTCGCCTCGTGATAGACGTGCTCGGAGATCCCGCCCGGCCAAGGGCGATAGTATTCCGTGACGATGCCGATGCGCATAGTCTCCTTCGCAGAACAGTATAATCCAGGCTATAGGGAAGTCAAGCCCATCTCTCTTCATTGTAGAGCCTTTGGGGGAGCCAGGCAAATGTGGCGCGGCGCGGGAGCGCGAGTATAATAGCAGGCGTAGGGGACACGCTGCGGAATCTGAAGTGAGGTGAGGAAAATGAGCCTGCCCAAGACGATGCGCGCGATGATCCTGGAGGCGCCGGGGAGGCCGTTGCAATGGCGAGAAGCGGCCGTTCCTCAGCCGGAGGCCGGGCAGGTGCTCCTTCGGGTACTGGCCTGCGGCGTCTGCCGGACGGACCTGCACATCATAGATGGCGAACTCTCTCACCCGAAACTCCCCCTGATCCTCGGCCATGAGATCGTGGGGATTGTGGTCCAGGTTGGAAGCGGAGTAGAGCGGTTCCGCATCGGTGATCGGATCGGGGTGCCGTGGCTGGGCTGGACGTGTGGCCAGTGTCTTTACTGCCGGCAAGGCCGCGAGAACCTCTGCGATCACGCTCGTTTCACGGGCTACACCATTGACGGCGGCTATGCCGAGTACACCGTCGCCGATCAGCGCTACTGTTTCCGCATCCCGGAGGCGTATGGCGATGCGGAGGCCGCTCCTCTCCTCTGTGCGGGGCTTATAGGCTACCGTTCCTATCGTTTGGCAGGGGAAAACGTCAAACGGCTTGGCCTCTATGGGTTTGGCGCGGCCGCGCACATCATCGCGCAGGTGGCCGTGCATCAAGGGAAAGAGGTTTACGCGTTCACCCGGCCGGGCGACGTGGAGTCGCAAGCGTTCGCCCGGCGCTTGGGCGCGGCCTGGGCCGGCGATTCCACGGCCTTGCCGCCTGAGGCGTTGGACGCTGCAATCATCTTTGCGCCGGTCGGCGCTTTGGTGCCCGCGGCGCTGCGGGCGACCGTCAAAGGCGGCGTCGTGGTCTGCGGTGGCATCCACATGAGCGACATCCCCTCTTTTCCTTATCATATCTTGTGGGAGGAACGGGTGATCCGTTCGGTGGCCAACCTGACGCGGCAGGACGGCGAGGAATTGTTGGCGATCGCGCCGCGGGCGGGCGTGAGGACTGAGGTGCAGACGTTTCCACTTGCCCAGGCTAACGAGGCCCTAGACCTTTTGCGCCGGGGCCTGATCCAAGGCGCTGCGGTTTTGGCGATGAGGTAGCCGGCGCCGGCGGTGTTTGTGAACGGCCGCGCGATCTGTGCATAAGCGTGTGGATGTGATATAATGGGCGACAAGCGACGATCCCTTCGCTGTTGGGGATGATGGGGTAAGGCACCCCTTTGCACACCCACTGCGCGGGGATTTTTGTTGGCCGAAGGGAGCCCGGAAGATGCAGTGGCGCGGCTATCGCCTCGTCTTCTTTGATTGCGATAGCACCTTGACCCGCATTGAGGGGATAGACGAACTGGCCCGGCTGAAAGGGGTGGCCGAGGAGGTAGCCGATCTCACCCGCCGCGCGATGGAGGGCGAATTGCCGTTGGAGGAGGTGTATGCCCGGCGTCTGGCGCTCCTCCAGCCGACCCGTCGCGATCTGCGCGAGATTGAGCGGGCCTACCGGGAAAACCTGGTGGAGGATGCCCGCGCGGTGGTCGCCGCCCTGCGCGCGTGGGGCCGTGAGGTGTTCATCGTGAGCGGCGGCCTCCTACCTGCGGTGGAGGGGTTGGGACGCGTCCTCGGCATCCCTGCTAGCCATATCCGCGCGGTGGAGGTGAAGTTTGACCAACTGTCCGGCCAATGGTGGGATTATCAAGCCCATCGCTACGGCGGCAACCCCGACGAGCGTTACCTGGCTTTCGCCCCTACGCCTCTGGCGGAGTCGCAGGGCAAGGAAGCGGTGATCAGAGAGTTGGCGGCCGGGCGTCGTCGGAGCGTGCTCGTGGGCGACGGGGTTACCGATTTAAATGCCCGCGGGGCGGTGGACCTCTTCGTGGGGTTCGGCGGCGTCGTGCGGCGGGAAGCGGTGGCGCGAGAGGCGGACGTCTTCCTGTCAGGGCCTGGCTTGGCGGGGCTCCTCCCTTTGGTGATCGCGCCGGAAGAGGCAGCGCGTCTGCGAGGAACCCCTCATGCTGCCATCTTCGCTCGCGGGCTAGACGCTCTCCACAGCGGCGGCCTCATCTTTCGGGATCCGTCCTGGCAGGAACGCCTGTTGGCAGCATATCGTTGAGCATCTCATCATAATCTTAGGAGGCACCATGCAACTCTTCATCCCTGGCCCCGTCTCCGTCTCGCCGGAGGTGGCGATGGCCCAGACACGCCCGATGATCGGCCATCGCGGGGCCGACTTTGAGACCCTCTTTGCCCGCATCCAGCCCAAACTGCGCCGGGTCTTCGCCACGCAGCAGCGGGTCTACGTCTCCACTTCATCGGGCACCGGCTTGCAGGAGGCGGCTGTGCGCAACTGCGTGCGAAGCCGTTGTCTCAACCTGGTCAACGGCGCTTTCTCAGAACGTTGGCATCAGATCACGTTGGCCAACGGCAAGGAAGGGGTCAAACTAGAGGTCCCTTGGGGGCGCGCCATCCGTCCGGAACAGGTAGAGGAAGCCCTCGCACAAGGCGGGTTTGACGCGGTGACGGTCGTGCATAACGAAACCTCCACGGGCGTGATGAACCCCCTCGCGGAGATCGCCCATGTGGTCAAGCGGCATGAGGATGTGCTCCTTTTGGTGGATGCTGTCAGTTCTCTAGGAGGGGTGGCGATTGATTGCGACGGCCTGGGGCTGGATGTCCTTTTGACCTCGTCGCAGAAGTGTCTGGGGTTGCCGCCGGGGCTTTCCTTCTGCGCGGTGTCCGACCGTGCGCTGGCGCGCGCCCGCACCGTGCCGCACCGGGGTTATTACTTTGACTTTCTGGAGCTGGAGAAATACCTGCTGCGCAATCAGACCCCTGCTACGCCTGCCATCTCCCTTCTCTTCGCCTTGGATGTGCAGTTGGATCGCATGTTGGCCGAGGGGCTGGAGGCGCGCTACGCGCGCCACGCGCGCTTGGCGGCGCGGGTACAAAGTTGGGCGGCGGAAAAACATGCCCTCTTCGCTGAGGAGGGATATCGCTCTCCGACGGTCACGACGGTGAGCAACGTGCGGCAGATAGACGTGCCTGGCTTGAACCGTCACCTGCGGGCGCTCGGCATGGCCATCTCCGACGGTTACGGTCGGCTGAAGGGGCAAACTTTCCGCATCGCTCACATGGGCGACACGACGGACGCGGACATTGAGCGCTTGCTCGCGGCCATAGAGGCCTTTCGCCCTTAGAGCCGCCTTGGAATGAGGAGGAAACATGTATCGCATCTTGATCACCGACGACCTCTCGCGAGAAGGGCTTGCGATCCTGGACGCGGCACCTGATGTGCAGTACGATGTGATCAAACGGCCCCCGCGCCAGGAACTTCTGGCGCGCGCTCGCGACTACGATGCCATCATCATACGCAGCGGCACGCCGTTGGATGCCGAGGTCTTCGCGGCGGCGGCCCCGCGCTTGCGGGTTGTGGGCCGCGCTGGTGTGGGGTTGGATAACTTGGATGTGGCTGCGGCCACCCGCCATGGCGTCCTGGTGATGAACACGCCGGAGGCCAACACCCTCGCCGCGGTAGAGCACACCTTGGCGATGATGTTGGCCCTCTGCCGCCGCATCCCTCAGGCTCATGCCTCGCTGCGCGCGGGCGCTTGGGAACGCAGCAAGTTCATGGGGATACAGCTCTCCGGTCGCGTCCTCGGCATCATCGGGCTGGGGCGCATCGGCTCACGGGTCGCGGCCCGCTGTCAGGCGTTGGGCATGGAGGTCATCGCCTACGACCCTTACATCTCCGAGGATGTGGCCGAGCGGCTCCGGGTGGAACTGGTAGCCGAACTGGATGAGCTCCTGGCCCGCAGCGACATCATTACGATGCATATGCCGTTGACGGAGGAGACGCGGGGGATGTTGGGAGAGGCCCAATTCGCCCGCATGAAGGACGGCGTGCGCATCATCAACTGTGCGCGCGGCGCCATCGTGGACGAGGGGGCCTTGTATCGGGCCCTCGTCTCAGGTAAGGTGGCTGGCGCGGCGCTGGACGTCTTCAGCGAGGAGCCGCCGCGCAGCGAGACCTTGCGGGCCCTCTTGGCGCTGGACAACCTCGTCGCGACGCCTCACATCGGGGCCAGCACGGTAGAGGCGCAACAGGACGCCTCGGTGCAGATCGTGCGCGGCGTCCTTTCGGCTCTGCGGGGCGAGGGTTATCCCCATGCGGTCAACCTTCCTTTCGCGGAAGGGGCAGACTATCAGGCCCTCCTTCCCTATCTGCGCCTGGCCGAGAAGATCGGTTCCCTTCAGATGCAACTGATACGCGGGCGCGTCAATCGGGTAGAGGTGGATGTGCAAGGGGAGGAGATCGCCAACCAGGTGAAGGCCATCACGGTTGCCCTTCTCAAGGGGCTTTTGGCGCCGATCTTGAAGGATACAGTGAACTACGTGAACGCGCCGGCGTTGGCGGCGGAACGGGGCATCACCGTGGCTCAGGTGCACCGTGAGGAGAGCGGAGACTATCCGAACCTGATCTCCTGCCGGGTCATTTCCACCCAAGAGGCGAGGCTGGTGGAAGGGAGCCTTTTCTCCCGCGCTCGGCCGCGCATCGTCAGGATAGACGAATATCCGATGGATGTGCAGCCCGTGGGCAATATCCTGATCATCTCTAGCCGCGATGTGCCGGGAGTCATGGGTCGGATCGGCACGATCCTGGGCAATCACAACCTGAACATCGCCGAATGGCGGCTAGGGCGGACTGCGCCAGGGGAGTGGGAGTTATCCTTCATCAACATGGATAGCCCTGTGCCCGATGAGGTGATTCGCGAGATCGCCGCCTCCGGCACGGTGCGGGATGTGCGCCAGGTCGTGCTGTAGCGGTTGAGGAACCTCTTCGGCGTCGCTTCCGGTTTCAGGCCCGGGGATGCCTTTCTATGCTTCATTGTGAGGAGGGCGCCCCGGGTTTTTAATGGGGGCATCACCTTTGCCATGGGGCAAGTCGCGGCCAAAGGCCATCCCATTCTAAGCGCGCCAGGTAGAGCCCCCGCGTGCGATCCTGGGTATGAGCCACATCTTCTATCGGCCGGCTGCACGAGGTGATGTACCATTGGCTATCCCATTCAAAGATCTCGCTGGCGTGGGAGGTTGCCAGCCAGTAGGCCTCGCGATCCTGGAAGTCAAAGGGATCATCGGAGATGACGTAGCGCGTGCCGTCGCCCCCTCTCCAGAAGAGGTAATAGAGGCCGCCACGTTGGATGACGCAGGGCGACTCGGGGCAGCTTCTATTTCAGCCCCGGGCATCTTTCAGTTTCCTCTTCTTCGGAGTTCGTTTGGCGACATTGAAACCGAAGAAGGGAGAAAAGTCAAGCCTTGACCCTCTCTCTGATTTCAGGTAGAATCACTCCGTCAGTTACGGCGGAATGAGGTGGTGAGGATGAAGATCATCTACCGTGACAAGGAATGGGAATTGCCGGGCGGCATGACGGTGCGGGACGCGATTCGCAAGGTTGGGTT
>DAOTYP010000231.1:0-20993 GCA_034434975.1 Anaerolineae bacterium | reverse complement strand
CACGGTAACGATCGGATCACTCGTAGTGCGTGCCTCTCTGTGCTCAGTCGCGCGCCGGCCGCCGAGGTCAAACGGTTTGCCGACGCGCTCGTTCCCGCGCTCGAGCCGATTCAGGTGCTCACCAATCGCATCGGGCTGGTCATGCTCCCGATGAGCGAGCCGGTCAAAGGGACCTTGTTTTACCTGGGCGAGTTGTTGATAGCCGAGGCTCGCGTGCGCGTGGGCGGCGTAGAAGGCTATGCCGCGTGCCTGGGCCGCGATCTGGAGCAAGCTTTGGCTTTGGCGCTGATCGACGCGGCTAACGCGGCTGGATTGGCCCAAAACGAGATCGCTGAATTTCTCAAGGCACAGGCCGCTCGTTTGCAAGAGGCCGATGAGCAACTGCTCCGGTGGGTGGAAGCGACGCGCGTGGAAATGGAGACGTTTGAATGGCTCATGCCCAAATGAACGATCAAGAAGCTCGCACACAACGGGTGTTTCGGGCACTGATGTGGGCGCTTGCCTACCCGGGTTGCATCCAGCCTTTGGCAAGGGAGGGATTGCAAACCTTTCTGGCCATCGGCCAGACGCTGATAGACCTGGAGACAAGTTATTACACCAATCACGCCGAGTTGAACGCTCACCTGGCGCGGCTGGGCGCGCGATTCAAGCCGCCCGAGGTGGCTTGTTATCAATTTTATCCTCAGTTTGATGCGAAAAGTCTGCAGATTTTGCGAAACGCGCCAACTGGTACCTATCTCTCGCCCGACGAATCGGCTACGCTCATCCTCGGCGCGGAACTGGGCGTCACCGGATCCGGCGTGGGTTATTTGCTTCATCTCAGCGGGCCGGGGATCCCAAAGCAAGTGGAGCTTGCAATCAATGGGATCCCGGTCGAGTTTTGGAAGTTGCGCCAGGCAAAGAATATCTATCCTATGGGCTGGGACATTTTTCTTGTCGGCTCGGAGGGCATTGTGGGATTGCCGCGCACGACGCAAGTGGAGGTGAAGAACGAATGGCGTACGTAGCTGTGCGCGGTGGGGAGGAGGCTATCCAGCGGGCGGAGCAGCTCTACCGCGCGTTGAATCAACCGTTCAGCAACGAGTTTGTCCGTTCCATTGAACGTCATTTGCCCTACTTGGTGGATCGCGTGATGGGCGAGGGCTCGCTCTATGCGCCCGAGTTGGCGGCGCTGGCGCTGGCCCAGACCGGCGGCGATCTGTACGAAGCAGTGTTGCTGCTGCGGGCGTACCGCTCCACGCTGCCGCGCCTGGCGTATGCTGAGCCGGTATCCAATCAAGAGATGCTGACCGTGCGGCGCATCTCAGCGGCGTTCAAGGACATTCCAGGCGGCCAAGTTCTCGGCCCTACGCTTGATTACAGCCATCGCATCTTGGATACTGAAGTGCTTGATGGACAGACACAGGCTGGCGGGCCGCAGGAGCTCGAGGCCGCCGAGCAACCTGCCCCACCCAGTTATCCAGCCTTATCCGATTGGCAGCGTTTGAATGGCCTGCTGGCCGCGTGGTCACAGGTCGAGCCGGCTGACCCGGCTGAATTGCCCGACGTGACGCGCGAGCCGATCGTGTTCCCTGCCCCGCGCGCACATCGTCTGCAATCGCTTGCCCGCGCCGATACGGGCGGCGTCCTGACGTTAGGCTACGCCAGTATGCGCGGCTATGGCCTGACGCATCCCACGGTCAATGAAGTGCGCCTGAGCTATGTCGAGGTCAAACTGCGCCACCCCATCACGGGTGAGACCTTTAGTGCAGGCCGGGTGCGCCTCACTCAGACCGAGGTGGTTAGCAGCCAGGCGGACACGCTCGAGCTGGGCTTTGCGGCCACGCTGGGCTGGAACGAGGTTAAGACGATCGCGGCGGCCATACTTGATATGGAAATGGACAAGCCTTCGGCCCATCCTGCGCATACGGAAGAGTTTGTCCTGTATCACACCGAACCGGTAGAAGCGTCGGGTTTTTGTATCCACTATAAGCTGCCGCACTATGTGACCTTTAGCAGTAGCCTCGATGCGATCCGGCGCGTCCGCGCCCATCAAACGCTCAGCATAGAGGCATACTCCTTGTCTGAGGACCTATCGCAGCCTGTGGGAGAATCCAGCGAGGCGGCGCCTTGCGAAGCACCCCGTAGCGAAGCGGAGAGCATGTCGTCGTTTTAAGAGCAAGCGCGCATGTCTAGTCCTCTGTCAAGCACGGTTGTTGGAGATGCAGGGCGGGCCAGAGGCCCGTACACCCAGGCGATCGTCTGGAGAAGCGGGCCAGAGGCTTGCTTCCCATCCCTGGAATTCATCTTTGACAAAGTAGTGAGGTTTGAAACGCTTGGATATCGTTTCATGGTTCAACTTTCTTCATGAGGAGCATCCCGCACGATGTCTGACATGACGGTCGCCAAACTCGCGCACCCGCGCCAAGACTATAGCTACGCCTTTCTGGACGAGTTTGCCAAGCGCGAGTTGCGTCGTCGCATCTTGAAGGCGATCGCAATCCCTGGCTATCAAGTGCCGTATGCCAGTCGCGAGATGCCTATCGCGCGCGGTTGGGGCACTGGCGGGCTCCAAGTCACGCTCAGTCTGGTCGGCCCTGGCGATGTGGTCAAGGTCATCGATCAAGGTGACGACGATTCGGTGAACGCGGCCAACCTGCGGCGCTTTATCGCGCGCATGGCGGGTGTGGAAACGACGACCGACGCGCTGCGCGCCACGCTCATCCAGAGCCGCCATCGCATCCCTGAAGAACGGCTGCGCGAGGGGCAGGTCCTCATTTTACAGGTGCCCATACCCGAGCCACTGCGCCACATAGAGCGAAGCATGGCCAAGACGCGAGAGATGCACGCCGACGCCGACTATGCACTCATGTGGCTGGAGCTGTACGAGCAACTGGTGCGCTATGGCTCATTCGTCACCGGCGCCAGCTATCCTGTGATCGTCCATCACCGCTACCTGATGAGTCCCAGCCCCATCCCGCGCTGGGACACACCCAAGCTGCACCAGGCGGCTCACCTCACGTTGCTTTCGGCCGGGCGGGAAAAACGGCTGTATGCTGTCCCGCCGTACACCGATGTCTATCCGATCGAGTTTTCCGACGTGCATTTCTCGGTAGAAGATCAAAATGGGCGCGTGTGCTTTATAACGGGCGTCGACCACAAGTTCATGAACGAGATTCCCCAGTCAGATGGCAGTTCGCTTTATTCGCTCTCAGATACGGGCTACGCCGCCAAACTGCTCAAGCGAAAAAAGGGAGAGGCTGTGACGATCGGCGCAACCTACTATGACGAGAACGGAGAGTTTTATCATGCAGGCTATCTCCACACTTGACTCGACGACGCTCCGCCCGCCCCTCCTGGTTTCCACTCCACCGCTGCTCATAGCCAAAAACCTGTTCAAGCGTTATGGACGCGTGACCGCCATCGCCGGAGTGGACATCACTGTCTATCCAGGCGAAGTGCTCGGTGTGGTGGGCGAATCGGGTTCGGGCAAGTCGAGCTTGCTGCGCCTGCTCAACTTGGAAGAAAAGCCGGACGAGGGCGAGTATTACCTGGACATCGACGGCTACCAGGGTGTGAATCTCTTTGACTTGGATCGTTTTCATCGCCGCGAGGTGCGCATCTATCACATCGGGATCGTTTACCAGTATCCGCACCTGGGCTTGCGCATGCACTACACCAGCAGCGGCAACGTGGCCGAGCGATTGATCATGGCGGGCGAGCGATCGTTTGATGCGATGCGCAGCGCAGCACGCGCGTCATTCTTGGCATCCGAGTTTCCGCTGGCGCGCATGGACGATTTCCCATTTCGACTGTCGGGCGGGATGCAGCAGCGTGTCCAGCTCGCCAAAGCCATCGCGCTGCGGCCCCGACTGCTGCTGCTGGATGAGCCGACGAGCGGGCTGGACGTGTCGGTGCAAGCGCTTGTCCTGGACACGCTCAAGCGCTTGCAGCGCGAGACGCGCATCACGATCGTGATCGTGTCGCACGACTTGGGCGTGATCCGCACGCTGGCCGACCGCGTCGTAGTGATGCGGCAGGGGCGCGTCATCGAAACCGGCCTCACCGATCAAGTTCTGGAAGATCCACAAGAGGCGTATACACAGCAACTCGTTCACGCCAAGCTCTAAAATGAGGGAGCATACGTCATCTCTCACGCCACGCTTTACGCATCAAAAGCGCCAAGGATAGCCAATGGTTTCTTGGCGTTCTTCGTTTTCGCATAGGGCCAATGTGTGAGAAGCCATTCTGGAAAAGGGAAAGATGACACCAATGAGAATTCTGCAAGTCGAGAATTACAGCAAGCAGTTCGAGATTCATCAACTTGAGCGCAAGATTCTGGTATTGAGCAATTTGAGCTTTACGCTCGTCGAAGGCCAGTTCTTGCTCGTCACCGGCCCGAACGGATCGGGCAAGTCCACACTGCTGCGCTGCCTGTATCGCACGTATCGTCCGACCGGCGGGCATGCCTTGTATTATTCGCGGCATGGCGTCATTGACCTGGCCCAAGCCGCCGATATAGACATCGCACTGTTGCGGAATCAAGAGATCGGATTTGTCACCCAATTTCTGCGCCCCAGGCCGCGCGTGACGGCACTTGAACTGGTGGCCGAGCCGCTGCTGGCGCTGGGCACGCCTTTCGAAGTGGCAACCCAGCAAGCAGGTGAATGGCTGGACGCCTTTGGCCTCAAGCCCGAATTGTGGATGGCCTATCCCACCACCTTCTCCGGCGGCGAGCAGCAAAAGGTCAACCTGGCCCGCGCACTGATCGCACCGCGTCGGCTGTTGCTGCTTGACGAACCCACTGCCTCACTGGACGCGCCGACGCGCGCCGCGCTGATTCACCAGTTGACGCATCTCAAAAGCATGGGCGTGGCCATGATTGGCGTGTTCCATCACCTGGAGGATATCGGGCCGTTGGTGGACTGCGATGTGGCTCTGGGAAATACGGGCCCAATACCGGCTTACATTGAAGCGGAGCAAGCCTATGTGGTTGAGTGATTTTCGGCTCGTCTTACCCGATCGGGTGCTCGAGCGCGGCTCGGTGCGGATTCAGGACGGCTATATTGCCGAGATCGTCGAAGGAGCAGTGCCTTGCGCCGACCTGGCGGGCGTGGGGTTAACCCTCTTTCCAGGCATCGTTGATTTGCACGGCGACATGCTGGAGCGCGAGATCGAACCGAGGCCTAAGGCGATCCTGCCGATTGACATTGCGCTGTTCGAGTTGGACAAGCGGCTGATAGCGACCGGGGTGACGACAGCCTACGCGGCGATTTCGTTTCACTGGCACTCGCACATCACGCTGCGGTCGGAAGAGTGGGCGCGCCAGATCATCGCAACGGTCAACCGCCGGCGCGATTCGCTGTTGACCGACATGCGCATCCACGCCCGATTCGAGGTCACGAATGCCGAGGCCGGGCCGGTGTTGACAGAGTTATTAGAAGCCGAGCAGGTACATCTGATCTCTTTGATGGACCATACTCCCGGGCAGGGCCAGTACCGTGACATTGAGCGATACATCCATACCATGCTCGAGTGGCGCAAAAGGCGCAGCGGGATCGTCGTCAGCGAAGACGAGCTGCGCGAGCACGTCCGGAAGGCGCAGAGTCGCCCCAAGAGCTGGGACGTGGTCAGCGAGGTGGCGCACTTGGCTGCGCAGCGCAACATTCCGTTAGCGTCCCACGACGATGACACGGCGGAAAAGGTAAATTTTATCGCCGGGCTGGGCGCGACGATCAGCGAGTTTCCAGTGACGCTCGAAGCGGCCCAGGCAGCCAAAGCGCGCGGGATGTACATTATCATGGGCGCACCCAACGCGTTGTTAGGCCGCTCCCACACCAACAACCTGAGCGCCTTGGATAGCATTCAAGCAGGCGTGGTGGATATTCTTGCCGCCGACTATCACCCGGCCGCAATGTTGCACTCAGCATGCCGCATGGCAGCCCAGGGCATTTTGTCGTTGCACGAAGCGGTGCGGCTCATCAGCCTAAACCCAGCCAAGGCTGCGGGCCTGCACGACCGGGGCAGCATTGAGGTAGGTAAGCAGGCCGATCTCGTCGTAGTGGAGATAGCCGAGACGCCGCGCGTGCATGCCACCCTTCGGCGCAGCGCACCCGTCTATTGGGATGGCTATCTGGCCAATCCAGCCAAATATCCTGCCATCGTTCTGCCGGATTCATTACCGGCTTGCTCGTAGCGCGGCACACCTCGCGTAGAAACAAATTTTGAACTAACAAAACGTGAGGTCGGATAAGAGACTCCGCCGGGGTAAACCTGGGGTTAGCAAAACTCCAGTGCCCGGAGGAGGCCCTATGGATAGTTTACTAAATCTTTTCTGCCATGTGGATGATTTCTGCCAGGCCTTTCTCCCCGTCTGGGAAAAGCAGCTCTTGGCCAGCGGAGCCCGGCGGCGGCAAAGTCGGCGCTCCCTAGAGCCATGAGTGGGATCATGAGCATCTTAATCCCCTGCTACCGTCAGCCTAAGAAGCCTTCCCTGACATCAGAGGTAGCTGCTCTGCTGCCCGCTTAAACCGAATTCACGTTAAAAACATGGCGCAACGGTACGCGTGATCCATAAAATCCCGTTGAGGATCTCTCGGTCATCACGCCGCCGGGGGCGGCCACGACCATCAGGCCGTTTCGGGGGCTGGTATGAGGGGGTTGATCACATCCCATTGTTCATCGGTCGGGGCCATCGGCCCGTCTCCTGAGCGGATGGAGCCAGTGTACCATACCCGGGTGCTAGGGATACGGCCGACAAACGAGGAGAAGGGTCGCGGCTGGAACAGAAGAAGTTTTGACCGTTAACCAACAGGGAGCTCACAGGCCACCCTATAAGGGCCTCTCACCTCTAGCGTGAAGGGGCGGAAGCAGCCGCGCTCCTACGATCTCGCCGTGCAGGGAACTTGCGCCCATAAACAAGGACTAATGGAGCAGATAGCAACGGCCCTATCTCTTGCACCAACTCCAAGCCGAGGTCGGCAAGGAACTGGTCAAAGGCGCGAGGGTTGGCTGAAGCCGAGCGCAGCACGTAAAGCCGGCCGCCAGGTTTGAGAACACGCGCCACGTCGGCTGGCGCCGCCAGAGGACCAGACTCCTGAGGAAGGAATGTGAACGCCATATCTACGCTCTCGGCGGGCAGGGGAAGGTGAGAACCATTCACCAAACGGAAACCGACGTTATCCAAGCCGCCGAGGAAACGTTCAGCAGAAGCCAGACGAGCGGCATCCCAATCTAGGTAGAGAACCTTGCGGACCAACGGCGAGAGCACCAGAGCAAAGAACGCCAGCTCCGGCCCGACGACGAGCGCCGTCAAACCCGCTTCTGGAGGAGGTTCCGCCAAGCCCCATGCATGATCCAGCGTTTGCATGTACGCCCTCCTCCTGTCATTATACTTTGAACGCGTAGCGGGCGCATCGTTCGCGGCGCGTAGAGGGACATAGGCATTTGCGCCTATCGCGCCGGCCCTATCGCGGAGATCAGAAGCCTTCAGTAGGGAACGGACACGCTAACCGTCGTCCCTTGGCCCGGCGCAGATTGCACCGTGCAGGTTCCGCCGAGGAGTTTCGCCCGTTCCTCCATGCCGACCAACCCCAGGTGAATCTCTTTGCTCGCCCCCGCGCGGCCGATCTGAAAGCCGCGGCCGTTGTCCGTGATTTCCAAATAGGTCTCCGAGGGGCCGAATTGCAAGATCAGCGTGGCGACCGTCGCGCCGCTGTGTTTGCGCACGTTCCGCACCGCCTCCTGTGCGATACGGAAAAGGCCCAACTCCACGTCCGGCGGGAGGCGACGCGGCTCTCCCAACACCTCGCAACGCGTGGCCACCTTCCCTTGTGTCTCGGCACTTAACTCGCTCATCAACCATTCCAGAGCAGGGAGCAGCCCCAGGTCATCCAGGATGGCCGGACGCAGATCACGGCTGAAGCGACGCAGGCTGGTTAACGTCTGATCCAGCAGGTCCTGCGTCTCGGCCAAGTAGGCCCTGGCCTGCTCCGGGGAACGGGCGATGAGGTCGTGCAAAGCATCCAGACGGCGCGAGATGGCGATCATGGCCTGGGTCGTATCGTCGTGCAGTTCGCGCGCGATGCGCCGTCGCTCCTCCTCCACCGCGCGAGTGGTGAGTGCGATCAGATCGCGCAGTTCCATCTGCCGCTGGCGTGAGGCCCTGAGTTCCGCCTGCCGCCGCGCGACCTCCTGCTCCAGACGTACCCGCTCGGTGATGTCGCGCGCGATCCCGTGCCGCCCAACGACGCGCCCGTTCTCCACCAGCGCAGCCGAACTCACCTCCACGTAGGCCAGGCTCCCGTCCTTGCGTAGCACCTCCAACTGATACGCAGGACGATAGGAAGGGTCGGCCAAGCCACGCTGCAGGTGCTCACGCACGACGGCGTAACTACCAGGCGTGACCAGGCTCTCTATGCTTCGTCCCAACACCTCCTCCGGCTTGTAGCCGGTGATCGTCTCAATGCGACGGTTGACGAAGGTGAAGCGGCCCTCTGCATCCACCGCAAAGACGAGGTCGTTCGCGTTCTCCATCAATTGTCGGTATTGGGCTTCCTGGGCACGGAGCCGTTCCACCAGCCGGGCGCGAGCGATGGCGCCGGCCGCGCGCAGAGCAAGTGCCTCAAACAAACGCACATCTTCAGAGTGGATACGGCGTCGCTGGCCGTAACCGACGTTGAAGATGCCATACACGCGGCCCTCTACCCTGATAGGAACGTGAATGAAAGAGCGAATCCCTTCAGGGGCCATGAGAGAAGCATCGGCACGCGGGTCGGCAAGGGCATCTTCCACCGCAACGATCTCCCCACGGCCCATGCTCCCTTCTTCAGGACACAGCGTCCACCGTGAGGTCGTCTCCGGCCTGAAACCGACCGCAGCGCGGCAGATGAACCGTTCCGCCTCCTCATCCCATATCAGGATGGCGCTCTTGTCGGCCGCCAACGCTTCCGCCGCCACCTGGACAAGGGCGCGCAAAAGAGACTCCAGATCCGACGATCGGCTGATGGCCTCATCGGCCTGATAGAGGGCGGCCAACCGTCGCTGCAGTTCCCGGACGGTCGCATCAGAAGCGGGTAAATCCTCGGAGAAAGTTTCGCGTTCCATCTCGCGTCGGGCGCCCGTGCCGACCCCGTTCATTATACTACAACTCATCGCTCTGGCAGAGCAGGGGCCCAGGCCGGGTCTTTGCCGATGCCTAGGATCAGCGGAGGTTCTGCTGCATCCCACCGCACGATGACGATTTGGGGTTTGCCGGGGTCGTCGCCCCGGCGAGCCCAGGCCAGGCGCGTGCCTTCCGGCGACCAGGAAGGGTTGCGATCCATGCTCCACTGCGAATAAGGCGCGACGACCTCCAGCCCGCCGTCCAAACGCTTCACGATGATCTGACCCCAATCGTCCATCCCCGGCGCGTGGCGCGTGAAGGCCAGGTATTGCCCATCCGGCGACCAGGCAGGCGAGGACTCGCGTTCAGGGGTGAACGTGATCTGCCGGGCCCCGCGGCCGTCCGCGTCCATCAGCCAGACGTCCTCATAGCCGCCGCGAGTGGAAACGAAGGCGATGGTTTTACCGTCGGGCGACCAAGCCGGATCGGTGTTGCGCCCCTCAGCGGTAAGGGGGCGAAGGTCGCTGCCATCGGGACGGATCACCCAGATTTGAAACTCGCCGCCGCGATTGGAGACGAAGGCGATCTGTCGGCCGTCCGGCGACCAGTGCGGACGAGCGTTGTAGACGTTGGCCGCGCGCGTCTCGGCCAACGGATGCGGATCTCCGCCGTCGCTGCGCATCAGCCAGAGCTCGCTGGTGCCTGTACGGTAGGACTCAAAGGCAACGAGGCGACCATCGGGCGACGGCGCGGGATCCCAATCGTCGCCGCCAGTGCCGGTCAGGTTCATCGCGCCTGTGCCATCGGAGAGGACGCGCCAAACGTCGCCGCTACCCGCCACGCTAGATTCATAGTAGAGCGGCAAGGTCGGCAACGTCGCGGTAACGAATGGGGGCGGAACGATAGGAGGGGGGGACGCGGCGGCCCGGCTCGCGGCGAAAGCGGTCACAGCCACCCCACCTATAAACAGGCGCCCGTCGGCGATGGCCATGGTTCCGCCAAGGTAAGTCGTCGTCTCCTCCTCCAGCAAGGTGGCTTCCACCTGCCCGTTCTCGGCGTTCAGCTGACGCAAGGAAAATTGACGGCCATCATAGACGTCCACGAAGAGATGGCCTCGCGTCATCACCAGGCTGCTGGGAAAGCCACCGGCCAGGGGGACGCGCCATCGTTCTCGCCCATCCCTTGCCTCTAGCATCACCAGTTCGCCCTGCGCGGTATCCTGCAATCGGCCTACGATGCCGCCGTCTCCGGCAGCCATCGGAGCGTAGGCGGCGAAAGCCGCGCCGCTCCGCCAGAGCTCTTCGCCCGTCTGAGCATCCAAGGCGATCAAGGTCGGGCTCCAACCTATGAGGAAAAGCCGCCCCTCGCTCACGATGCCCATCTGCACATCGTGGCTCAATTCTGGCTCCCACTCCCAGACGATCCTGCCGGTAGCGGCATCCAGCGCCAGGAAACGTTGGCGGCGCAAGAAGTTTTCTGCCGAGGGGTACCCGGCCAGGCGATTGAGCAGGAAGAACCGCTGCTCATCCGCCGCGAGGAAGAGCCAGCGCCTATCAGGGTCGGAAAGGTTCCAGACGGCCCGGCCCGTGTGGAGATCCAGGGCGACCAAGTCGCCGTTCATCGGGTTGTTGACCAAGAGCCTGTTCCCCGTGACAAGCCAGTTCAGGCTACCGTTGTGCACGACGGGAAGCGCCCAGCGAACGCGAGGTTGTCCTCTCGCCTCCAACACAACTAGCCGTGTGCACAGCGACGGGGAACGTTGACCAGGACGTTCATAAAAGAGTTCACTAAGGCCGATGACGAGGTTTTCCCCCGCCCACACCATGCGGGCGCCGCTAGAGCCGCGCGGCCCCTCCGTCCAAAGGGGCGTTTGCGATTCCACCTGACCTGTGCTTGCGTTCAGGCGATAAAGGACGCCCTGAGATGATACGACATAGAGCACATTCCCACGCGCGGCCAACGATACCGCCCGTAGGGGAAGACCCTGCAGGGAACCTGAGGCGCCGAACCCTGTCCGCCAAGAAAGCACCAGGGGTGAGGGCAAACGGGCAGAAGGGTTATAGTACGAGTTGCCAGGGCCGCCGCCGTCTCCGGGCCAACCGGGATCGGTAGCAACGGGCGAGGCCGTCGCGGTCGGAGTAGGTATCGCCGTTCCTTCCCGCGGCCGAGGCGTGAAGGTGGCAGATATCCCTGCGACCGTGGGCGCAACGGGCGTCGCGGTCGGCGTAGGCGAGGCAGGAGGCACAGTAGGCGAGGTTGGCGCTACCTCCGCGGACGGGATCGTCCGCGGAGGCTCTGCTGGCGGAGTAGCCGCCAGCGAAGGTCCCGCGCGCGTGGGCGTCGGGGCGGGCGAAGGGAGCGCGGTAGAAAGGGATGGCGTCCGCAGCGCAGCCACGACGGATGTGAGAGACGGCCGGGGAAGAGATGGCTTCATCGGGCGTGCCCCACAGGCAGCCATCAGGCCGATCAGGATCAACAAGCCAGGAAGGTGGCAAATCTTCATAGGCGTACCCTGCTTTAATAAGACGTAATGAAGCGGCGATCCGTTCCGCCAAGGACATCACCACTCACACTAGGCATTTTTGCCTAGTGAAGATTGGCACGAAAACCGATGCGCAAGAGGCTTGACCGTTGTATACTGAAAATTGCAGGGTGTCCGCACGGACTGAGCCTGCGACTCTCCTCCTTTCTGGCTGGGTCCTCCTCTCACCGTCCTGGGCAAGCGGTACGAGAGGAGGACGAAAGAATGCACCGGAGCGGGTTTACACCCGCTCCTTTTGTTTGTCCGATGCGCGATGAAGGCTGCAACGGTTGCACAATCGGGCGACCTGTAGTAGAATGCCAACGATGGCCTGATCTCTTAAGAAACTCACATCTCACCCCCTCGCGCGGCGCGTCCCCACACATTAGAAAAACAAAGCAAAAGGCTGTGGCGGCGTGTGAAGCCGCTGCGTTAAGGCGGTACGCTGCATTCATTGAGGAAGATCGCCTGATCCGGCCACCGACCCACCAGCGGCAGAGACCTAGGCCACGCGTTCTCTCGCTCTTACGAAAGGGGGTTCTCACCCTTTCTCCTTACAAATAAACAGAAAACCAACCTTGACGGAGGAAACGATGAGTACCAATGGTCGGAACGGCCCGGACGAGGGCGAGGAGATCCACACTGAATTGACCGCCGACACGATGGCGGAACTTCTACGTCTGGAAGGTCAGAAGATCGTTGACATCTCCCTCTACGGCGACTCTATCGCCTACGAAGATGAGGAAGAGGAGGTAGACGAGTCGGAGCGCATCTTCTTTGACGCCGACATCTACCTGGCCGACCAAAGCCTGTTAAGCCTCTACGGCGCCAGCGCCTACACCGACACCGAAGAGCCTCCCCTCACCGGCTTGGATGCCATCGCCGACGCGCTCGGCGAGATTGAGATAGATGAGGACATCTTGCGCGAGGTCGGCCAAGATCAGGAAGGGGGCCTGGTCATCACCCTAGGCACGCCTCGTAAGCGCAAACTTTTGGTCGCCGTGAGCGGTTGGAGCGTGGAACACTGGGATGAACTCCCCGAAGACATAGAGGAGGAAGAAGGGCTCTTAGAGGACGAAGAGGGCCTAGAGGAACTCGGGGAGGATTGGGACGAGGAAGACGAAGAAGAGGAAGAGGAAAACGACTGGGAGGACGACGAGGACGAAGAAGAGGAAGGGTACGGGCGATATTGAAGGTCCTGAGCGCATAGACGCCGCCGTGCATAGAGGCCGGGCAGGTCAAGGCCCGGCGTAGGCGCTGGGCAGGATGGCCGGACGGGCATAAGGGCCGCTGCGCAGTTCATCCCAATAGTCTCGTTGGTTCAAAAGCCGGTAGGAGAAGATGGCTTGGCCGCGCGCGCCGGCCTCCCTTGCCCAGCGGATCCGCTCGTCTATGTAGGAGAAGGCCGAGTAATCGCCCCAGATGCCGGGAAGCACCGTCCGTCCCTGGGCCAACTCCATGAAGTCGGCCACCAGGATTTGGTAGCGCGTCGGGTTGTTGAGCACATCTTCTACCAGCGATTCCAACCGCCGCGAGGTCCAGGGATCCACAGCCTGAAAGCCGAAGGAATCGCCCAGGATATTGGAGGTGTAAAGCATCGGCGCGATGGCGTCGGCCTGTCCGCCTAGAAGCCAGCCGATAGAATCTTGGTAATAGCCGTCGTAGCCGTCCGGCCCCGTCCACCAGTCCCAACGGTCGCGATAAGCGGGCCACACCGCTGCGGAAAGCCAGGCGCGGGGCCGCAAGGTTTTCATCTCCTCGCGCAACCTCCCCACCAGACGGGTGATCTGTCGCCTCTGCCATTCGGCCCGGCTCAGCCCGGGCTCCTTTTCTTTAGCCTCGGCGTAAGCCGCGTTGCTTTTCGGATCGTAGGAATACCGCGGGCCGGCGTAGCGCACCAGATCCAAATGGAGCCCATCCACCTCGTAACGGCTCAACAGGTCGCGCACGACGGCGGCGATGTGGTCGGCCACAGGGGGATAAGCGGGATTGGCGTAGAGGTAATCGTCCGACCGCAGGCCCATCGGCTGCCCCTGATCGTTCCACATGACCCATAAGTTGCCGTAGAGCGCATTGAAGGCATGGTACATCGGCTCCGGCGTAGCACGGGCCGGAGGCGTGGTGCCCAGCCAGGCAGGATACACATTCACGTAGGCATGAAGTTGCAGCCCAACGGCATGGGCCTCGCTGATGGCGACGGCCAAGGGATCCCAGCCGGGATCACGACCCAACACGCCGCTGAGGCGCGCAGCCCACGGTTCCAGCGACGAGCGATAATAGGCATCGGCCTGGCCCCGCACCTGAAGCCAGACGACGTTGAAACGAGCGCTGGCCGCCTTTTGCATGATGGTGCGGATGTCGGCAGGGCTGGAGTAATCCCAACGGGTCACCCAGAGGGCGCGGATCTCCACCATCGGCCCGCTGGCCTCGTCATGGGCGACGGCCGGAAGATAGGCACGCGCAACCAGGCCCTTTGCGCGCGAGGGAGCAAAAGGGCCTCTCTTTCTCTCATCTCCCCGGGCAACGGAAGCCGATTGAAAGAGCAAGGCGACGGCTAGAGAGAGGATCAGAAGGAAACCGAAACGCTTTCTCATCAACAATGTAGACGCAAGCCCTCGTGAAAGGTTATGGTCTCCCGCGCGCGACAGGGCACAGGGGAGACCTTTTACCCTTTTGGTGCCCTGTGGTTATCAAGGTTCGGGCCATAAGGCTGCCCCCATAGAGGCCCATCGGTCAGGTCCTCCGGCCGATCCACATCCCATGCCAGATGAGGCGAACGCACAACGAAGAAAGGAATGCCCTCCGCGCGCGCCTGCCCACAATGCGCGCCGAAACTGCGCGGGCCGAAGCGATAGGTAAGAAGCCCCGGCGGACGCACCAAGAGCGCGTTGGTGCCCTCCTCGCGGCGCGCGGGGGCGATGACGACCGCCGGTTCGTCCAACGCCAACGCCCACAACGCTTCAATGTCGGCCGGCTCTAGCAACGGAAGATCAATCGGAAGGATGAGGAGAGCGCCTGCCCCTCGGCGCGCGGCCCAGCGCGTCGCCTGGGTCAGAGCGCGGTTGAGGCTCCGCCCCTCCTCTCGCAGCGCAAGCGCCCCCCACTCCTCGGCCAGGCGCAACGCCTCCGCGTCGCGGCTGACCACCAGGATTCGCGCCACCGAGGGTGCCGCCCGAGCCGCCTCCAGGGTATGGCGCAAAAAGGCATGGCTGAGCAGCGCGCGGCCAGCAGGCGAGAGAAGCGGCGCAAGCCGCGACTTCGCCTGGCCGAAGGGCTTCACGGGGATGACGACCCAAAGGCTTCTAGGCGCCATCAGCCGGTCAATAAGCGATCGGCGAAGCACAAGATCTCGCGGGCCAGGCGCACACGGTCACCCGGCGCACGCATCACCGTGTCGGTTGTGAGCACGCGCAGCCCCAACGCCTCCACACGACGGGCCTGGCACGCGTCCGCCACATCCAAAACGAAGCCGTCCAGAAAGTCCTTGTAGCGCTCGGCTACGGTCACCGGCGAAACCTCCAGCCCCAGTTCGGCCATCATCTTCGCGGCAGGCCCCTTCAGGGCCTGACCACCGACGATGGGCGTCACGGCAACGACAGGGAACGCCTCGCGCAGCGCCTCCCGCACGCCCCTCAGCGCGAGGATGGGGTCAAGGCTCAGGAAGGGGTTAGAGGGGCAAAGGATGACGGCCCTGGCCGACGCGAGGGCCGCCAGCGCCTTGGATGTAGGGCGGGCCGCTTCCACGCCGGCGAAACAGAGGCCCTTCACCGGCACCTGCCACCCCCGACGCACGAAGTACTCTTGAAAGGCCAATTCCCCCGCCTCCGTCTGCACCTTCGTCGCGACCTGATCATCGGTCATAGGGAGGATGACGCTGGCAACGCCCAAGGCAGCCGCCAAGCGCGCGGTCACCTCGCTCAAGGTATGCCCTGCACGCAGCCACGCGGTGCGAAGGATGTGCGTCGCCAGGTCGCGGTCGCCCAGCCGAAACCAGGTCTCGCCGCCATACCTTTCCACCATGTCCAAGGCCTGGAAGGTATCCCCCGCCAGGCCCCAACCCGTCGTCGGGTTGGCCATCCCCGCCAGGGTGTACATCACCGTATCCAGGTCGGGACAGATGTGCAGGCCCCACAAATCAAAGTCATCCCCTGTGTTGACGATCACCGTCAGTTCGCCGGGGGCCAAGGCGTGGGCCAAGCCGTCGGCCATCTTGGCGCCACCCACACCGCCTGCCAAGGCTACAACGGGGGCCATGTCATCATCCACGATACAAGATGCGTGAGACTAACGGCGCGAGGGCTTTCTCCTTGGGAGGCTCGGCTGCGTAGCCAAGGGTAACGAAGGCCTGCGGTTGCCAGCGAGGCGGCAAGGCCAGCACCTCGCGCACGACCTCCGGACAGAACAACGGCGCACACATCCAACAGGCGGCCAGCCCCTCCGCATGGGCTGCCAGCAACAGGTTCTGGACGGCAGCCGCCACGCTCTGCACGCCCATCCGCTCTTCCAGCGCTTGGCGCCCAGCGTCGGGATAACGGGCCATGTCTTCCATCGTCAGGCAAGCCACGATCAGCGCCGACGCATGGCGAAGGCGCTGACGAGATCGCTCTACCTGGGCCTCCGCTTCCGCCTCCGACATACCGTCGCGCAACAGGTCTTCCCGGAAGCGCGCGCCCATCCGCTCGGCCAAGGCGTCTCGCAACGCCCCACGCGCCACCACGACGAATCGCCAGGGCTGGCTGTTGTGAGCCGAGGGAGCCTGACAAGCAGCATCCAACAGCCGCGTCAAAACCTCAGGCGGAATCGGTCGCTCCCCATAGCGGCGCACCGACCGCCGCCCGTACAGGACCTCGTAGAAGGGCCGATCGGGTCGCGACTCGTTTTCGGCGTTCACCGACCTCTATTATAGCGACCTTTCGCAGTTTGCGAAAACCCGCAAGGTGCGCCGGTGAACGCGCGCTCAGAACAACTTGCCACGCGCTGGGGAGGTGATATAATGACGCCGAACTGCCTTGCCCGCAAGGCCGGGCAGGTCCTAGCCACACGCTGGCCGAAGTGAGTTTTCCTGTTAAGGAGACCTCTATGACCATCGCCATCAACGTGGCCGTCCCCGAGGGGATCGTCTTCGCGGCCGACAGCCGCCAGATCTACACGAACGCGCGCGGCGACGTGCGCGTCGGATCGGATTACGGCCGCAAACTTTTTCAGTTGGGCCCGCGCGCGGCAGCCGTCACCTATGGTTGGGCCTTCCTCTTGGGGCGCAGCATCGGCAGCCACGTGAACGACTTTAAAGTGTCTTTAGGCAACCGACGACCCTCCGTGGAAGAGATGGTCCAAGGGCTGGGACAATACCTGCAACAGCAGTACAGGCTCAGCCTGGAAAAGGGATACGCGCAGCCGGTCCCCCAAGGCAACTACGCCGTGGCCGCGCTGGTGGGCGGTTACAATGAGGGCGAGAAAAGCGGTCAGGTCTACGAGCTCTTCGTCCCCGAAGGGGAATACTACCTGGTGCGCAAGACCAGCGAGAGCCCCGGCATCTCCTGGCGGGGACAGACCCAGATCATCGGTCGGCTGCTCAAAGGGTACGACCCCGCCTGCGCGAACTCCCCGGCTTCACCGAGGAACTGGGCAAGAGCCTAGACGGGGCCAAACTGGATTTCATCATTGACTACTGGGCCATGCCGCTTCAGGACGCGATAGACCTAGCCCTCTTCTGTGTGCGAACGACGATTGAGATGCAGCGTTTCTCTGACGGCATCAACCTGGCTCCCGGCGCGTCGGCCAGCTGTGGCGGCCCGATTGATGTGGCCGTGATTGAGCCGAACGAAGGGTTCCGTTGGGTGCAGAACAAAAGCCTACGAGGTGAACGGCCCACCACCCTCGTCGCGGAAAGTGAAACGTGAGACCGCTCACGTCCCTAGGCCGGTTCATAGACGGCTCCTCCTCATAAAGTTAAAGTTCGGACGCCTATGCCATCGGTTTGTTCTTCGGCGAAGCCCTCCGCGATGAACTGTTGGGCCCACCGGCCGACGAGCCCAGCGGGCCTCATGCCGCATCCCCCTCCGCCGATACGCCCAAGACCCACAAACGTCGGAAGTGGCAGCTGTACTCCGGTCTCTATCTTGCTCAAACAGAAGATCACCCTGTCGGCCAGGGCGTTGCGTCGTCTCCTTCACCAAGTGCTCGCCACCTTCACCCCTCTCGTCCAATCAACTGTCCGAACTCATGTCTGAACATCAGGGGCCGATGGGGTTGACGAATCGGTGCGGCTCTGATACAATCGGGTTGCCATGCTTGAAGGGTTGTGGCCCCTTCGTGTGAGAGGAGGTGTCATGCTGGTTGCCGTGATGTTCAACCACGCGCGCGTGGACGAGGCTGGCGCTTGGCCGCGCCGCGCGCACGTGACGAGGGCGGCCGCACGGAGGGGTAAACAGGGAGGCGGACCGGTTTAGACGCGCTCCTTTCTTGCTATGGCTTTCTTCCGGTCCCCGCCCTCCTTCCGAAGGCGGGGTTCTTGTTCCTCTGTCGGCGTTATCCATCTCTTCGGGCGTTGACAACAAGGCCCAGATCATGCAAAACTTTCTACGGCTCATTCGTTTCCTCAAGCCCTACCGTGTTCAGGTGGCGGTCGCCGGGATTTTGACCTTAGTAACGCTGGCGGGCGATCTCATGACGCCGGCGGCTTTGGGCTGGACCGTGGATCGCGGCTTGAGCAAGGGGCGCATGGACCTGGTCGTCTTCTACTCCCTCCTGCTCATCGCGTTGGCAGGGGCGCGCTCGTTGGCCGCTTTCTACCAAGGGTACATCCAGAACCTGGCGGGGCAAAGTGTCGTGCGCGATATGCGACGCCTCCTCTACGAACGCCTGCAATACTTGCCCATCAGTTTTTACCGCGCCATGCCGACCGGGCAGATCATGTCGCGCGTCACCAGCGATGTGGAGGCGGTGCAGGAGTTCGTGGCATGGGGGTTTCTCTTCTTGTCGGCTGCCTCCGCGTCGTTCGTAGGCACGCTGATCCTCCTTCTGCTCATCAACTGGCGGCTGTCGCTGGTGGTGATGATCCCCATCATTCCCCTTGCCCTCGTGGTTGTGTGGTTTGATCGTCGCATTGGCCCTGCCTGGGAGGCGGTGCGCGGTCAGATGGGGCGATTGACCACGGTTCTCCAGGAGGCGATCAGCGGCGTGAGGGTGGTCAAGGCCTTCGCACGCGAAGGATACGAGACGGAGCGCTTTGGGGCCCAAAACGCAGCGTATCAGGCTAAGAGCATGTACCGCGCCGGGGTGGAAGCGCGCTCTTTCCCGACCATGGACCTCTTCATGGGGCTCTGTTTCGTGGTGCTGGCTGGCTATGGTGGGCATCAGGTCGCGCGGGGAGAACTCACATTGGGGCTTTTCTTCGCCTACCAGTGGTATTTGTGGGGTGTGATCTGGCCGGTGCGCATGATGGGCTGGCTCCTCAGCATCTTGCGTCAGGCCATGGCTGCCATGCCGCGTCTGGCCGAGATCTTGGATGCGCCGATGACCGTGAGCGATACGCCCGCTGCCGTGCCGCTCCCTCCCCTACGCGGCGAGGTCCGCTTTGAGGACGTGTGGTTTGCTTTCCCCGACGATCCTGAAAGGTACGTTCTCAAAGGGCTGAACCTGGTGGTAGAGGCGGGGCGGACCGTTGCCATCCTAGGCGGCACGGGCTCCGGTAAGTCATCCCTCATCAACCTCATCCCGCGCTTTTACGATGTCGCGCGCGGGGCTGTGCGCGTAGACGGGTATGATGTGCGTCAGGTGCAACTGGCCAGCCTGCGCCGCCAGATCGGCATCGTGCCGCAAGAGACGTTTCTTTTCTCGGCGACGGTGCGCGAGAACATCGCCTTTGGACGGCCGGACGCCACCCAAGAGGAAGTAGAGGCTGCCGCGCGCCTGGCGCAGGCCCATGACTTCATCATGGCGCTTCCTAAGGGTTACGACACGCGCGTGGGCGAGCGAGGCATCGGCCTTTCCGGCGGCCAAAAGCAGCGCATTGCCCTAGCGAGGGCCTTGCTCATGAACCCGGCGATCCTGATTTTGGACGAAGCCACCTCTAGCGTGGATACGGAGACCGAGCACGAAATCCAGACGGCGTTGGCGCCTGTGATGGCGGCTCGCACCAGCATCGTGATCGCCCAGCGCCTCTCCACGGTGAAGATGGCGGACAAGGTCGTGGTACTGAAAGACGGTCGGGTGGCCGAGGAAGGCACGCACGCCGAGTTGTTGGCCAAAGGCGGAGAGTACGCTCGCATCTACCAGTGGCAATTCCGCGAACAAGAAGAACTGCTGGAGGTGGGACACGCTGCCGCGCACGCCGATGAAGCCCCTTTGTCCGTTTGAAAGGCTTAGGAGATGACCCACCATGCCCTTTGAGAACTTGGAAGAGGAGATGGAGGAGGCGCAAGAGGCGCCTTTCAACACCGCCCACTTTCTGCGAATGATGGGCTATGTAGGGCCTTATCGCCGTTGGGCCTGGTGGGTGTTGTGGGTGGTGGTGGTCAGCGCCGGCGCGGGCTTGGCAGAGCCTTATCTAGTGCGCGTGGTGGTGGATCAGGGGATCGCGCAGCGGGATTTGCGCGCGTTGAACATGGCCGTGCTCGGTATGGTGCTCCTGCGGCTGGTGGTTTGGGCTTGCTCTTACCTTCGCATCTACCTCACCAGCGCGATCGGCCAAGGCGTGCTGCACGACTTGCGCCAAACTCTTTTCACGCACATCCAAAAACTCTCTCTACGCTTTTACGATCACCAGCCGGTGGGGCGCATCATGTCGCGCATCACCTCTGACGTGGATACCATCAACAACCTCATCAGCAGCGGCCTGGTGAACGCCGCGAGCGAGGGGGTCAGCCTGGTCGGCATCGTCATCATCCTGTTCAGCATTGAATGGCGGCTGGCCCTGCTGACCTTCTCGGTCTTTCCCTTGCTGGTTCTCCTGGTGCGGCGCACGCGTCCGGCCATGGAGGCCGCCTGGATGAACGTGCGGCGCAGCCTCTCCAACATCAACGCTAACCTCAACGAATCCATCAACGGGATCGCCGTCACGCAGGCTTTCAACCGGCAAGAAGCCAACCTCCGCACCTTTGATCGCCTGAACGACAATGCCTTGGCCCGGACGATGCGCGCCGTGCGTCTGGAGATGACGATCTGGCCTGCGGTGGACTTTGTGGGGGTGCTTGGGAGCGCTTTGGTGATATGGTACGGCGCGTGGCTGGTGCTGAGGGGGGAGTTGACGCTGGGGTTCATCATCGCCTTCGTCAACTACCTGTGGCGCTTCTGGGGGCCGGTGAGCGCGATCAGCCGCACCTACAGCATGCTCCTCAGCGCGATGGCCTCGGCCAAGCGCATCTTTGAGTTTCTGGATACCGAGCCGGA
>DAOTYP010000230.1:0-4292 GCA_034434975.1 Anaerolineae bacterium | reverse complement strand
TCCAACAGGAAGTCGCGCAGGTCGCGAGAGAGGGCATCGGGGCGCAGGATTTTAAGGAAAGTCCGCGTCGGCTCGTTGGGGATTTTCACCGTGTCCCTCCGCGTGCACGGAAGGACACAAGGGGTAGGGGATAGAGGCCTATAATCTACTAGGAATGGTAGTAGGGCGGGAGAGATTCGAACTCTCACGGGGCCGTGCCCCAGAGGATTTTAAGTCCCCGGCGTCTACCGTTCCGCCACCGCCCCGATGACTATCATCCGCCCCGTTATTCCCGCCGCATCCTCTCCGCATGCAGTGCAGCGTGTCAGCAGCGGGTGCGGTTCTAGGCTCAGTGCCCCCAGGGGAATTCGAATCCCCGTCTTCACCTTGAAAGGGTGGTGTCCTAGTCCACTAGACGATGGGGGCAAGATCCAGACGTTGGCATTGTAACACCGATGCACGCGTGCGTCAAATTCTGAGAGCAAGTCGTTCGCGCGGCTATGAATCGTACCCTTCTGTCCCCTTCCTATCGCGGTCTGCCGGGCATCCTCCCAGCAGATCGCAGACGCCGCAGGCCTTGCAGAGCTCTTCTGCCTCCCCAGGTTTCATGAGCCCTTTCTCTTGCCGTAGGCGGACCAACCGGCTCACCTCGGAGGCAGGGAACGGTTTCTCGCGCCCTAACTGCAGAAGGGTTAGCGTGATCTGGGCGGTATGCTCTACCTTCTCCAATTTTAAGTAAGCCTCTAAAGCCGAACTGCCGACGGTGACCGTCCCATGTCGCTCCAGCAAGAGCGCGTCGTAGCGTTTGATCGGCTCGGAGATAAGGGCCGCGCTCTCCGCGCTGGCCGGCAGCGCGTAAGGAAGCGTCGGGATCAACCCCAAGGTGACGATGACCTCCGGTAGCAGACAGCGAGCCAGGCTGATGCCCGCGATGGAGAGCGCGAGCGCGACCGGGGGGTGCGCGTGCACGACAGCTTTTACGTCAGGACGCTGTTTGTAGGCTTCCAGATGCAGGCGGATCTCGCTGGACGGCTTGAGCAGGCGCGCCGGTCCATAGCGAGGGCCTACAGGTTCGCCCTCCATGTTCACGATCAGCAACTCCTCCGGTTTCACGAGGCCCTTGCTGACGTTGTTGGGCGTGCAGAGAACGTTTCCGTCGCGCAGGCGAACGGACACGTTGCCGTCCGTGGCCGCTACAAACCCCTTACTATGCATTAAGCGACAAATTTCTATCACCTCTTGGCGGACAAAGTGCTCTATCATAAGGGGCGGTGGCTCCTATGTGCTATTTTTGCTTAGGAGATCGTTTGCTCAGGATCCGGCGATCTCCCAAGCGAAAGGATTGAAGTTCGTATCGCGATCGTAGTAGTCTTCTTGCTCTACTTTCTTCAAGTAGCCGACGACTTTGTAGGTGATGGGGGTTGCTAGCGCTTCAACGCTCACCTTGAACACGTAGTTGGATAGAAGGACGCCGGTGAGAAGGCTCCAAGGCAAAAGCCCTGCAAAGTCGATGAGCACGAACAAGGTGGTATCCACGGCCTCGCCCACGATGGTGGAGCCTATCGTGCGCGTCCATAGCCATCGCCCCTGGGTGAGGAGTTTCATCTTGGCCAGGGTAAAGGAGTTGGAGAACTCTCCAGCCCAATAAGCCACCAGCGAGCCTATGACGATGCGGGGCGTAGTTCCCAAGATGATGACGTAAGCCTCCTGGCCGTTCCAGCCCTGGGCAGGTGGCAAGGCGCCCACGACCGCATAGACGATGGCCATCAGCGCGGCGCAAAAGAAGCCCGTCCAAATCACCCGACGCGACCGGCGATAGCCGTACACCTCGGTCAAGATGTCGCCGAAAATGTAGCTGATGGGAAACAGGATCGTGCCGCCGTCAAAGGTAAAAGGGCCTAGGTTCAGTATCTTGCTGGATGCGGTATTGCTGATCAAGAGCACCGCCACGAAGAGGGCCATGATCAGGTCAAAATATCGCCATTTCATTATCTCAACCACGACGGTCAGCGTTTGGGTTCATGCCGACCAAGACGAGCGTTGACCGTTATGCCGATGTGAAACGAGCATAAACATTTTAGCACAACCTTCAGATTGGGAAAAGATGTGCTGCCGCGGCAGCGTCAGCCCGAGTGCCTGATCCTCACAAGCCTCAGGTAACTGGATGAGACAGGAGCGGCTCTTTTTAACGTGCACGTGTCGCATCCACTGCCCATAGGGGACAACCTGGGTTATAATTCAGATACAACAGATACCACCTTAGGTAGAGGCTGAGATGAGATCGCAGAACGTGAGCCTATACGATTGGCTGCAAGAAACGCGTGAAAGGGGCATCTTGATAGGGATATTGTGGCTATACGGGGCAGGGCTCATTTTGATCAATGGGAGCGCGTATTTTCGCTTGTATTCTCAACATCTATGGCTGTCGCTGTTCATGTTCGTCGTGATCGGTGGAGTGACTTTGGCGTCTCGTTGGCATCGGCTGGCCTCGGCCTGGGTGTTAGTGATAGGCGGTCTCGCTGCCGTCTCGCTCGTGGTCGTTTGGGGCGGTTTGGAGGGCGCTGCGCCATTGTTGGCCGTCTTCATCGGCTTATCTGCGATCACGATCAGCCCACTTGCTGGCCTCGTTTGTGCTCTCGTTTGCGTTTCTTTACTGCTTGGGGTGCCTTCTTCCCTTACGAACCTCACCGTGCCCACGCGCATCGTCACCCTGTTCAGCATAGGAGGATCGCTCACCCTCGTCTGGTTGATCCTTCGTCCACTTTCCACCGTGCTTGGTTGGGCTTGGATGAGTTATCAAGAAAGCCGCCTGGCCCTGGAGCAAGCGCGCGATCAACAGGTGCGGCTCTACGAAATGACGGAAGACCTAGCGGCCGCTAATCTTCAGCTCACGCGGTTGAACCGCCTGGCTCAGGGCTTGCGGCAAATAGCAGAAGAGGAGCGCCGGGCCAAAGAGCAATTTGTAGCCAACGTGAGCCACGAACTCCGCACCCCTCTCAACATGATCATCGGTTTCTGTGAGCTGATCACGAATGCACCGCAAACCTACGGCGGTCGCATCCCTCCTACCTTGTTGGCTGATCTGGAGGTGGTCCTGCGCAACAGTCGCCATTTGGCGGAACTCATAGACGATGTGTTAGACCTCAGTCAGGTTGAGACGGGGCGGATGGCGTTGGTCAAGGAGCGGGTGTCGCTGGCAGAGATCATCAATTCGGCCATCGTGGCGACGCGTCCCTTGTTCGTCTCAAAGGGGTTGTATCTGGAAAGCGAGGTGCCTGAGGACTTGCCTCTCGCGTTCTGCGACCGCACGCGCGTCCGAGAAGTGGTCCTTAACCTGTTGAGCAATGCAGGCCGCTTTACCGAAAAAGGGGGGGTACGAGTGAAGGCCTGGCAGGAAGGAGACGAGGTGATCGTTAGCGTATCTGATACGGGGCCCGGAATCGCCGAGCAAGATCAAGCGCGTCTCTTCCAACCTTTTGAACAATTGGACGGTTCTATTCGCAGACGATACGGGGGTACCGGCTTAGGTTTGACCATCAGCAAAGAGTTCGTAGAACTGCACGGAGGCCGGATGTGGGTAGAGAGCAAGGTGGGACATGGCACGACCTTCTTCTTCCGCTTGCCTATAGACCCTCCTGCCCCGTTGAGCAAAGACGCTACGCGTTGGCTCAACCCATACCAGCCTTACGAGGAGCGTACACGCCCATTCAGGGGCAAGCCCTCCGTTCCGCGTCCGAGGCTGGTTGTGTTGGAAGAATACAAAGGTCTGAAGCGTCTCCTGAGCCGTTATCTGGATGCCGTGGAGGTCGTTCCGGTTAGCGACCCCGCCCAGGCCGTTCAGGTCTTGAGCCAGACTCCCGCCGAGGCCTTGTTAATCAATGAACGGACGTTGGATAAAGCCTTGAACCGGCTGAACGACTTGGGACGGTTGCCTTATAACCTGCCGGTCATCATCACCACCATCCCTGGAGAGGAACAGGCTGCGGAGACGTTGGGGGCTGCTAGCTATCTGGTCAAACCTATCACGCGCAAAATGCTGCTGGAAGCCCTGGATCGCCTGGATGGCAAGATCCGCAAGGTGCTGATCGTAGACGATGAGCCAGAAGCGTTGCGCCTGTTCAGTCGGATGTTAACCGAGGGGGGGCGCCGCTATCGCGTGCTTAGGGCCTCCGGCATTGTGCAAGCCTTGCAGATCCTGGAGCATGAACGGCCCGATGTGATCCTCCTTGACCTCGTCATGCCTGACGGGGATGGCTTCCAATTCTTGTCCTTGAGGGAAAATTCTCCCTCCCTCAGAGAAATCCCTGTCATCT
>DAOTYP010000229.1:0-20187 GCA_034434975.1 Anaerolineae bacterium | reverse complement strand
CTGAGGCGTGGGCGGTGGCGTTGCGTCAACGGGCGGGAGCGGACATCGGGGTGGTTGGGTTGGGGACCATTTCTCCCGAAGGTGGGTTATACGGCAAGGGAACGGCTGAGACGCACATCGCGCTGGCGATGCCGGACGGGGTGGAGCATCGGACCTATCCGATGGGGAGCACCGACGAGTTGACGCAACGCTGGATCAGCAATCGGGCGCTGGATTGGCTGCGGAGAATCGCATTGACATAAGGTCCCGGCGCTAGGTGTTTTCTCGTTGATGGACTGCGACGAGGCTGAAAGCCTGGTCGCCGTTCAGTTTACAAGCAGGGCTTTCTTGTCAGTTTTCGCTTCCTGGTGTTATAATCCCTGCCATGAGAGGCGGGCGGCGTCTATGGGGCGGGTTTGTTTTGTATTCCTGGACGGCGTAGGGCTGGGGCCGGACGACGGCACGAACCCGTTGGCCCTCGCGCCAATGCCCCATGTGCGAGATCTTCTCGGAGGGGGGCTAGTTGCTGGCCGCGAGGTCCGGACACGAGCACTTCTCTTCCGTCCCTTAGATGCTTGTCTGGGGGTAGAAGGTCTGCCGCAGAGCGCAACCGGGCAGACGGCGCTTTTCACCGGCATCAATGCGCCAGCGGCGGTCGGCATGCACGTTTCCGCCTACCCTACAGCGGCTTTGCGTGCCCTCATCATGGCTCATAGCCTTTTGAAGCGGGCGCGGGAGATGGGACGGCGGGCTACGTTTGCCAACGCGTATTCAGATCGCTACTGGGAGTTGGTAGAGCAGCGCAAACTGCGCCATTCGGCGACGACGCTCACGAACATGGCTGCATCCCTGCCCTTTCGCACCTTGGCGGACCTGGAGCGGGGCGATGCAGTCTATTGGGACATCGTGCACCTTTCCATAAGGGAGCGGTTGGGCTTGGACTGGCCCCTCTTGCCTCCGGAAGAGGCGGGGCGCCGGTTGGCAGGGCTGGCGAACGCGCACGATCTGGTGTTGTATGAGTCGTTCTTGCCGGATCTTGTCGGGCATCGTCGCATTCCGTTGCCATGCTCTTATCTGCTGGACTTGGTGGATCGTTTCCTCGGCAGCGTGGTAACGCACTTGGCCGGCGACGTGTCGCTGGTCGTCTGTAGCGATCACGGGAACATAGAAGATCCTCGGACCAGGGGGCATACCTACAATCCGGTGCCGCTTTTGGTGGTCGGCCCGGCGGCCATGAGTTTCACGGAGGCTGCAGCCATCACCGATGTCACTCCGGCTATCCTCAACGTGCTGGCGGACGGAAGCGGCGGAGGCCCTTAAAAGTTTAACGCGTTTTTCTCCGTGGGTGGAGTGTTATGGAGCAAAAACCGCCAGCGCTGCCGAACGGCGAGACGGCTATCCGGTGGGGACCTGACGGGTTGGTGCCGGCCATCGTTCAGGATGCGCGGACAGGTCAGGTGCTGACCCTGGCTTACATGAACGCGGAGGCCCTAGCGCGCACGTTGGAGACGGGCGAAGTCCATTTTTGGAGCCGGAGCCGTCAGGAACTCTGGCACAAAGGCGCTACTTCCGGCAACATACAGCGGGTAGAGGAGATTCGCCTGGATTGCGACGGCGACGCGCTCTTGGTGCGGGTGAAGCCGGCTGGGCCTGCCTGCCATACGGGCAAGGTGAGTTGCTTCTTTCGCGATCTAGGGGGGGCGGAGGTCGCGCCTTCCTCGTTCAGCGAGGATGTCGTTCGCCGTTTGGAAAGCATCATCGCCGACCGAAAAGCGCGCCCGCGCGAGGGCTCCTACACTGCTGGCCTCTTCGCTGCTGGGGAGAAGGAGATCGCCAAGAAGGTTGGTGAGGAGGCGATAGAGGTCGCCGTTGCCGCGCTGACCGAAGGAAATGCGCGCGTCCTTTATGAGATGGCGGACCTGGTGTACCATAGCCTGGTCCTGTTGGCGCAGAAGGGTTTACATTGGGCCGAGGTGGAAAACGAACTGGCCCGGCGCTTTAAATGACGCGTTCTACTGTAAGCGTAAGGAGCGTTGTGCTATGACTGATGGACCGCGAATCGTAGGCGAGGCGCTCACCTTTGACGACGTCTTACTGGTGCCCGGCTACTCCGAAGTCCTGCCGGCGCAAGTGGACATCAGCACACGACTCCATGAGCGGCTGGCGCTGTCCATCCCGATCCTCTCGGCGGCGATGGACACGGTCACCGAGGCTCCCATGGCCATTGCGCTGGCCCGGCAAGGGGGGCTGGGCGTGATCCATCGCAATTTGTCGGTGCAGGCTCAGGCTGAGGAGGTAGACAGGGTCAAGCGGTCCGAATCGGGCATGATTGTGGACCCCGTAACCCTGCCGCCGGATGCCACGCTGGCCGAGGCCGAGGCTATCATGGCGCGCTACCACATCTCCGGCGTGCCCATCACTGACAACGGTAAGTTGGTCGGCATCTTGACCAATCGCGACATCCGCTTCGCCACCGAGTTTCAGCGGCCGGTCAGGGATTTCATGACGAAGGACGGCCTCATCACCGCGCCCATCGGCACGACGCTGGAAGAGGCGAAGGCCATCCTGCACCGTCATCGCATTGAGAAGTTACCCCTTGTGGATGAGCGTGGGATGCTCAAGGGCCTCATCACCTACAAGGACATTCTGAAGAAGCGCGACTACCCGGCGGCGGCGACAGACGCGCAGGGACGGCTTTTGGTCGCCGCGGCGGTTGGCGTCGGCGCGGATTTGGACGATCGTTTGGAGGCCCTGTTGGATGTAGGCGTAGATGCCGTCGCCATTGATACGGCCCATGGACATTCGGCTAACGTCCTGCGGGCGATCCGACGGGTAAAATCCATCGCGCCGCACCTTCCCGTGCTGGCGGGGAACGTCGTTACCGCTGAGGGGACCGAAGCCCTGATTGAAGCGGGCGCGGACATCATCAAGGTAGGAGTGGGGGCCGGTTCTATTTGCACCACGCGCGTGGTCGCGGGGGCAGGGGTGCCTCAGATCACGGCGATCATGGAGTGCGCTGCAGTGGCACGCCCGCGTGGCATTCCTATCGTGGCGGACGGGGGCATCAAATATTCGGGCGACATCGTGAAGGCATTGGCCGCCGGGGCCGATGCGGTGATGCTGGGCAATCTGCTGGCGGGGCTGGAGGAATCGCCGGGAGAGATCGTGCTGTATGAAGGCAGGCGCTTCAAGGAATACCGTGGCATGGGCTCTCTGGGGGCCATGCGCGGGCGCGCCCGCGACCGCTATGCTTCGGGGCAGGATGCCGAAAGCGTGGTGAGCGATGCCAAGTTGGTGCCGGAGGGGATTGAGGGGCAGGTTCCGTACAAGGGTAAGTTGGCCGATTTCATCTTTCAGTTGACCGGGGGGCTGCGCTCCGGCATGGGCTATGTGGGCGCGGCAAACCTGGCCGAGTTGCGGGCCAAAGCACGCTTCGTCAAAATCACCAACGCGGGGCTCGTTGAAAGCCATCCTCACAGCGTGTTCATCACGAAAGAAGCGCCGAACTATCAGCGGCGAGAGTAGGGGTGAGGTGCGACAAAATTTTTCTAGCCAGGGAGGTGTTCTAGGATGCTGTCTCAGATCGTTGCCCGTGCGGCGGCCCGCCGCGCGGCCATCGTCATCGGCGTTGCCTTCTTCGCCGCGTTGACCGCGCTCACGGCGCGGGTGGCCATTTCGCTTCCCTTTACGCCCGTTCCGATCACGCTGCAGGTCTTGGCCGTGCTCCTATCGGGGTTGGTGCTGGGAGGGCGCGGCGGCGCGGCCAGTCAGGTCGCGTACCTGGCTGCCATCGCGGCGGGGTTACCGCTTTCGGCTCGCGGCGTGGGCGGGCCTGCCGCCTTCCTGGGGCCGACGGGCGGCTACTTGTTGGCTTTCGTCCCCGCGGCGTTCGTCGTGGGCTTGATCGCCGGAAAGCCTGAGGCGGCGTTCCTTCGCCGATTGATCGCCGGCCTGGTCGGAGTGCTCCTCATTTACCTGGGAGGGACGACATGGTTGGCCGTGTGGCTCGGCGGCGATTGGGTTCGGGCCTGGAAGTTGGGCGTCGCGCCCTTCTTATCGGTGGACTTGATGAAAGCCGTGGTGGCTGCCGCCGTTGCCCACGGTGGGCGTTCCTGGCTGAACGTTTAGGGTCGCGTCGGCCCAATTCATTTTGGAGGAGAACCTATGCCTGTCATGGCGGTTATCGGCGCGCAGTGGGGCGATGAAGGAAAGGGCCGGATCATTGACTATGTCGCGGCTGGAGCGGATTGGGTGATTCGCTGTCAGGGCGGCGACAACGCGGGGCATACCGTCGTGAACGATTGGGGCACGTTTCGCATGCACCTGGTGCCGTCCGGGATTTTTCACCCGCACGTGCGTTGCGTCGTCGGCGCGGGCACGGTCGTCAACCCGGTTACCCTGATCCAGGAGTTGGACGCCCTGTCTGCCGTTGGCGTGGACCTCGGTCGCCTGTGGTTGGATCAGCGGGCGCATCTGGTCCTGCCTTACCATCGCCTTCTGGACGGGCTGGAGGAGAGGCTGCGCGGGCAGGCGGCCCTGGGCACGACGAAGCGCGGCATCGGCCCCGCTTATGCGGACAAGGCGGCGCGCGTGGGCTTGCGAGTGGGAGACCTTCTGGATCTGGGGCGCTTCCGCGCTCGCTTAGCGACCGTTCTACCTGCTCATAATCGTCGTTTGGCCGATGGCGGCGAGAAGCCGGTGGATGAAGAGGAACTGATGATGCAGGCTGAAGGG
This sequence comes from Anaerolineae bacterium, assembly GCA_034434975.1. Lineage (GTDB taxonomy): Bacteria > Chloroflexota > Anaerolineae > JADYZS01 > JADYZS01 > JADYZS01. Next base: position 15,474 of record DAOTYP010000229.1, on the reverse strand, counting down.
TGGGCTGCGCGCCTGCGTCCTTACATTGCCGACACGCTTCCTAAAATCCGTGCGGCGGTGGAGCGAGGGGAGAAGATCGTGTTGGAAGGGCAATTGGGCGCGCTGCGTGACCTGGATTGGGGGACCTACCCGTACGTCACGTCGTCCAACCCTACAGCCGCCGGTCAGTTGCAAGGTGCGGGCATCCCGCCGCGCGCCTTGACCGATGTCCTCGCGGTGGTTAAAGCCTACACGACGGCGGTCGGCGCGGGGCCCTTGCCGACGGAATTGAAGGACGAGGTCGGGGACAGGCTTCGCGAACTGGGCAACGAATACGGCGCGACCACGGGGCGCCCCCGACGTTGCGGCTGGCTGGATGTGGTGGCCGTGCGTCATGCCCATTGGCTCAGCGGCTTCACTGCCCTGGCCGTGACCAAACTGGATGTGCTAGATGGCCTGCCGGAAGTCAAACTTTGCACGGCGTATCGGATAGACGGCCACGAGACCTCCGAGTTGCCCGATACGGCGGACATGGAGCGGGCGGAGCCTGTGTACGAGACGATGGCGGGGTGGGAGGCGGATACATCCGGTGCCAGGGCCTGGGATGACCTGCCTGTTGCGGCCCGTGCCTACCTGCGACGCATTGAGACGTTGGTAGGCGTGCCGATCCGCTACGTCAGCGTTGGAGCGCAAAGGGAGCAGATCATCGTTGTCTGAGACATTTAGCCACGAGACCTACCTTTCGCCCTTCGCTTGGCGTTACGGCAGCCCGGAGATGCGCCGGATCTGGTCGGAGGCGCACAAGCGAAGGCTTTGGCGACGTGTCTGGCTGGCCCTGGCGGAGGCGCAGAGGGAGGCGGGCCTCGTGTCGGAAGAGCAACTGACGGACCTGCGAGCCCACGCCGACGAGGTGGATATTGACCGCGCCCATGCCATTGAGGCCGAGACACGCCATGACCTCATGGCCGAGCTCCTCACCTTCGCCGAGCAAGCCCCTGTCGGCGGCGGCGTCCTGCACCTCGGCGCAACGAGCATGGACATTGAAGACAACGCCGACGCGCTCAGGTTGCGAGAGAGCCTTGATCTCGTGCTGGAGCGGCTGCGCGCGCTGTTGCTTTCGTTGGCCGATCAGGTTGAGCGTTGGGCCGATACGCCCTGCCTGGGTTATACCCACCTGCAGCCGGCGGAGCCGACTACGGTCGGTCATCGCTTGGCCGCCTACGCCCAGGATTTTTTGGCCGATTGGCAGGAACTGAATCGCTTGCGAGAGAACGTCCGCGGCAAAGGGTTTCGCGGCGCAGTGGGCACCGGCGCGTCGTATGCGGAGCTCCTTGCCGGCCGAGGGTTGACGCCGGAGGAGATGGAGCGACGTGCCCTGGCGAGCCTGGGGTTGGCGGCGTTTCCGATCGTCAACCAGACGTATCCCCGGCGGCAAGATCTCGTGATCGTGCAGGCTTTGGCGACGCTGGCGCAGACGGCGCATCGTTTTGCCGCTGATCTGCGCATTCTGCAATCGCCGGCTGTAGGCGAATGGGCGGAGCCCTTCGGTAAGCGGCAGGTCGGTTCATCGGCCATGCCCTTTAAGCGCAACCCTATCACCGCCGAGAAGATAGATTCGCTGGCGCGCTTCGTCGCCTCATTGCCAGCGGTCACCTGGGGCAACGCCGCGCTGAGTTTCCTGGAGCGAACCCTAGATGATTCGGCCAATCGTCGCGTCGTGTTGCCGGAGGCGTTCTTGGCGACGGACGAGTTGTTACGGGAGATGCGCCGCCTGGTGGAGGGATTGCGGGTGGATGAAGCAGCCATCGCGCGCAACCTCAGGACCTATGGCGTCTTTGCTGCGACCGAACGGGTGTTGATGGCCGCCGCGCGCGCGGGCGGGAACCGGCAGGCTTTGCACGAGGTGATCCGCCGGCACAGCATGGCCGCCTGGGAAGCGTTGCGCGCGGGGCAGCCCAACCCATTGACCGATCTCTTGGCGTCTGATTCGGAGATTGGCGCTTACGTTCCTGCCGAGCAGGTGCGCCATCTCATGAACGCGGCCGGGTATGTAGGCGATGCGCCTGCGCGGGCGCGCGCGTTCGCCCGCCATGTGCGCTCCGTCGTCGACGGTTCCGCTTGATGTTTTCTGTGAGATCCACGTCATCGCGGGGGAAACCATCATGGAGTCTCTCTTCACATCGCTGGTAGGTTCTAACCCTGTCTGGCAGGGCCTTGTAGGTGGCATCGTGATCACCCTGTTGAATATGGTGGGGGCTTTGGGGGTGATCGTATGGCGCAAGCCCTCTGCGAAGTTTCTGGACGCTTCCCTCGGCTTCGCGGCTGGGGTCATGTTGGCGGCCAGTTTCACCAGCCTCATCTTGCCGGGGATAGAACGCGGCGGCGTCATTCCCGTGCTTGTGGGGATTGCCTTGGGCGCGCTGCTGTTGGACTGGTCCGATCGCGTCATCCCTCATCTACACCTGGTCAAGGGCCCCGAGGGTCCGCATACGGAGCGTCTCAAGGCTGTCTGGCTCTTCATCCTGGCCATCACCCTTCATAACATGCCGGAGGGGTTGGCGGTAGGGGTAGGCTTCGGCGCCGGCGATGTGTCTAATGCTGTGAAACTGATGTTTGCCATCGGCATCCAAAACATCCCAGAAGGGCTATCGGTGGCCGTCTCGGCCTTGGGTGCTGGCATGGGCACCTATTTCTACGCGAGCCTGGCAGGGATTCGCGCCGGGCTGGTGGAGATCCCGTTGGCGCTCTTCGGAGCCTGGGCCGTCCAGGTAGCCCAGCCGATCCTTCCTTATGCGATGGGCTTTGCAGCCGGGGCTATGCTGTACGTCATTAGCGACGAGATCGTCCCCGAGACCCATCGCAACGGTCATGAGCGCCTGGCAACTTTCGGGATCATGCTGGGCTTGATCATCATGCTCTACCTAGATGTTACCCTCGGTTGATCATCCTGAAGGGAGGTTTTCGTGACTGCTCCTCGCGCGCTGCTCAGCACCTATGACCGCACAGGCTTGGTAGATTTCGCTCGTGGCCTTTTGTCTTTGGGCTTTGAACTGATCGCCAGCGGGGGCACCGCCCGCGCCCTGGGCGCGGAGGGCCTGCCCGTGACCCCGGTTGAACAGATCACCGGCTTCCCGGAGATGCTAGGCGGCCGCGTCAAGACGCTGCACCCCGCGATCCACGGCGGCATCCTGGCGCGGCGGACGCCTGAGCATCTGGCCGAACTGGCTGCACACGGCCTCGCGCCGATTGACCTGGTCGTGGTCAACCTGTACCCGTTTAGCCAGACCGTGGCGCGTCCGGGCGTTACGCTGGATGAGGCGGTGGAGCAGATAGACATCGGGGGTGTCGCGTTGCTGCGCGCTGCGGCCAAGAACTTCGCTTCGGTGTGGGTGGTATGCGACCCGGCGGACTATCCGCTGGTTTTGCAGGCCTTGCGGTCGGACCTACCTGGCGTAGAACTACGCCGTTCCCTGGCGCAGAAGGCTTTTCGCCATACGGCCATCTATGATGCAGCCATCGCGTCGTATCTGGCAGCGGATTCTGCAGGCGCGTTCCCCACGGAACTGGTGTTGCCATTTGTCAAGGCACAAGATTTGCGCTACGGCGAGAACCCCCACCAACAGGCTGCCCTCTATCGTTTGGCGGGGCGGGAGCCGGCCTTCCGACAACTTCAGGGCAAGGAACTGTCGTACAACAACCTGTTGGACATGGACGCGGCCTGGGGGCTGGTGCAGGAGTTTGCCGAGCCGGCCGTTGCCATCATCAAACATACGAACCCGTGTGGCTGCGCCACCGCGCCGTCGTTGGCTGAGGCGTACCCCCTCGCGCTAGCAGGCGATCCCGTTTCCGCTTTCGGCGGCATCATCGCGGTCAATCGTCCGCTAGACGCGGCTACCGTAGAGGCGATCGGAACCCTATTTGTAGAGGTGATCGTCGCGCCGGGTTACGAGCCGGAGGCTCTGCAGCGGCTGGCAAGCAAGCGCGACTGTCGGGTGATGCAGGCGCTGGCCGGTCAGCCTTGGCCGTGGACGCTCCGCTCGCTGGCCGACGGCGTTCTCGTGCAAACGCCCGATGCCCTCGCGGAGGACCCGCAAAGATGGCAGGTTGTCACCCGGCGGGCGCCCACGGCGGAGGATTTGGCGACGCTCTATTTTGCCTGGCGGGTGTGCAAGCATACCAAGTCCAACGCGATCGTGCTGGCACGTGCGGAAGGAAGGTGTCTGACTCTCGTAGGGACGGGCGCGGGGCAGATGAGCCGGGTAGATAGCGTGCGGATCGCGGTGGCTAAAGCGGGCGCGCAAAGGGCCCAGGGGGCGGTGCTCGCTTCGGATGCCTTCTTCCCCTTCGCTGACGGTGTAGAGGAGGCTGCCCGCGCCGGCGTGCGGGCGATCGTACAGCCGGGCGGCTCCAAGCGAGATGCCGAGGTCATTGCCGCGGCCGACGCCGCGGGCGTTGCCATGTGCTTCACCGGCGTGCGCCATTTCCGGCACTAGGCCTTTGCGTGTGCTCGTCCTAGGCGGTGGCTAAGGCGCGCAGGGCATAGGTCAGCACGCTGATGCTTCTCAGATATTCCTCTACCTCAATGTGCTCCTCTGGGGTGTGGTCCAAGGCCGAATCTCCTGGCCCGTAGGCGAGGATGGGGCAACCCCAGGCAGGGCCGACCACGTTCATGTCGCTGGTGCCGGTTTTTAGTTTGAAGGCGGGCTTACCGCCCGCGGCGCGAATGGCGACCAGGAACGCGCGGGTGAGCGGCGTATTCTTTTCCGCGCGATAGGGCGGCTCTTCGGCATATAAACGCACCTGCCCGCCCGCGGCATGAGCGGCCTCTTCAATCGTTTCTCGCAAGGCGGACACGTCGCAATCCGGCGGGATGCGGAAGCCGACCGTGGCTTCCGCGCGCTCCACCAGCCCATCGTCAGAGGACCGGAGTCGTCGCAGCGAGGCTTGCAACTGATCAAAGAGGGCGGCTTTGCCGACGTTGTAGATGTTGCTGTAGGATTGCAACGCCAGCCACCACAAGACCACCGCCTCACAGACCCCCGTGCGTGGCCCTGAGGAGTGGCCTGAGGACTGTTCGGCTACGAAGTCGGCCAGGAGACGCCCTTTGTAGGCCAGCCCGATCCGATCCCAGCCGTTCGGCTCGCCGATGACGCAGGCGGATGGAGTGCCCTCCGCGCGAAAGCGTTCTACCAGGTAGCGCGCCCCCTTGGAGGTCGCGGCCTCTTCTTCCACTGCGCCGACCACTACCAGGCGCAAGCCGGGTAGTGGGCCAACCTTCGCCGCAGCCGATATGAAGGCGGCCAGTGGGCCTTTGGCGTCCACCGCGCCGCGACCGTAGAGTTTTCCTTCTGCAAGTTTGATCGGTATGCGGCCGGGGGCCGTGTCCATGTGGCCGAGCAACACTACCGTGCGCGGTCCGTCGCCCATCTCTCCGATCGCGTTGCCCGCTCCGTCCCTGTAGGCGCGAGGGAAGCCGCGCGCATGCATCGCTGACACCAAAAAAGCGGACAGTCTCTCTTCCTGTCCGCTCAAACTCTCAATCTCCAGCATCTGTCGTAGGAGCGCAACGTCTTCGTTTACCTCATCCGCCCTCTGAGCCATCTTTGTTTAAGACCTCCTCGTGGGTCAAGACGTGCTCAACGGCAGCCGTCAGGCGATCCATTTCGTCGTAAGAGATCACCAAAGGGGGCAGGAGCCGCAGCACCGTTGGCCCTGCCGGAAGCGCCAGCACGCCCAAGCGCATCAGGGCCATCAGATAGGGGGTAACCCGCTCGCGGAGTTCTACGCCGATCATCAAGCCGATGCCGCGCACCTCTCGCACCTTGTCGGCTTCAATCCGCCGTAGCCGACCCAGAAGGTACTCGCCTTTCTCCGCCGCCTGTTCGGGGAGTTTCTCTTTCTCTAAAACGTCTAACGTGGCCAATGCCGCGGCGCAGGCAAGGGGGTTGCCGCCGAAAGTGGAGCCGTGGCTCATGGGAGGGAGCGAGCCGACCCGCGGCCCGATGAGCACGGCGCCCATCGGCACGCCACCGGCCAGCCCTTTCGCCAAGGCCATCAGGTCGGGCACAACGCCCGTGTGCTGGCAGGCGAACCAACGCCCCGTCCGTCCCAAGCCGGTTTGGATTTCATCTAAGATGAGAAGCGCGCCGCGCTCATCGCAAAGGCGCCGAAGGCCGGAGAGATAGCCGGGAGAGGCCGGCCGCACGCCGCCTTCACCTTGTACAGCCTCCACGATGACGGCCGCGGTCTCTGGCCCGATCGCCTTTTCCGCCGCTTCCAGGTTGTCATAGGGGATGTGAGTGAAACCTGGGATCAAGGGTTGGAACGGTTCGCGATACTTGGGCTCCCAGGTAGCCGAGAGCGCGCCCATCGTGCGACCATGGAAGCCGCGTATCGTCGCCACGATCCCCTTCCGCCCTGTAGCGAGGCGGGCGAACTTGAGAGCAGCCTCCACGGCCTCCGCGCCAGAGTTGCAAAGGAACGCGCGGGTCAAACCTGCCGGCGCGAGGGAGGTCAACCGCTCCAGGAATTGGGCCCGGCGGTCGTTGAAGAATATCTCCGGGCAAGTGATGAGGGTTTGTGCCTGCTCGGCGATGGCGCGCGCGACGGCGGGATGCGCGTGGCCCAGGAGCGCGACGCCTTGTCCGGAGGTGGCGTCAATGTACTCGCGGCCCTCTTCATCCCATACGCGCGCACCTTGGCCACGGGTGATGACTACGGGACGCTTGGGATACACGCCGGCGGTGTGCGCCTGCTCCAGAGCCATGGTAGCCTGTTTGACCGCACCGTTCATGATCGCCCCTGTTGACATTTGTCAATCACTCAATCACCGTGCCGTAGCCCGCCAGCGCGCGCCGCACCGGTTCCGCGACGCGACCGTCGGCGAAGATGACCTGGCGTACGCCGCTTTCCAGCGCCTCCGCCGCGCCCATGACCTTCTTCTTCATGCGATCCTCGGCGAAGGCAAGGGCCGCTTCCAGGCCGTTGCGTGGGATGCGAGGAATCAGGCTTGCCTCGTCGGGGAAGCGGCGGAGAAGCCCCGGCACATCGCTCAGGATGATGAGCCGTTCCGCGCCGAGGGCTGCCGCCACGGCCGCAGCGGCCCGGTCGCCGTCTACGTTGATCGCCTCGCTCTGGTAGCTGATCGCTGGCGGCGTCAGCACCGGCAGGTAACCCGCGTCCAGCAGGAGATACAGGAGCGCGGTGTTGACCCGTTCCACCTTGCCGGTGTAATCGTCGCGCAGGACCAGGCGCCGCCCGTCCTCTATGACTTTGATGACATCTTTGCGGGGCCCTTCCAGCAGGCGCCCGTCTATGCCGGAGAGGCCGACCGCGTTGACGCCGCGGGCTTGCAGGCGTTCTACCCACGCCTTGTTGAGTTGGCCGCAATAGACCATCTCAAAGATCTCCAAGGTGCGACGGTCGGTGCGGCGACTGGTATGGCCGGAGACGGAGGTGACGAAGCGGGGGGGATGGCCCAGCGCCGTTGCCACCTCGTTGGTCAACGCCGCGCCGCCATGCACCAGGATGAAACGCTGGCCTTCGCGCCACAGAGAGGCGATGTCGTCCGCCACCGCCTCATGGTTGATGGCCTTGCCGCCGCCGACTTTGAGAACAAAACGGATCGGTTGCACGGTTGGCTCCCTCTCAGATGGGGTGCAGGCCGGTGAACTCCAGCCCTAGCCGCTCATCCCATCCGTACATCAGGTTCATCGCTTGCACCGCGCTGCCTGCCGCGCCCTTCATGAGGTTATCTAACGCGGCGATGGCAACCACGCGGCGCGTTCCTTCGTCCAACGCGAAGCCGACATCGCAATAGTTGCTTCCCGCGAGGATCTTCGGCTCGGGAAAACGGTAAATCCCCTGCCGCTCCTTCACGATGCGGACGAAAGGCTCATCCGCATAAGCCGCTCGGTAGGCGCGCCAGAGGTCTTTTTCGGCCAGATCCTCTTTGAGGAAGACATGGGCGGTCGCCAACGCGCCGCGCACCATCTCCACCGCCGTCACGCTGAAGTGGACGGCTGGGGGCGCTCCCACCCGGCTCAACTCTTGTACCACTTCTGCCGTGTGGCGATGGCCAACTGGCGCAAAAGAGCGCACCGCGCCGCTTCGTTCCGGATGATGCGAAGCCTCGCTGGCCTGGTTGCCGCCTTCAGAAGAGCCGACCTTCACTTCTACCACGATGCCACGCTCGCTGTCGGCCAAGCCCGCGCGGAACAGAGGCCATACCGCCAGGAGCGCTGCGGTCGCATTGCAGCCTACGCCGCTCACGTAGTGGGCGGCGCGTAGTTCTTCCCGGTGGAGTTCGGGCAGGCCGTACACGAAGCGTTCCAACCATTCGGGCGCAGCATGGGGATGACCGTACCAGCGCGGATAATCCTGCGGATCGCGCAGACGGAAATCCGCGCTGAGGTCTATGAGTCGTGGGGCCAGCCGGGCGAATTCGCCGATGCGCTTCATCGCTTCGCCGTGGGGCAGGCAAAGGAACAGAAGGTCGCATTCCTCCAGGGCGCTGGCGCTGACGAAGGAAAGAGGAGGCTTGCCCGTGCGGCCGCGCAGGTTCGGATGTTGGAAATGAACGAACTCCCCAGCGTGGCGCTCCGACGTGACCTGGGCGACCTGAACGTAGGGGTGTCCCAGCAGGAGGCGCAACACCTCGCCGCCTGTGTAGCCGGATCCACCGACGATGGACGCGCGAATCATCTTGGCTGCGCTCCCATGGTTTGCGCTGCGTGGGGTGATGCCCACGAAGGGGACGGAGGCCAGCCGTTGGCCGCGTCCCATCCTTCCTCGGCGACCTTCACGACGAAATCAATGACCCGGGCCGGGATGTTGACGCCGGTAGGGGCGATGCTGTTGCGAAACTCCATCGTATAGTTGACCTCGTTGACCAGGAACCCTCGGTCGGGGTCTTCCAACACGTCCACCGCAACCACCCCGCCACCGACGGCCCGGCCTGCCGCTACGCAGAGGGCGTTCAATTCCGGCGTGACCGGGCAGTTGCTGGCGATGCCGCCGCGCGCCGTGTTGGTGATCCAGTGCTCGGAACTGCGGTAGATGGCGCAGATGGTTTCGTTGCCGACGACGAAGGCGCGAATGTCGCGCCCAGGCTTACGAATATACTCCTGAATGTAAAAGATGGAGTGATGATAAGTGCCTAGGATCTCTTTGTGTTCCAGGACTGCTTCCGCGGCTTCGCGGTCGTTGATCTTGGACAAGAGCCGTCCCCAGGAGCCTACCGCGGGCTTCAGCACGACCGGGTAGCCGAGGCGTTCAATAGCCTCCAAGGCCGATTCGGGCGTGAAGGCAATGAGGGTGCGGGGGGTAGGGACGCCGGCCCGCACCAGGGCACTGGTGGTCAGCAGTTTGTTGCCGCAGGTGTCGGCCACCTGATACGTATTGACGGTAGGCACCCCCCAATCATCTAAGATGCGCAGCGCGTAGAGCGCGCGGGAGTGGTTGATGCAGCGCTCCAGCACAACGTCGTATTTATTCCAACCGTTGTACTGCATGTCAAAGATGACAGTGCGGTCATCTATTTGCTCAAAAGGGAGGCTGCGCCTTTCCATCTCCTCAAAAAGGAGTTTTTCCTCCACACGGATGCGAGAGGCGAGGACGCCGATTCGCATAGTGATTCACCTTTCACTTTCGTTGAAGTCATTTTCGCAAGATCGGCTCGTCAGTTGGGGCGTCATTCTCCCCAATCCTCCTCTTCCTGAGGCGCGAGGTCCAACTGCAGCGGGTTCAGGCTGATGACTTCCAGTTCGGCGCCGCATTCGGGGCAGAGCACGATCTCGCCCGTCAGGACCTTTCCGCCGAGGGTGATTTCCGCCTCGCACTCGGGGCAGGTGGCTGTCATGGTCTCATCTCCTTCGTATAGTCATAAATCCTATGCATCAGCCCACAGCCTTGTGCCTGAGGCATGGGCCGGCTCGTCACGCATCAAAAGCCCGCGCCGTTACGCGCAATCGCCTTCACAAGGTAGGCGGTCAATTCGTCCGTAGTCGCGTGGCCGCCTAGGTCGGGCGTGCGTGGCCCGAAAGAGAGGGTCTCCTCTACCGCCTTGCGCACGCGGGTCGCGGCCCGGCTTTCTCCCAGAAAGTCCATCATCATCCCTGCGGCCAAGACGGCGGCGAGGGGGTTCGCCACGCCCTTGCCGGCGATGTCGGGCGCAGAACCGTGTACCGGTTCAAACACGCCGAAGGCAACGCCCACGTTCCCTGATGGGGCGAGCCCCAAACCGCCCACCAACGCGGCCGCTTCGTCTGATAGGATATCGCCAAAAAGGTTGGTGGTGACGAGGACGTCAAATCGTTCAGGCGATTGTATCAGGCGTAAGGCGGCCGTGTCTACCAGCATCTCTTCTACCTGTAGCCCCGGGAACTCGGCGGCTACCTCCAACACCGCGCGCCGAAAGAGGCCGCACGTCTCGCGCAGAATGTTGGCCTTGTGTACCACGGTAACGAGGCCACGCCGCGCCTGTGCCAACTGGCAGGCCAAACGTCCGATTCGTTCCGAGGCGCGACGGGTGATGACCCGTTCCGCGATGGCGGTCGCGCCGCCGTCTTCTAGCCGTTCCCTGCCGGCATAAAGCCCCTCGGTATTCTCGCGCACGATCAGGAGGTCAATCCCTTGCCGGGTGTCAGGCAGGGAGCGCACCGGCCGCAGGTTTGCATAAAGGTCAAAAGCCTGTCGCAATTGCACGATGGGGCTGCGATAGCCCGGCGCGGGTGCCAAAGGGGAGGAAACGGCGCCGAAGAGGGCCGCGCGGCAGGTGCGTAGGCCGGCCAACGTCTCCTCCGGCAGCGCCGTCCCGTGCCGCAGGAAGCAATCCCAGCCTGCTTCTAGGGGAACCCACTCCAAGGGCACCCCTGTGGCCTCCAGGACCTGAACGGCCGCCGGGATGACCTCGCGGCCGATGCCGTCGCCGGGGATGACGCCGACACGAATGGCCATGAACGGTTAACCTCCGCCGCCTTCAGACCACCGGCTATAGCCTTCCGGCACAGGCACCCCTAACTGTCGGCACAGCATGGGTATCAATCCACCGGCAGCGATGATGTCCAATACCGTGGACGAAAGGGCCGGAAAGGTAAAGGTACCTGCCCCACAACGGATCTCGCGTCGCTCCAGATCTATCTCCGCCACCTCTCCAGGGCGGAGCGCAAGGACGGCCTCCGGGCAGGTGATGGCCGGCAAGCCCAGGTTGATCGCGTTGCGGAAGTAAATGCGCGCGAAGGAGACGGCGATCACCGCGCCGACCCCCGCGTATTTCAGGCAGGCTGCGGCTTGCTCACGTGAACTTCCGCAGCCCCAATTGCGCCCGCCAACGACGATGTCGCCGGCGCGCACGTGCGTGGCAAACTGAGGGTCTAGATCCTCCAACGCATGGCGCGCGATCTCGGCGGGGTCGGTTACGGTGTAGGTGTACTTTCCAGGAAACATCACGTCGGTGTTGACGTTGTCGCCGTATTTCCAGACTCGGCCCCGAATCAACATGCTTTCGCCTCACAAATCGTCCGGCCCGGCGATGACGCCCTTGACGGCGGAAGCCGCTACCACGGCAGGGTTCGCCAGGTATATTTCCGCCTCCGGCTGGCCCATGCGTCCTTTGAAGTTGCGGTTGGCGCTGGAGATGCAAACCTCACCCGGGGCCAGGATGCCCAAATGGTTTCCCATGCAAGGGCCGCAGCCCGGCGGACCGAAAACGGCCCCCGCTTCCACGAGGGTCGCCACGTAGCCTTGCTGCAGCGCTTGTAGGTAGACCTCGCTGGAGGCAGGGATGACGAGGAAGCGCATGCCAGAGGCTACGCGCCGTCCTTTGACGACGCGAGCCGCCTCGGCGATGTCTTCCAACCGGCCGTTGGTACACGTCCCCAGAAAAGCCTGATGGACCCGTCGTCCCTTCACGGCGGAGAGGGGAAGGACGTTATCCACCGTATGAGGGCAAGCAACGTAGGTTTCCAGCGTGCTTGCGTCGTAGCGGTATTCGGCGGCGAAGCGCGCGTCAGGGTCGGAGTAGACCGGCGTGAACGGCTCGCTGGTCCGCGCCCGCACCCAGGCCAACGTGACCTCGTCGGGAGGGATGACGGCGTTCTTGGCTCCCATCTCCGCCATCATGTTGGGCAGGACGAAGCGCGCTTCCATGCTTAGGGCATAAATGGCCGAGCCGGTGAACTCAACGCTGCTGTATAGGCCGCCATCCGCGCCCAGGTCGCCGATCAGACGCAGAGCGAAGTCCTTGGCGGTAACGCCTGCGGGCCATCTCCCTTCAACGACGACACGAATGGTCTCCGGCACGCGCAGCCAGAGCACACCCGTTGCCCATACCGCGGCCATCTCGGTCCGACCGATCCCTGCGCCGAAGGCGCCCAGCGCGCCGTAATGGGTGGAGTGAGAATCCGCGCCCAAAATGAGCATCCCCGGTCGCACTAAACCTTCCTCGCAGAGGACCTGATGACAGATGCCGCGGCCCACCTCAAAGAAATGCCGGATGCCCTGTTCGGCCACAAACCGGCGCACCTCAGCATGGTTCTGGGCATGCTTAGGCGTTGGCGGGGGAGAGGCGTGATCCAGGGTGATCGCAAGCCGCTCCGGATCTTTCACCCGTGATAGGCCGATGCTCTGGAAGATGCGCCAGATGGCCGCAGTGTTGTCATGGCTCAGGGCCAGGTCCGGGCGCGCGTCCACTACCTGACCTGCGGTGACCTCCGGCAGGCCGGCCGCCCGTGCCAACACCTTCTCTGCAAAGGTCTTCCCTGCCATATTCCCCGGCTTAGTGCTCTGTCCCTCCGACAGTTTCCACGAATTCCTCTAAGGCTTCCTTGGCGCGTTGGTTGGCCTCTGTGGCCGTCTCCCACGTCCGCAGGATGGCGTCCACGTCGTCCAAGGCCAAGGGCTTCTGGTCGGCGATGGCTTTAATCTGAGCCGTGGCCGCCTTCAGTTGTTCGTCGGTCAATTTGAGCCCCAACTGTTCGGCGCGCGCCTTGACCGCGTTCCAGCCCGTGAGCCGATGGGCAATGTGCACGTAACGGGTCAGGCCGAAGTCTTGCGGGTCTAGAATTTCATAGGTAGAAGGATTGTTCAGGATTGCCTTGGCGTGAATGCCCGCCTTGTGGGTAAAGGCGGTGATGCCCGTGATGTAGTTGTTGAAAGGAATCTGTACGCCGACGATGTTTGCCACCAGGTCCTCTACTTCCCGCAACATCTTCAGGTTGTACTTCATGACCAGCCGTTTGTCAACGGCGTACAGGCGGGCGATCAGGCCGCCCAAAGGGGTGATGCCGTTGCGCTCGCCGATGCCCAGGACGCTGGTGTCAATGTGCGTGGCGCCTGCCTCTAGGGCGCAGAAACTATTGGCGATAGCACAGCCGGAGTCATTGTGTCCATGGAACTCTATGTCGGCCTTGACGGTGCGACGCAGGGTTTGCACCAGTTCGTACACCTGGCGAGGCGTTGCCACGCCGACCGTATCGGCGATGCCAACGCGATCCACCCCGAGCTGATCCACGGCACGATACACCACCAGCAAATCTACCAGGTCGCTGCGGAAGGAGTCCTCGCTGGAAAAGCGAACCTCAAAGCCTTGAGACTTGATGTAACTGATCACCTCAAAGGCTGCCTCAATGATCTCCGGGATCGTCTTGCCGTGGCTGAACTGACGCAGGTAGGAAGAGGTGCCGAAGAGCACATCAATCCCATGAACGCCCGTTTCCATCGCGCGCTTCGCGTCCTCCATGTGGCAGCGGGTGTGGGTCAGGATCTTGCAGCGAAGGCCCAGGCGGGCGATGCGGCGGGCATCCGCGAAGGACTGGGGCGAGGCGCTGGGAGAGGTGAGTTCTATGTATTCTACGCCGAACGCATCCAAGGCCTCGGCGATTTGGACCTTCTGATCGGAGGTGAAGAAGGCGCCGGCGAACTGCTCTCCCTCGCGAAGCGTAGATTCTATGATGGCGTAGCGTTCCAGTGGCATCAGATCTCCCTCCTGGATAAGTACACAACATCGGTTCCAAAAAAGAAAACCGGCTTCCCCAACCTGCCGGTCTGGAGCAGCCGGTCGCCGTCGCCACCTTGCGAGCGAAACGCCACTAACCAGACCCGGGGTCCGGCTTCTTGCTCTCGCTCTGCTTCTTCGGCGTGTACGTCATGACCACGTTCCGCATGGTCGTGGCCCTCCGTAGAATTGCTCGCTATATACCACAAGGTCGCACAATTGTCAAATCGGCGCGACGTTCGGGCGATCCGTGTTAGATGTGGTGGAAGGGCGACATCGGCGTAACCGATACGCAGTGGTCATTGCGGTCGGCCAGGGTAGGTCTTGGACTCAAGGTCATGGCCTCTATTCCTCGCCAGCGGCGTCAGCTGCCAAATCGTTGTTCCTTCCAATAATCACCTTCCATGTGGTAGCCGTTTTGTTCCCAAAAGCCGGGGCGGTCTCCTGCCATGAACTCCAGGCCGCGAATCCACTTCGCGCTCTTCCAGAAATAACGTTTGGGCACGAGCAGGCGCAAAGGATATCCGTGTTCCGGCTCCAGCGGCTTGCCGTCGTAACTCCAGGCTAAGATCACGTCGTCGTCCATCACGACCTCTAGGCTCAGGTTCGTCGTGAAGCCGTATTCGCAATGGGCCATCACATGGGTGGCCTCGGGACGCAAGGTAACGAGCTTCAGGACCTCCTTGACCCTCACGCCCTCCCAAACGGTGTCCAACTTGCTCCAGCGAGTCACGCAGTGGATGTCGCACCGCACCTCCGTAGCGGGAAGGGACCGCAATTCCTCCCAGGTTAGTCGCACCGGCTTTTCCACCAGGCCGAAGAGGCGGAAATCCCACCGGCTCAGATCCACTTGGGGCACAGGGCCGTAATGAAGCACGGGAAACTTGTCGGTCACAAACTGACCTGGCGGCACGCGTCGGTCTATATCCCACTTAGGTTGCACCTGTTTCAACCGTCTGACCCTATCTAATGGGTTCTCAAAGCGCATCGTTCACCTCCTGAGAACCATTGCTCATCATCCCCGATTATCTTCCCTCCGAGGACCGCGCGCCGTAACCCACCATACAAATCCCCACGGAAACGACGGGGCCGGCTGGAGGAAACCGGCCCCGTCCATCGTTAGGCAAGGCTCTACCGGACTACCAGCGCAGGATCGCCCCTTCGCTTCCGGAAGTCACGAACTTGGCGTAGCGGCTCAGATAAGCGGGGAGTGGGCCGGGGTCCTTGGGCACCCAGCGCGCCCGCCGTCGCGCCAGTTCCTCCTCGCTCACCTCCAATTCTAGCAGGCGGGCGGGGATATCCAAACGGATGATGTCGCCAGGCTCCACCAAGGCGATCGGCCCCCCCGCTGCTGCCTCTGGGCTGACGTGGCCGACGCACGCCCCGCGCGTGCCGCCGCTGAAGCGGCCATCGGTGATCAACGCCACGCTGGAACCCAGGCCCATCCCCATGATGTTGCTGGTCGGCGCGAGCATCTCTTGCATCCCCGGCCCGCCTTTGGG
>DAOTYP010000228.1:0-7217 GCA_034434975.1 Anaerolineae bacterium | reverse complement strand
ACAGCGTCTTGATGCTGCAGGGGATGATCACCATGCCCGCGGTGGCGAAAGAGCCGCTGGCCAGCGCCGCGCCGAGGTCGCGATGATCGTAAACATGCGTCGCCAACGCCTCCACATCGGAGACGCGCCAATCGGTTTCTTGCGCGATGGTGATGCGCGCAGCAGGGCTGAGGATGAGGTGCGTCTCCCAATCTGGCACCGCGCGCATGACCTCCAACAGGCGGATGCCAAGGATGACGCCGCTCGCGCCGGAGATACCTACCACCAACCGTTTCGGCATACGATCACCTGCCTTCCGAACAGCAGGCCAAGGGGCCAAGCCCTTCTTGCTCGCGGGGGGGAAGCAAAAGGAAAAGGGCCGCGCTGGCGACCTGAAGCCCGCCGCTGATGAAGAGGGCCGCCCGCACACCTGCGGCCTCGGCCAGCGCCGCGCCCAAAAACGGCGCCACGAAAACGACCACGCTGACCAGCATGTTCGCCGTCGCCGCAAAGGTGGGTTGACGCCCTTCCGGACAGACCGCGAGGAGCATGTCAAACAAGCCGATATCTACGGCCCCGATGGTGAACCCCCACAGCACGGCCACGGGCAACAGCCACTGCATGGTGGATACCAGGGCCGTGCACACGGGGTACAGCCCCAGCAAGGAGCCGCAGATGAGAAGCATGTTGCGATGGCCAAGACGGTTGGCCACCCGTCCCCAAAACACATACCCAGCGATCAGCGCCGCGTATCCCACAAATCCCCTCAGCCCGATCCACGTATCCGTCGCCCGGAGATCTTCCACCCAAAAGATGCTGAACAACGCCACCGGCATGTTGAGCGCCAGACGATAAAGGAGCGTTGCCAGGTTATAACGCAGGAAAGGTCGGCTCTCCACCAGCGGGCGAAAGAAAGCCCGCGCTTGCGCCGAAAGGCCGACCTGGCCCGGCGGGTCGCTCCGTTCGGGAACGAAAGCGGGTACCCGGAGCTGCATCCAATAGTAGATGGTGACCAAGGCCCCGGCAAACGAGATCAGGAACACGATCTGATACCCCTGGGGAAAGGGTACCCGATCCAACATGTAACCAAAGGAGGTGATGGCCACGGCCGACACGGCGCTCAAAAGCGCCCACCGAGTGCCGTTGAGCCGGGCTTGTCGCTCGGCTGAAACGGCCTTCTGGATCACCGCAGTCCAAGCCGGAATCCAAATCCCGGTGGGGACGGCGGCCAGCGACCACAAAATGGCCACCGTCAAAGGGATGGCAGACGGAGCCAAGAAAAAAGGGAGAAGGGCGATCAGGGGATAGGCGAGTCGGGAAATGAGTGACGTAACGGCCACCAACTTGACCAGATTAGCCTGCCGCTCGGCGTAGATCCCCCCTGGAATGTAGGATACGATGCCGACCAGGGAGGGCCCTGAGGTCAGCAAACCGATCACCGAGGCAGAAGCGCCCAGGCGGGCCAGGAACACCGGCAGGTAGGTGAAGATGCCGCCGTCTATCAATCCGAGCCAAGCGCCTTGGACCAGGAGGACCCGATAGTTATGACTTTCCCAGGTCTCCACGCTGGATTCGTGAAGGGAAACGGCGAGGGTCTTTTGAGAGCGGCGCAGCACACCCTTCAGCATAGCACGATTCTAACATACTCCCGTCTCCTCGTCCAACGGAGGGATAGCACCCGAGCCTTTAACCGTCGTCGGCAGCCGCGCGGGCCTTGACGATAAGGAAAGGATAATGTATAATAAACGCGCTACCCCATCCCAATGGGGGCGGGGTTTCCCCAGAAAGTGAGTGAGGGCCTATGGATGCCGAGACCAAGAAGGAATTGTTGACGCGCCTCAAGAGCGTGGAAGGACACGTGCGCGGCGTGCAACGCATGGTGGAAGAAGGGGTTTATTGCATTGACGTGATGAAACAACTCCTCGCCATCCAGCGCGCGCTGGACAAGGTCAATAGCCTCCTCCTGGAACGCCACCTGCAAACCTGTGTGACGACGGCCATCCGCGGCGAGCGGACGGAGGAGAGGGAGCGCGTGATGCGGGAACTCCTGGAGGTCTTTGAGGCCACCGGCAAGTTGTGAGGCCGCTTCCTGTCGCTCATCACACATCATTGGGAGGTGAAAACCATGATCACCCGAACCTTTAACGTGCCTGCCATCTCTTGCATGCATTGCATCAAGACGATTGAGCGGGAACTCAAAACCGTGGCCGGCGTGCAGTTCGTATCTGCCAACGTGGAGAAGAAGACCGTCACGGTACAGGCCATGAACGAAGGGGCCCTCGCCCGCTTCAAGGCTACGATGCAGGAGCTCGGCTACCCCATCGCGAGTTGAGGCAGGCTTGCGCGTTGGGCCCACGCGACCTTGATCGGACATCGTAAGGGCATGGCGACGAAACGGATCACGTTGCCCGTCACAGGGATGACGTGCGCTAACTGCGTCAATACGATAGAGCGCGCCCTGAAGAAGGTGGAGGGGGTGAACGCGGCGACGGTCAACCTGGCGAGCGAACGCGCCACCGTCATCTTTGACCCCACCTTGACGGACGAAAGCCGCCTGGTTGCGGCGGTGCAAGGGGTCGGCTACGGGGTCGCCACGGCCAGAGCGGAGTTCCCCATCCGGGGGATGACTTGCGCCAACTGCGTCAACACGATTGAACGCAACCTGCGGAAGGCGCCGGGCGTCCTTGCGGCCAACGTCAACCTGGCGACCGAACGGGCCACGGTGGAGTACATCCCTACCGAGATCACCCAAGCCGACATGCGCCGCCTCATCACCGACCTGGGCTACGAGGTGATAGAGGCGCAAGAAGGCGCGCCAGCGGAGGATGCCGAACGCGCCGCGCGCGAGGAGGAGATTCGCCGCCAGTTGCGCCTCCTCTTCATCGGCCTCCTCTTCACCGTTCCGACCTTCTTCCTGGCCATGGGGCGAGACCTGCTGCACAGCCTGGGCCATTCTGCCCCCTCCCAGGCCTCGGCAGGGAACTGGTTCAATTGGCTGCTTTGGGCCCTGGCGACGCCGGTGCAATTTTACGTCGGCAGGGAGTTCTACGTGCACGGATACAAAGCCCTGAAGAACGGCGCGGCCAACATGGACGTGCTGATCGCCATGGGCTCGTCCGCGGCCTATTTCTATAGCATCCCCGTCACCTTGGGCCTCATCACCGGCCACGTTTACTATGAGACGGCAACGGTCATCATCACCCTGATCGTCCTCGGCAGATACCTAGAAGCCAAAGCCAAAGGGCGCACCTCGGAGGCCGTCAGGGAGTTGATAGGCTTGCGTCCTAAGACGGCCCGCGTCATGCGCAACGGGGCCGAGGTGGATATCCCTGTTGACGAGGTCGTGGTGGGCGACATCGTCCTGGTGCGACCGGGCGAGAAGGTGCCGGTGGACGGCATCGTCATAGAAGGGCATTCTGCCGTGGACGAGTCCATGCTGACCGGAGAGCCGATGCCTGTGAGCAAGGGGCCGGGAGACCGCCTCATCGGAGCCACGCTCAACAAGGCCGGCCTGCTGCGCTTTGAGGCGACCCAGGTGGGAAAGAACACGGTCCTGGCCCAGATCATCCGCCTGGTGGAAGAGGCGCAGGGCTCCAAGGCTCCCATCCAACGTCTGGCCGATCGCATCTCCGCCGTGTTCGTGCCCGCCGTGATCGGCGTCGCCTTCGTTACCTTCCTCACCTGGTACTTCGTCGGGGGCGTCGGCTTCACCCGCAGCCTGATCAACATGGTCGCCGTGTTGGTCATCGCTTGCCCCTGCGCGCTGGGCCTGGCGACGCCGACGGCCATCATGGTCGGCACAGGGAAGGGCGCCCAGCATGGGGTGCTCTTCAAGAACGGCGAGGCCCTGGAACGCGCCGGCGCGGTGCGCACCGTCGTCCTGGACAAGACCGGAACGATCACCCAGGGCCGTCCTACGGTAACCGATGTGAGCGTCGGGCCGGGAAACGGCCTGACCGCCGATGAACTGCTGCGCCTGGCCGCCTCCGCCGAGCGCGGGAGCGAGCACCCCTTGGGTGAGGCGATCCTACAGGCGGCGGCCAGCCGGGGGCTTGCCCTTGGTCAGCCGGAGGCCTTCCAGGCCATCGCCGGCCACGGCATCCGGGCGCAGGTAGACGGGCGGGTGGTGCTGGTCGGCAACCTGCGGCTCATGGGCGAGCAAGGGATACACCTGAACGGTCTAGAGGCCGAGGTCGCGCGCCTACAGGCCGAAGCCAAAACCGCCATCCTCGTCGCGGTGGATGGCGCGGCGGCGGGCGTGATCGCCGTGGCCGACACGATCAAAGAGGGCTCGCGAGAGGCGGTGACCGGCTTGAGGAGGCTGGGGATAGAAGTCGTGATGCTCACCGGCGACAATCGCCGCACCGCTGAAGCCATCGCCCGTCAGGTGGGGATAGAGCGGGTGCTGGCCGAGGTCTTGCCGGCAGAAAAGGCAAACGAGGTGCGAAAACTTCAGGCCGCGGGCAAAGTGGTGGCGATGGTGGGGGACGGCATCAACGATGCGCCGGCCCTGGCCCAGGCCGACGTGGGGATCGCCCTCGGCACCGGCACCGATGTCGCCATGGAAACCGCCGACATCACCCTGATCAGCGGCGACCTGCGCGGCGTAGAGCGCGCCATCGCGCTCTCGCGCGGGACGATGCGCACCATCAAACAAAACCTGTTCTGGGCTTTCTTCTACAACACGCTGGGCATCCCCATCGCCGCGTTGGGACTTTTGAGCCCCATCATCGCCGCCGGCGCGATGGCCTTCAGTTCCGTTTTCGTGGTCACCAACTCTTTGCGGCTGCGGGGCTTCCGCCTCGCCGCGTAAGCGCGACAGGGCCTCCTCATCGGTAAAAAGGGCGTTCGTCGGACCCTTCCGGCGGAGCGCCCTTTTCGTCGTTCGGGCCCTGGGCCGAATTCTAACGTTTCTCTAGCGTTGCGCAAGTAGAATTCTAACGCGAGCAGATGACAATAATGCATGGTAAGCTGTCAGATGGCAGGTTGTCAGGATGGAATGAGCACGAAGTTGACGAGGGTTAAGGAGGCAGCATATGAGGCTGGATCGGTTCACGCAAAAGGCGCAGGAGGCCCTCCTGGAGGCTCAGGAGCAAGCCTCGCAATACAACCATAGCCAGATAGAGCCGGAGCATCTGCTCCTGACGCTCTTGCACCAAACGGACGGCGTGGTGCCGCAGGTGGTACAGAAACTGGGCGGCGATCCCCGTCGCCTGGCCGCGCAGGTGGCCGAAGTGCTGGGCAGGAAGCCGCGCGCCTACGGCGCAACGGTGCAGGTCGGTCTGTCGTCCGCGCTGCAAGAGGTCCTCAGGAAGACCCAGGCCGAGGCCGAAGCCATGCGAGATGAGTACGTCTCTACCGAGCATCTCCTCATGGCGTTGACGGATCGGGCCGGGGGCGAGGCGGCGAGGTTGCTGGCCTCGGCAGGGATCAGCCGCGAACGGATCCTGCACGTGCTGACGAGCATTCGCGGCACCCAGCGCGTCACGACGCCCAACCCGGAGACGACCTACCAGGCCTTGGAGAAATACGGCCGCGACCTGACGCAACTGGCACGCCAGGGCAAATTAGATCCCGTGATCGGGCGCGACGATGAGATCCGCCGCGTGATCCAGATCCTTTCACGGCGCACCAAGAACAACCCCGTCCTCATCGGTGAGCCGGGCGTGGGTAAAACGGCCATCGTGGAAGGGCTGGCGCAGCGCATCGTGCGCGGGGATGTGCCCGAGGGGTTGAAAGACAAGCGCATCGTCGCGCTGGACCTGGGCGCGCTCATCGCCGGGGCCAAGTATCGCGGGGAGTTTGAGGAGCGGCTCAAGGCGGTCCTCAAAGAGGTCGCCGAAGCGGAGGGGCGCGTCATTCTCTTCATTGACGAACTGCACACGGTCGTCGGCGCGGGCGCGGCGGAGGGCGCGATGGACGCGTCCAACATGCTGAAGCCGATGCTCGCGCGCGGCGAACTCCATGCCATCGGCGCGACCACGCTGGACGAGTACCGCAAACACATAGAGAAAGACGCCGCGCTGGAGCGGCGCTTCCAGCCGGTCATGGTGGATGAGCCGACCGTAGAGGATACGATCAGCATCCTGCGGGGACTCAAAGAGCGGTACGAGGTGCACCACGGCGTGCGCATTCAGGATGCAGCGTTGGTCGCGGCGGCGGTGCTTTCCCATCGCTACATCTCCGACCGCTTCCTGCCCGACAAGGCGATAGACTTGATTGACGAGGCGGCATCCAAACTCCGCATGGAGATTGATAGCCTCCCTTCGGAACTGGACGAAGTGGAGCGGCGCATCATGCAAATGGAGATTGAACGCCAGGCCTTGAAGAAAGAAACCGACAAGGCAAGCCAAGAGCGGCTGGAAAGGTTGGAGCGCGAACTGGCGGAGGCACAAGAACAAGCCGCGCACATGCGCGCCCACTGGCAGTTGGAGAAGGAGGCCATTCAGGAGATCCGCCGCACGAAAGAACAGATTGAGCAGGTCAAACTGGAGATAGAGCAGGCGCAGCGTCGTGTGGACTACAATCGGGCTTCCGAACTGCAGTACGGCACCCTGGTCGGCCTGGAGCGCAAGTTGCGAGAGCAGGAGGAGCGGCTGCGGGAATTGCAACGCGATAAGCGGATGCTGAAAGAGGAAGTGAGCGAAGAGGACGTGGCCGAGATCGTCGCCAAGTGGACTGGCATCCCCGTCTCCCGCCTGATGGAAGGCGAGGTGCAGAAGTTGCTCCACATGGAGGAGCGCCTGGCCTCGCGCGTCGTGGGGCAGGAGGAGGCGATCTCTAAGGTGTCCAACGCGGTGCGGCGAGCGCGCGCAGGCCTGCAAGACCCGCGACGCCCCATCGGCTCCTTCATCTTCCTGGGGCCAACCGGCGTGGGCAAGACGGAACTGGCGCGAGCGCTGGCCGAATTCCTCTTTGACGATGAAGACGCGATGATCCGGATTGACATGTCGGAGTACCAGGAGCGCCACACCGTCGCGCGGCTCATCGGCGCGCCGCCGGGCTATGTGGGCTACGAGGAAGGCGGCCAGTTGACCGAGGCGGTGCGACGCCGGCCCTACAGCGTCATCCTTTTTGACGAGGTAGAAAAGGCCCACCCGGAGGTCTTCAACGTCCTCCTGCAACTCTTGGACGACGGGCGGCTGACCGATGGCCACGGGCGGACGGTGGATTTCAAGAACACCTTGGTCATCATGACGAGCAACATCGGCAGCCAGTACATCCGCGACCTGGGCGGC
>DAOTYP010000227.1:0-7052 GCA_034434975.1 Anaerolineae bacterium | reverse complement strand
CTTCCGTGCACGCGGAGGGACACGGTGAAAATCCCCAACGAGCCGACGCGGACTTTCCTTAAAATCCTGCGCCCCGATGCCCTCTCTCGCGACCTGCGCGACTTCCTGTTGGACGTGCAGGCCGCGAACCGCACCGACGGCACGGCAAGGAGCACATGTAGCGACAGGCAAGCAATTTGACACATCAGTGGATGCAACGACTAGATGAGAACCGTTTTGACAGATATTGTAGCATGGCAATATGGAGAAATGATAAAACGGTAACTGAAATCTAATCCCAACCGGCTAAGGAAGAGAATGCGCGCTACCTGGTCTCTTTTCGTCGTCTTTGTCGTCACTGGCGCGATGTTGGACGCTTGCATGGGTATCGGTGATGCTAAATCTGCCATGCAGGCTTCGCAACTCTATGATCGGGCCAGCATGACCATCCTTGGTGTGATAGCCTTGACATTGGCCTTCTGGTTCACGGCTAGCAGCCGGGGTCAGAAATGAGAGGAACAACTAGAATGGGCACAAAAGGCTGACACGATGAAAGCTTTTCATTGGTTGTGTACTACCATCGTCATCATGACCCTAACCAGCTGTGGCGCGAGAACCACCCCGCCTCCCAATATGCCAGCCTCTGTGACAGCCATCGCAATGGCTGTCATTGCCACGATAACGGCTCAGGCTCCTACGGCTACATCTATTCCGACGGACACGCCCACACCTACTAGCACATCAACGCCTTCACCAAGTCCTACCAACACGCCGTTGCCTACGTTCACTTGGACGCCAACGAGCACAGCAACACCGAGGCCAACCGAGACGCCGACTCCGACGGTCACTCCTACCCACACACCTTCTCCGTCCTACACTCCGAGCCCTAGCCGAATGCCAAGTACGATTCGTCGCTCACCGACGGCTACTGCCGGACCCACTACGACCTTAGCCAAGATTGAATATCTCAACCCACACTACGAGTGTCAAAAGAGAATCTGGTATCGGGATAGCAAGCCGATTTGGGGCTATCGCAGCTTCCAGGTGGACATGTTTATCACCAATCTAAGCAGAGACCAGACCATTGAGCGCTGGTGGAAACCGACACGATGGATTATCACGAACGGTGTACAGGAGAGGGTAGATACTGAATCGTGGATGTGGGTAGGCCGTGACAGGTCAAAATATGTTCAGCCCGCCATATTACCCGGTGAGGCGAAAGGCTGGACTTGGCTGGTATTCCCTCTTGAACGAGACGAGTGGATCAAAGCTATAGAATACGACCTGTGGGGGCATACCTACCGCCAAGAGTTCGACATAGGCCCCTACCGAAACAACCATAACTATCAAGACTGTGGCGAATATCCGCCCGACCATCCACGAAGTGATCTCCAGAAGTAAATGCGGGGCCTATTAGAGAAGAAACCGCTCACTCTCTGTAGCCGAAGTTGTTTGGTTGGCGCGCTCAGATTATCAGGGTAGGGAGATGATGCTCCGCCTTAACCTCAGAGAATACCACTGCATTGAAGAAACGGCAAAACATCATTTTTGCTCTCGGACGTAACGCTGGCTCACACGATCTCCAGCGTTACCCGCTTCCCCTGGCGAACGGCAGCGACACGAAGTAGGATCCGCATGGCGTTGGCAACCCGTCCCCCCTTGCCGATCACCCTTCCCATGTCCCCCGGGGCAACGTGCAAAGCCAAAACGATGCCATCGGCTCCCTCGCTCTCTTCCACCCTCACCTGCGAAGGATCATCCACCAGCGACTTAGCCATGAATTCCACTAACTCTTTCATATGAAACCGACCCCTATTGCCGGCATACGACGGCGCCCCAATCAGTGCCAGAGTTCCTGGCAAAAGACAGCCTCTCAGCCGCGTGGCGATTCCTGGGCGCCCGCGCGGAGGGCCAGGCTTCCTCCGCTGAGTCTTGATGGCCTAGCCGGAGGACGGGCCGGCGCCGAAAACGCCCGCCTTTGCCAACAGACGCTTTGCCGCCTCGCTTGGCTGCGCGCCGACGCTCAGCCAATAGCGGGCTCGTTCCACATCCACTTGCATCTCCTCCGGTTCACTGCGCGGGTTATAGTAGCCGATGTTTTCAATGAAGCGCCCATCACGGGGAGTGCGACACTCCGCCACGACCAAACGATAGGTTGCTTGATGTTTCGCGCCCTGACGGCGCAACCGAATGCGTACCATGATTTCCTTCCTACAAAGGTGTTGCTCTAAAGGTGTTGCTCTCTTAGCGGAACATGGAAAGCAAGCCGCGACCACGACCGCGGCCCAGCTCTTTCATCATCCGCTGCATCTGTCGGAACTGAATCAGCAAAGAGTTGACCGCCTGAACGTCCGTTCCTGAGCCGCGAGCAATGCGACGCTTGCGGCTCGCGTTGAGGATCTCCGGATGACGACGCTCCTCCAACGTCATGGAGCTGATGATCGCCTCAATCATCTTAAACTGCTTATCGGTAACCTCAGGCGATACCTCTTTACCCAGCCTGGAAAGGCCGGGCACCATCTCCAACAACTGGCTTAGCGGCCCCAGCTTCCTGATCTCACGCAGCTGCTTCAGGAAATCATCCAGGTCAAACTGGCCCTTTTGCAGCCGTTGCGCCGCGAGCAGTGCCTGCCGCTGATCCATCGCGCCCTCAGCCTTCTCTATGAGGCTCAGGATATCGCCCATCCCCAGGATGCGCGAGGCGAGGCGGTCCGGATGAAAGGGCTCCAGCGCGTCCATTTTCTCGCCTACGCCCAAATACTTGATGGGCACGCCGGTCACCGCCCGCATAGAGATGGCCGCGCCCCCGCGCGCGTCGCCGTCCACCTTCGTCAAAATCAGCCCCGTCAGACCAACCCGCTGATGGAAACCCTCGGCCACCCGCACGGCATCTTGCCCGGTCATCGCATCCGCCACCAACAATATCTCACGCGGATGGGTCTTAGCCTTCACCTCCTCCAATTCGGCCATCATCTCATCGTTGATCTGCATCCGACCAGCGGTGTCCAAAATCACGACGCTATAGGCCGCCTCGCGCGCCCGACGAAGGGCATTGGCGCAAATGACAGGAGGAGGAACTCGCGTGCCCTCGCTGTGCACCGGGATATCCAGTTGCTTGCCTAGAACCTCCAGCTGTGTAACGGCTGCGGGCCGGTAAGTATCCGCGGCCACGAGCAAGGGCCGTTGACCGTTCTTCCGTAATTGTAAGGCTAACTTGGCCGCCGTGGTCGTCTTACCGGAGCCCTGAAGACCTACCAGCATGATCACATGAGGAGGTTGTCCCGACAAATTGAGCCGCGCGGGTTCACCTAGCGTCTTGATCAGTTCCTCATGAACGATCTTGATAACCTGTTGAGCAGGTGTCAGGCTTCGCGCCACCTCCGCGCCCACAGCCCGCTCTCGTACACGGGCCAGGAACTCCTTGACGACTTTAAAGTTGACATCCGCCTCTAAAAGCGCCAGCCGAACCTCGCGCAACGCCGCGTCTACATCGGCCTCGCTTAACTTGCCGCGAGACGCTAGCCGATCAAAGATTTGCTGCAGCTTCTCCGTGAGCGCATCAAACACGTCTGCCTCCTCGTTTCTCACGAAACGCCGAAAACAAATTCTAAACGAGGCTGAAGATTTAGTCAAATCCGACGGCATCGACGGCCTGACCTAATGCAAAGAGCGTCGGCGACGGCAGATCGTGAGGAAACAGCATTGACAGCAGACGGCTACCTGTGTAAAATGAAAGCATGTAGAGCACGCTTAGTGAGGTAGTTTCATGGCGACCTCGCCGTGGTTGCGGTTTGTAACCTGGTTTCTCAAGGCGCTTCTGGTGGCAGCGCCGGTCTTGTTTGCGATCCTCCTTGTAGAGTTTCTGCCTACCAACGTCCCGCCGGTGCTCACCGCAACGCCCGCAGAGAAGTTGGCCACGGTCTCCACAGAGGTAGCGCCTTGGGAAACGCCCATGCCTCCCGAAGATCTTGCCTCGCCCACCTCTACCCCCACGGCCTCGCCGACCGCAACCCCCACGCGCACGCGCACCCCGACCCGGACGCGCACGCCCACCCGGACTCCAACCTGGACTCCTTACATCGTCACGCCGAGGCCGCGGCCCAAGGACATCTTTGAAGCGGCTATGATCGCGGCGCGGGAGACCGAGCAGGTATTGCGGTTGGGGCCGCCGACACCGACCCCCGTCAACCTCGTTACGGCCACCTTCACACCTGAGCCTATCGTCGTCACCAATACACCCACGCCCGCGAATGCCGAGACCAGGATCGCGCGTGAACGCCTGGCGACAGCCATCGCGATGACGACGGGCACGGCGACGCCCATACCGCCCTGGGTCGTAACCGCTACCAACACGCCGCGGCCGACTCCGACTCCGGTTCTGATCGCGTTGAAGGATCTCCCTCGCAATACCGCTCCCACGCCCCGTCCTGCACCGACGGAGCCCGTCTTCCCGCGCGTCTTGCTAGGTAAGATCCTCTTTTTGTCCGATCTGACGGGCCGCGTGGAAGCCTACGCCATGAACCCCGATGGTTCAGGCGTGGCACAGTTGACGAGCCGATGGCCATACACCGTGTCGGAGCAGCGCGAGGCTTTCTCTGGCGACCAAACCCTTAAGGCCTACTCGGCGGCAGATAGTAATCGGCGCGTGCAGATCTTTTATTACGATAGCCTTCATCGCCTCGCACGCCCGCTCACCTTCTTCGGTAGCGGCACAGCGTGGGCGCCTGCCTGGTCGCCTGTGGCGAACCTGGTAGCCTTCGTCTCCAACGAGAGCGGCAACGACGAGATATACGTAGTAGGCCTAGATGGGCGTGAGCCCCGCCGCTTAACCAAGAACACGTGGGAATGGGATCACCACCCCACTTGGTCGCCCGATGGCACCCAGATCGCTTTCATGTCCAACCGTACGGGTATCCGGCAGATCTGGGTGATGAACGCAGATGGGACCAACCTCCGCCAGTTGACCGACGGAACTTACAATGCTTGGGATCCCGTGTGGGTCAAATACGTCCCTTGAAAGGCCCCTGTGAATAGGGCAGATGAGGCCCCGAAAACCTTAAAAAATACTGTGGTCCTATTGACATATCGCGGAATTTCTGTTATACTTCTGGACGATGTAAGGTTTGACGAGGTTAATCGTGCAGTACGTCTTCTGGCTCGACATTCTCTCTTCCTTGACCGGCTTGATTATTAGCCTGGTCCTTGTTGAGCTCCTTGCTCTGCGCAAGGAGCCAGTCGCGGTTGGGAATCGGGCCAGGTAGAATCAAACTACGCAAGCAACGACGCTCAGGACCCTCCCAACCGGGAGGGTTCTTAATTTGTCGGCCCTGCAGCGTCGCAAGCGCCGGCGGTACTTTTGCATCTCACGGCATGATGCCGCCCGGCAAGGGAGCCCCTGCGCGTGGCCTTTGGCCTCGTGCGCATGGGGCTTTTTCGTATCAGAAACGGATTGGATGACGGTCGCTTATACCCCGTGATAGGAGGCGAAATATGCAGCTCACTGGTGCAGAGATCATCTGGGAATCCCTTCTCCGGGAGGGAGTAGAGGTCTTGTTTGGCTTTCCCGGCGGAGCCATCCTCCCGACCTACGATGCCTTGTCCAAGTACCCCCAGATTCATCACGTCCTTGTGCGCCACGAGCAAAACGCAGCCCACATGGCCGATGGATATGCCCGCGCTTCGGGGAAGGTCGGCGTCTGCATGGCCACCTCGGGCCCCGGTGCTACCAACCTCACGACCGGCTTAGCCACCGCGATGATGGATTCTTCCAGCATCGTGGCCATCACCGGCCAGGTGCCTACCAAAGCCCTCGGTACGGACGCCTTTCAAGAAACTGACATCACGGGCGTTACTTTACCCATCACGAAGCACAATTTCCTGGTGACCCGCGTGGAGGACTTGGCCCGAACGATCCGCGAGGCGTTTCACATCGCGCGCACCGGCCGCCCGGGCCCCGTCCTTATAGACGTGCCTAAGGATGTCCAGATCGCGCAGACGGAGTTCGTTTATCCTACCGAGCCTGTGCGCCTGCCCGGCTACCGACCCCAACCGTCCGGTTCACCGGAGCAGGTTCGTAAGGCCGCCGCGCTCATCAACGCCGCCCAGCGCCCGGTGATCCTGGCCGGACATGGCATCATCATCTCCGGCGCGGAGGACGAATTGATGGCACTGGCGGAGCGATGCGACGCGCCGGTAGCCACCACGTTGCTGGGGATCTCCTCCATCCCGGAATCGCATCCCAAGTGCTTAGGGATGATGGGCATGCATGGCGAAGCCTACACAAACCTCGCGATCCAAAATGCCGACCTGGTCGTCGCCATCGGCATGCGTTTTGACGATCGCGTAACCGGCAACCTGGCCAGTTACCTACCCCACGCGCAAGTGATCCACGTGGACATTGACGCAGCCGAGATCAACAAGAATGTGCCGGCAGACGTGGGGATCGTCGGCGATGCCAAAGCGGTGCTCAAGCAACTCCTACCGCTCGTGGAGTCGCGAGGGCACGGCGAGTGGTGGGCCCAAATTGAAGAATGGCGAAAGGACGTGCGCGCCCGCGATATCATTCACCAGGAGTTCCCTGACGAGGTCCTCCTGGCTCCTCACGTCATGCGCGAACTGTGGCGGGTAACAGGGGGCTCCATACTGGTAACGACCGACGTGGGGCAGCATCAAATGTGGGAGGCTCAGTACTTCCGCCACGACCGCCGCAGGCAACTGATCACCAGCGGCGGCTTGGGCACGATGGGTTTCGCTTTGCCTGCTAGCATGGGGGCAAAGTTTGCCCGGCCCGATGAGGAGATATGGTGCGTGGTAGGGGACGGCGGCTTCCAGATGAGCATACCGGAGTTGGCCACCATCGTTCAGGAGAAACTGGACGTCAAGATCGCAATCATCAACAACGGCTTCCTGGGCATGGTGCGGCAGTGGCAAGAACTGATGTATGATCGGCGCTACGTGGCGACCCCTCTGCTTCAGCCGGACTTCGTGAAACTGGCCGAAGCCTATGGCATCCTTGGCTTGCGCGTGACCCGTCAGACGGAACTGGCTCCGGCCATCGCGCGGGCGCGGGCCCA
>DAOTYP010000226.1:0-2392 GCA_034434975.1 Anaerolineae bacterium | reverse complement strand
GCCGTTGGCTCACCGACGGCGCGCGACGTGATGATCTCCAACATCATGTGGCCGATACAGCCTCTACCGCTACCGATAGGGGATCTGCCAAGGTCGCTTCCCCACCCTCCTTAAAAAGCACCTTAAAAAAAGCCGTCCGGCCCTCGCGCTGCTGGACAAGGGTGGAAAAGTGCGTTATAATCCCCATGAAGTGGGTGAAAAGGGGAGAAAGTGGTTGAAACAGTGAGGGGAGGGGTACCAAAGTACTAGTGCATCAGTACTAACCCTGTGCTACGATGGAGATGCTGGCACCGCGCTGGTCCGACGCCCACGCGTCGCGCGGAGAAGATCCCTCACTCGCCCTCTCCCCGACGAGGGTTCCAGTGCCACCGATCAACGAGGCATTCATAGGCCGCTTCCGTCACACGATAGACGCGAAAGGCCGCCTAACCTTGCCAGCGAAGCTCAGAGGCCCCCTCGCCTCTGGCGTGGTGGTGACACGGGGCTCTGATCGTTGCCTTTTCTTGTTCACCGCGGAAAGGTGGGAAGAACTCAGAGAACGCGTGCGCAACCTTCCCTTAGGGGAGCCGCGCGCGGTTCGGCTGCGACGCCACCTTTTCGCCTACGCCGAAGGGTTGGTCCCCGATCGGCAAGGACGCATCCTGATCTCACAAGACTTGCGGGAATGGGCTGGCCTCGGCAACGAGGTTCTGATCGTCGGACAGGACACTCACCTGGAAATATGGGACAGCCACACCTGGGACGAACGGCAACAAAGCGATCAGTTGACGACCGAGGACTGGGCCACACTCGGCATTTGAGCACACCCTCTCAAGGCACGCTGCATCGCCCGGTGCTCTTGAACGAGGTGATCGCGGCGCTGGCCCCGCGGCCCGGCGGATCTTACATTGACGCGACCTTGGGCGGGGGTGGTCATGCGGAGGCTTTGCTGCGCGCTTCCGCGCCGAACGGGCGCCTCTTGGGGCTGGATGCCGACCCCAGCGCGACCGAACGGGCCCGCGCCAGGCTCGCCATGTTCGGTGACCGTTGCCGATGCGTACATGCCAACTTTGACAACCTGGCGCAGGTGGCAGAAGCGCATGGCTTCCGCGCCGTCAACGGCATCTTGCTTGACCTGGGGTTCTCGTCTGACCAACTGGCCGACCCATCCCGCGGCTTCTCGTTTCAGACCGAAGGCCCGTTGGACATGCGGTTCAACCCCGCCAATCCGACGACGGCGGCGCAATTGGTGAACGAACTGCCGCGCCGCGAACTGGCCGAGATCCTTTTCCGCTACGGCGAAGAGCATCGCGCCTGGCCCATCGCCCAATCCATCGTCGTGCGCCGCCCCCTCCGCACCACCACGGAGCTCGTGGAAGCGATCTTGGCCGTGATGGGCGGACGCTGGCGCGGCATCCACCCGGCCACGCGCACCTTTCAGGCCCTGCGCATCGCCGTCAACGACGAATTGGGGATGTTGGAACGCGCCTTACCCCAGGCGCTCAACCTTCTGGCTCCCGGAGGTCGGTTGGCTATCATCACCTTCCACAGCCTGGAAGATCGGATCATCAAGGATTTCATGCGCCGTGAGGCGCAGAATTGCATTTGTCCGCCCGACGCGCCGACCTGCGCCTGCGGCCACCGAGCGACGTTACGGATTCTGACCCGCAAACCGATCACGCCTAAGGCGGACGAGGTCGCCGCTAACCCGCGCGCCCGCAGCGCCAAACTGCGGGTCGCAGAACGCATCTAGGGGTCCGCGCCCCCTGCTGCGGCAACAGGTCCCATGATAGAACCCATGCCTCTGCCCACGCTCCCCTGGCAACGACGTAGCGCCGCCGCGGCGGCGCAAAACCGTTCCGCATCCTGGCTGGTCTGGGGAGTCCTGCTCCTCTGCCTGCTCACCCTGCTCTGCTTGTATCAATCCAGCCAGACGGAGGCCGCTCGCCAACGAATACGCAAGTTGCGGCAGCGCGAGATAGAGCTGGAGCAACGCAACGCGCAGTTGGTCAGAGAGATCGCGTCCTGGGAAGACCTGAGGTGGGTTTCCCGGCGTGCAGGGGAATTGGGCTTCGCCGCCCCCGCTCCCGCAGAGACCCTCTACCTAGTCCTAGAGCCTTCACCACAGCCGGCAGCGGCCGCCCCGGCGGACCAGACAACCTCGGCCCTCTCGGGCATACGGCGTTGGCTGCCTCGGCTGAGGGCCATCGTATGGTCTCCCCCATCGCTGGCTGAAGCGCGTGCCTTGCCCTAAACACGGGGGTATCCCCCTCGTCAAGGTGCGGCGACGGAACCTGGTCAGAGAAGCCTTCGCCCACCTCTTTTTCTGCATTTTGGCTGGGGGCCACCAGTGGAAGATTACGCTGCATCACCGATCGTTGAACGCGTGCGTTGGGTCATCGGGAGCCTATTC
>DAOTYP010000225.1:0-1622 GCA_034434975.1 Anaerolineae bacterium | reverse complement strand
GCTCCTGGCCGCTTTGCTCATCGCGGCCTGGCTTCCCGTGTGGCCCGGCTGGGAGGACTGGGCGGTGCGCGAGGCGACCAGCGGCGCTACCTATTCCCCGGCCGCGCTCCTGATCCTTCTCCTGCGGCCGGCGCTCGGGGCGAAGGAAGCCTTCGCCGTCGGGCGTTTCACCGTTTTGCTCCTCTTCGCCCTGGCCTACCTTTGGGCTTTGCGCCGTCGCCCGGCCGACGCGCGTCAGGCCGTCCGCGCGGGCTACCTCGCCCTGCTGGGCTACCTGGTCTTCGCGGCCATGCAATTTCACCCTTGGTATCTCCTGTGGGTGTTGCCGCTGGCTGCGTGCTTAGGCCCGCGAGAGAGGACGACCGTGCTGGTCTTCTGCTGGACGGGCCTGGCGAGCACCGTCATCTACGATGTCCTGTGGCCTTGGTACTGGCACGTGATAGACGTCAAGGCCATCCACCTGATCGGCGTTTCCTTCACCTTCCTGCCGCCGGGGTTGGTTGCCCTTTGGCGCGGCAGAAGGCACATCCCGCTAGATGACCCCGACCCATCATCCTACAACGGAGGTTGACAGCATGACCGACATCGGCACCATCGCCATTTTGGGAGGCACGGGCAAAGAAGGGACGGGCCTGGCGTTGCGCTGGGCCAAGGCCGGCCTGCGCGTCCTCATCGGCTCGCGCGACCCAGCGAAGGCGGAGCGCGTGGCTGCGGAGTTGAACGCCAAGTTAGGACGAGAAGCCATCAAAGGGCTGGGGAACCTGGACGCGGCGGCACAAGGCGAGATCGTGGTGTTGACCGTGCCCTACGCGGCCCACTTGAGCACGCTGGCGCAGGTCAAAGAGGCGTTGGCCGGAAAGGTGCTGGTGGACGTTACCGTTCCTTTGGACCCGGAGAACGTGCGGCGGGTGAAGTTGCCCCCCGCAGGTTCGGCCGCACAGGAGGCGCAACAGTTCTTGGGAGAGGGCGTGCGGGTGGTCTCCGCCTTCCAAAACATCTCGGAGACGCTGCTGCACGACGCGGAGGGGCCGATTGACTGCGATGTGCTGGTCTGCGGTAACGACAAGGAAGCGAAGCGAACGGTGATCCGCCTGGCGGAGTTGGCCGGGATGCGCGCCTTTGACGGCGGCCCCGTGGAGAACTCGGCGGTGGCCGAGGCGTTGACCTCGGTGCTCATTCATCTGAACATCCGCTACAAGGTGCGCGGGGCCGGCATCCGCTTCACGGGCGTGCCGGGGTGAAGGGGCGTCCGGAAAGGGAGAGTATGGAACTGACGCAAATGACCCTGACCGCGCTGCCTGGCATCCCTCTGGTGCGGCCCGGCGATGATCTGGCGGACCTCATCCTGCAGGGGTTGGAACGAGGCGGGCTCCACCTGCAGGATGGCGATATCCTGGTCGTCGCGCAGAAGATCGTGAGCAAGGCGGAGGGCCGCGCCGTGCACCTGGTCGACGTGACGCCCTCGGAGAAGGCCAGGGAACTGGCCACGACGTTGGGCAAAGACCCGCGCCACGTGCA
The DNA here is from genome assembly GCA_034434975.1 of Anaerolineae bacterium. Classification (GTDB taxonomy): domain Bacteria; phylum Chloroflexota; class Anaerolineae; order JADYZS01; family JADYZS01; genus JADYZS01. Next base: position 104 of record DAOTYP010000225.1, on the reverse strand, counting down.
GGTCATCCTGGATGAAACCAAGGAGATCGTGCGTCTCAAGCCGGGGACGATCATCGTAGAGGAGCGATTGGGGCTCATCTGCGCCAACGCCGGCGTGGACCGTT
>DAOTYP010000224.1:0-5883 GCA_034434975.1 Anaerolineae bacterium | reverse complement strand
GTGGAACCACCAGTGTTTGCCGAACCTTTAGCCTTGGCCTTTGATGTCACCTTTTGGCCCGTTTACGCCGCGGCCAACCTCTACCACGACGGCACGCCGTTCGCCTCGCTGTGCACCCATTAGGCCCCGGCGCCCCCTCATTCCGTTATCTCCCACACGTAGGCGGTATGGCCGCTCTTGGTGAGGCTTGTCAGGAAGCGCAGGCCCGGTGGCGGTGGCCCTTTGTCAGGCTGGGCCAAGGCGGAGAGAAACGGCCGCACCGCCGTCGCCTCCCACGAGTCTATCACCAGGAAGCGCGCCCCCCGTGCCCGGCCGTAGGCCAACGCTTCCTCTAAAGGCGCACGGGGGAAAGGCACCCACTCGCGCCCGGCGTAGAGGGGGATCGCGCCGTTGCGCGACATGATCGCGCCCGGCTCCGGATAGGCGCGCAGCCAAAGCCCGGCCTCCTTCTCGGCAAAGTTCAGGCTCCTGATCCCGCGCGGCACCAGGCCCGCCGTGGTGAACGCGCTCAGCAGCAAGACGGCCGCGACGGGGAGCGCCGTCGCCCAGAACCGCGCCCGCGGCCCCAACTCGCCCTGCGCCGAGACTTGGGCCCAGGTCTTCTCCAACCAGTCTATCAAGAGGCTCAAGCCGTGCCCACCCCACAGCGCGGCGAACAGGAGCATCGGCGCCAGGAAGCGCTCTTCTATGTGGAACAGGGTAAAAGAGAGGAGCGGCGCAGGCCCTAGAAGCAGGAAGGCCTCCCGACCCAGGCGAGCACGATCCCACGGGCGCGCGCACCAGCCATAAAAGACGAGGGCGATGAGCCAGATCGGCAGATAGTAGGCGTCCAAAAGCGCCCGCGCGGCCAGGTAGGCGTTGCGCCGAATCCGCCACAGATAGTAGGCGGGATCGGCAGCGATGGTTGACAAAAGGCCAGGGCCGAAACGACGGGTGGAGAACCACATGATCTCCCCTTGATCGTCCAGGCTGGCGACGACGCGATCGTACTCGGCGTAGTCGTTGGCCAGGACCGCCGTGCCGATCTGGATCGTGATCTCCACCTTGCCGCTGAGGAGCCAGCGACCGGTATGACGGTGCAGATAGATGAGGTAAGGGCTGGCCGTCGCCACAAAGGCCGCCACCGCCACCACCGCAGCCGGAACGCCCGCGAACAAGGAGCGCCAACGGAGAGGTCGGCGACGCACCCAACCGGCCAGCAGGAGAAGGCCCGCGAACCAAACGATGTAGGTAACCCCCTCCGGACGTGTCAGATAGGTTAGGCCAAAGCCGATCCCCGCCCCTGCCGCGTACCACAAACCCTTCCCGGCGAGGGCGCGCCAGGCCAACGCCAGTGCCAACGCTAAAAAGAGGAGATAAGGCGGCTCGGTCAGGCTGCCCCAATACAGGAACGCGGCTAGCAACGCAGGGATGACGGCAGCCATGAACGCCGCCGCTAACCCGGCCCGACGACCGTACAGGTCGCGGCCCAGAAGGTACAAGGGCAAAGGGAGAAGCGCACCGCAGACCACGAAGACGGCCGAGGTTCCCGCCTCCGGATTGTCAGACAAGAGGTTGAAGGGGCCGGAGAGGACCGCCAACATCGGCGCGGAATGCAGATCGGGAACGCCGGCGTTGAGAAGCCCCTTGCCCGTCCAAAAGTTGCGGCCCATGAACACGTAGTCGGGCTCATCCCAACGGATGACGCGAGGCAGGCCGGCCAAAGCCGCCTTGGTGACCCCGGTCAGCAAGACGAGGAGCGTCAACACGACCCAGGTCGGTGGACGCGGCGTCTCCGTCTGCCGACCACGTCGGATAAAGGGCATCGGTGAATCAAACGGCCTCATCGCGATCTCGGTCGTTCAGTTCCGGCGTTTGCTTCGCCAACGGGCCAGCGCCATGAGGGTGCTCTCAAAGGCCAGGTCGGCAGGGAGTTCCTCGGCGGTAAACCAGCGGACCTCGCTGGCATCGTCGCCCGGTCGGAGTTCCCCGCCGACCGGCCGCGCCCAATAGACGATCAGGACCCCTCGCCCGTTGTGGGTGGCAACAGGCAGGACATCCATCAGCCCCGTGACCTCTACCTCTAGGCCGGTCTCCTCTCGCACCTCGCGCCGCGCCGCCTCCTGTGGCTCCTCATCGGCCTCCATGTAGCCCGCGGGCAACGCCCACCAGCCTACCTTCGGCACGACCGCGCGCCGCACCAGAAGCACCCGCCTGCCTTCCTCCACCAACACGCCCACCGCGACCTTGGGATCGCGGAAGAAGACGAAGCCACAGGCCGGGCAGACGCGGCGCATCCTGCCGAACATCTCTTTATCCACCAAGGCATGCCCGCACACGGGGCAGTAATTCATCTCCCAAGCCATGTCAGAAAGAAGAACACCTCAAGGGTTGACCGCCTCGCGCGCGGCCCAAATGTTGGCCGTCGGCGAGGTGATCAGGATGACGCAACCCGTGGCGATGATCAGCCGCCGCCCGCCCGTCTGCTGGATGGCGTCGGCCACCTGCGCCCGCACCTCGTCGGGCGACCCCCTCAACATCACCTCGGTCCGGTCAATGCCGCCGCACAGCGTGGCACGCGTGCGTCCCAATGCCTGAGCCAGGCTGGGCGGCGTCTCGCGGTCGTGCCAGTTGATGGCCTGCACCGGATAATCGGCCACCACGTCAAACATGGCATCGCCGCCGTGCAGGTGCAACAGGTTGAACCACGTCCCCTCAGCGGCAGCCTCCAGGATGCGCAGGTCATAAGGCCGCCCGAACTCCCGATACTCCGCCTCCGAGAGAAGGCTGTAGTTGGCATGCTGGATCGCGTAGAAGATGCCGGCGATCCCCGCCCGTCGCGCCGCGCGCACGAAGCGCACCGTAGTCGCGGTGATCGTCTCCAGCCCCGCCTTGAGGGCAGCAGGGTGTTGCCGCAGGTGGACCAGCAACCGCTCGCCTCCGACCAAGTTCTTGGCCTGTGCCAACGGGCTGAAGACGGTAGGCAGGAAAGGCGTATCCTCCGCGCCCTCACGCACCAACGCCAGGCAACGTAACTGCTCGCCCAACGCGCCCTGCCTCGGATCCAGGACGGGAAGGCGCGCCCAATCTTCCGGCGTGCTGACAGGATGATGCACGTATTCCCGAGTCCCTTCCTGATTGCCGACCCAGCGCGTGCGCACCCCCCAATCCTCCAGACAGTAACTGGAACTGGGAGTAACCTTGATGAAGTCAAAATCGTAGTCGCGCTGGAAGCGCAGGACGGCCGCGGCCAAGTCCTCGGCGCGTTGGTCGTCGCCCGGCCAATGTCGCCAGAGGGCGATGGCCACCCGGTCCGGCCTTTCCCCGTGGATCGTCGCCTCTAGCCGCTCGCGATGGTTCATAGCAAGTTCTCGGCCTCCCACAGCTGTCTGGTGAGCTGCATATGCCCCAAGTGGAGGGCGGTGTGCGAGATCGTGTGGAGGACGCACCACCCTACCGTGTACTCCCGGCCGCGCGCCGCGCGCGGCTCCGCCCAGGATTCAGGCCGCAGGGCCGTGAGCACCTGTCGGCTCAGGGCGCCCGCTTCACCCAGCACACGCAAGAGCGCCTCCGCATCGTAGCCGAAGGCGCGAAACTCCGCCTCCCGGTCCCGACGCTGCGGTTGCCCTCCGACGACCTCGCCCAACCAGAAGCGTTCCGCACCTGCCGCATGGGTGACCAACGCGTAGAGCGAATTGGCCCTATCCGTCGGCCGCCAATTTAACGCTTCGCCAGGAAGCCCAGCCAAGACGGCCTCTATTTCCCGATGCAACGTCTCCAGCATCGCCCAAAAGGCCGCGCCAAAAGGTCGCTCAGCCATTTACCCCCTCCTTCCGGCCCCTCCCCGCCAGCGAGGAAGAGGGGTGTCACGGCCATCTATGATCTTACATCGCCCAGGCCATCGGCGCCGGCGGCGGGAAATCCGATAGGATCGGCACCGGTCGCCCCTCCCTGGCCGAGGCGGCGATCGCGTTCAAGGTCTCCACCACATGGGCCGCCTGTGCGCCCGTCGCGCGCGGAGGGCGCCCCTCGGCGATGGCCTCGCTCAGCTCCACGACGCCGCGACCCCACTCGCATCCCTTGTACGGTTCCCGCACATAGGGCACCGACTCGTACGCCTTGCCGTACTCCGCGAACTCTACCTCGGCGTCAAAATTCTGGAAACTGGATAGGTAGAGCGAGCCCAGGTCGCCGTGAAACTCAATCCCCTTTTGCTTGTTGTGATGCCCCACGTAGAAGTTCGTTGTCAGGCGCACCACCGTGCCGCTGGCTAATTCTACCGCCGCGACGATGAAATCCGGTGTGCTGATATGGAAGGGGACGCCGTCCTTCGTTCGCCGATCGGGATACAACACCGCGCCATAGGCCGTCGCCCGGCGCGCCGGGCCGAAGATCGCGGTGAGGATGGTCAGGGGATAGACGCCCACGTCAAAGAGCGGGCCGACCTCGTAGAAGGGTTGGGGGTTAGGATGCCACGCCTCAATGCGCCCCCAGTTGACCTCGGCATAGGCCACCCGCACCCGACCCAACCGACCCTCTCGGATCATCTTCCAGGCCGTCTGCTGGGCTTCGCCCATGAAGGTGATGGGCGCACAACTCAGCCGCACCCCCTTGGCCTCAGCCAGTTCCACCAGGGCCCTCGCCTCCGGATAGGTCAGGGCCAACGGCTTCTCGCTGTGCACGTGCTTGCCCGCCCGCAGGCATTGGGCGATGACGGTGGCGTGCGCGTGGTGGATGGTCAGGTTGATCACCGCGTCCACCGTCTCGTCGGCCAGTACCTCATCCAACGAGGCGTAGACCTTCCCCCCATACTTGGCGACGAACTCGGCCGCGCGCTGGGGGATCAGGTCGGTCGCGCCCACTAACTCAATCTGCGGGTATGGTTTGAGCGTCTCGGCATACGGCCCCGCGATGTTACCGCAGCCGACCACCGCCACCCTGAACTTGCGTGCAGTCATGGTTCCTCTCCTATGATGAACGTCTGCGACTCAACTTCACGCGGCCAGCCAGCCGCGCAGCATCGCCAGGTTGGCCCGGCAGTCTTCCGTGGGGTCGTAGTCTTCCGGCTCGTGCTCCACGCCGTAGGCCCCCTCGTAGCCGAGCCGCTGCAACGCGCGAACGCACGCCTCTACAGGGACGCACCCGCGCCCATAACGGCAGGTCTGATGAGCGCCGGGCGCGAGAACATCCTTCAGATGGACGTGGAAGACGTGCGGCCCCAACCGCTCAATGGCCTTGGCCGCATCGTAGCCCTGGGTCCCATACCAGCCGGTGTCCACTGTCGTGCCGATGACGCCGTCGCCGCCGTCGCCGATCTTCGCCAGCATCTCTTCCGGCGTCTTTTCCGGATGGTTCTCTATCGCCAACTTCAGGCCGTACTTCTTCAGCGTGGCCACCACAAACGGTCGGTCCTCCCACGCGAGCGGCGTCATCCCTGCCAGGATTTTGGCGTTCAGGGCCGCGGCCAGCCGACAGGCCGCCTCAAACTCCTCCCGGCTGGAGCCAAAGTAGCCGGCCAACGAAGGCACGGCTAGCCGGTGCTTGGCCAACAGTGCGCGCGCCGCCGCGAGGTGGGCGTCGGTGGCCCACGCCCAATGCAGATGGGCCGTCCAGATGTCCACCGCCTCAAAGCCCATCGCCCGAATGTCGGAGAGGATCTCGTCAAATCGCTGGGCGAAGGTCTCCACCGGGCGGAAATGGTCGTTGGTCGCCCGATCGCCCTGGCCCCAGCCTCCGGTCATCCGGTAGCCTACCTGTCGGGCAACGTAATTAACGTGAGTTCGGGATAAGGGACTCCGCCGGGGTAAACTTGGGGTTACACAAACTCCAGTGCTCGGAGGAGTCCCTCATGGATAGTTTACTACATCTTTTCTGCCATGTAGATGATTTCTGCCAGGCCTTTCT
>DAOTYP010000223.1:0-1568 GCA_034434975.1 Anaerolineae bacterium | reverse complement strand
GTAACCGCAGGGACGAGCCATTTAGGAAAGGGTGAAACCAAGAACCGGAGATTGAAAAGGATAAAACGCACCAGCCTAAGGTTGCTGGTTTAAGTTAGTTTAATTATACTGTGAAAGCGAGCCCCTGTGGGAACTTTTAGGTCATCAGGAGGACACTTGGCGGACATCAGGCATGATCCTACACGAGAACATTTTCTGATAGAGTTGCGCAAGGCGTTGCGCCACCTATACGATCCTGCCGTCTTGCAGCGTAGCCCCTTAATTGCCCTCTTTGGCCTTGACAAGCGAGCCAATCCTCAGGCGGTTTTGCGCCGCTTGATCACGGACGCGGTTCAGCATTTGAAGCCAGAGGAGGGGGTGCCGTTCTATGCCGGCGCGTGGCGCATTTACCATGTGTTGGCTTATCGCTATATAGAGCAATCCGATCAACGGACGGTCGCGCTCAATCTGGGGTTGAGCATTCGTCAGTTGCGTCGCCAGGAACGGCTAGCGGAGCGCGTCTTGGCCGACTACCTCTGGAAGGAATATGGCTTGGAGGCTAAAGCACCAAACGCGGGGGCGCCCCCCTCCTCCGTAGGCACGTTGGCACCCTCCGAAGAGAGCAAGACGCTGGCAGGCCCGGAAGCAGAGCTTACGTGGTTGCGCCAATCGCTACCCAGTGAAACCACCCAGGTGGCCGAGTTCATCCAAAATGTCCTGCAGGTCGCCAAGCCCATGCTAAGCAGGTCCGCCGTAGAGGTGCGATGCCAAATTCCCGATGGTCTTCCTCCCCTGACAGGGCAACTCCTGCTGTTGCGCCAAGCCTTCTTGAACCTTCTGACCCTCTCAGCACGATCTGCACCGCAAGGGCGAGTGCACATCACGGCTGAAGTGAGCTTGCCGGTTCTGTACATTCACTTCCGCGCGACCGTTGAACAAGGCTCGGCCGCGATTCATCAAAATGACAACACCCACCCATGGAAAGAGCGATCGGAGATAGCACACCAGCTCGTCAAAGCCTTCGGGGGTGATCTAAAGGTCACATTCAAGCCGACCGAGAGAGAGATCATCACCGCACAGTTTGACCTGCCGATCGGCGAACGGCGGGTACGCGTCCTCGTGATTGACGATAACGCCGACGCGTTGCTCCTGTTTGAGCGCTACTTCTCTGGCACACGTTACGAGTTCACGGGAGTGCGCGATCCGGAACAAGCGCTGCCGTTGGCCCAAAACCTATCCCCGCAGATCATCGTGCTGGATGTGATGTTGCCCGGCATAGATGGATGGGAGTTGTTGGGACGTCTGCGTGAACACCCTCTCACGAGTCACGTGCCTGTCGTCGTTTGCACCATCCTGCCTCAAGAAGAATTGGCCCAAGCCCTAGGGGCCGCCGCCTTTATCCGGAAGCCGGTCAGTCGGGAGACTTTGCTGTCGGTACTAGATCAGCAGATAAACTCACTCGGCTGAGGGTGGTGATCAAAGCCTCAATGGTGGACAACACTTGCTGCGACGACATACCGTTGGCGCAGGTAACGACTAGTCCGTTGCTGATGATCGGTTGACCTGAAGGATCGCGAGCAGAGATCAAG
>DAOTYP010000222.1:0-12177 GCA_034434975.1 Anaerolineae bacterium | reverse complement strand
CCCAGGTTGCCGCGCCCCCCCGTCGCCGCTACGACTTCCAACAGCGGCCCCACCTCCGTGCTGAACGAAGCCTGGACCTTGGTGGAACGCGAGTTCATGGGCGACCTCCCCGATGCTCAAAAGCGAACCTACGGCGCCATTCGGGGCATGATGGCAACCTTGAACGATCCGTACACCATCTTCGTGGAGCCGCAGCCGCGGGAATTGGAAAAGGATCAGATGCGCGGCGAGTTCGGCGGCATCGGAGTTTACGTGACGCGAGATGGCGAAGGTCGCTACGTCCTAGAGCCGATGCCGGATTCACCTGCGGCGAAGGCTGGCGTGCTCAAAGGAGATGTCCTCATCGCGGTGGACGACCAGGTGATCTCCCCTACCGCCACGCAGGACGAGGTAGTAGCCATGGTGCGGGGAGAGATCGGCACCAAGGTCCGCATCACCGTGCAGCGCGCAGGTTTGACAGACCCGCTCACCTTCGTCATCGTGCGCCAACGAATTGAGACCCCCAGCGTGGAATGGCGGATGTTGCCGGACAGCGACGGCATCGGTTACATCGCCGCCCGCCTCTTCAACGAGAAGACGGGCGGCGAGGTCAGAAAAGCAATCCGCGAACTGCGCGCCCAAGGGATGAAGCGGCTGGTGCTAGACCTGCGCTACAACCCCGGCGGCCTGGTAGACGCCGCCGTGGACGTGGCCAGCGAGTTCATCCGCGGCGGCGTCGTAGCCTATGAACGCCGACGCGACGGGCCGGAGAAAGCCTTCACGGCCCGCCGTGACGGCACAGCCACCGACATCCCCCTCGTCGTGTTGGTGAACGGCGCCTCGGCCAGCGCGGCAGAGATCGTAGCCGGCGCCCTGCAGGATACCGGACGCGCCAAACTGGTAGGCGAAAAGACGTACGGGAAAGGGAGTGTGCAACTGGTGCACGATCTGAGCGACGGCTCCTCCGTGCACATCACCGTCTCTCGCTGGTACACGCCCAACCGTCGCCAGATTGATAATGGCGGCCTCATACCCGATGTGAACGTCGGGCTACCGACCGAAGAGGACCAAAAAGCGGGCCGCGATCCGGCCTTGGAGCGGGCCATAGAAGTCCTGCTGACCACCGAAGGATGACGAGGTGACGAGGTAACGACGGGATGCAGGATGAAGAAAGGAAGAGGCGTTTATGGAAACGGCGCGTAAGATCGTTCGCTTTTTCGGCCTTGGGATCATCGTCGCGGCTCTCACGACGCTTACCTTCTTCGCCGGCTACGAGAAAGGCTATCACAGCGGTCAAACTGCCGCAAGGGTGAACCTCCCCGCACCGACCCAGGCCAGCCTGAGGGCACCGGGGGAGGCCACCCCTAATCCGGAAGAGGAGGCCGCCTTCACCATCTTTTGGGAAGCGTGGAAGATCATCAAAAACAAGTTCTACGGCGACCTGCCCGACGCCCGCCACCTAGCCTACGGAGCCATCCAGGGCGTCATCAAGACCCTCGGCGACGAACATACGGCCTTTCTGGACCCTGAACAGGCGGCGATCTTCAACAGCGACCTCTCCGGCACCTTTGAGGGCATCGGAGCTCGCGTGGACGAGGCGGAAGGCGGGGGCGTGCTCATCGTGGAACCCTTTGAGGGCCAGCCGGCCTGGAAGGCGGGCCTCCGTCGCGGCGACGTCATCATCGCGGTAGACGGCAAGGACATCACCCGACAAACGCTGACCCAGAACATCACCCTCATTCGTGGGCCCCAGGGAACGAAGGTGAGGCTCACGATCCGTCGTCCCAACGTGGAGAAGCCGTTTGACGTGGAGGTGATACGGGCCCGGATTGAGATCAAAAGCGTGGAATCCCGCTTCGTCGGAACGGGCATCGCTTATGTAAAGTTAGCGGAGTTCAGCGGCCAAGCCGCGCCCCAACTTCGCGTCGAACTGGAACGGCTATTGGCTCGCAAGCCTGTGGCACTGATCTTGGACCTGCGTGGAAACCCTGGTGGCCTCCTCTCCAGCGCGGTGGAGGTGGCGAGCATGTTCATCCCCGAGGGAAACATCCTAACGGAGCGCTTCCGAGACGGTCGGGAAGAGACATATCCCCGCAGCGGGAAACTCATCGTACCTACTGACCTGCCGCTGGTCGTATTGGTGAACGGCGGCTCGGCCAGCGCCGCGGAGATCGTGGCTGGCGCCATCCAGGATGCAGGCCGAGGCATCCTGATCGGCGAAAAGACCTTCGGTAAAGGAAGCGTGCAACTTTCGCACCCGTTGAGCGACCAATCGCAACTACGGGTTACGATCGCGCGTTGGTTCACGCCCAAAGGGCGCCTCATCCACGACGCCGGTTTGACCCCGGACATCCTTGTGCCGCGTAGCGAAGAGGACATCCAAAAAGGTCGCGATCCACAACTGGATGCGGCGGTGGAGTACCTTTCCCCTACCAGCAGGAATCCCAACGCCCACTTAGAAGAGGAACCCGGCCCATCATACTCGCGCCCGGGGAAGTGATAGTAGGATGAGCATCCAGGTCATCGCCACGAACCGCAAGGCCCAACACGACTATCATCTAGAAGAGACCTTTGAAGCCGGCATCGCCCTCACCGGAACGGAGATCAAATCGGTGCGCGCCGGCCGGGTGAACTTGCGCGACGGCTACGTGCAAATCAAAGGGGGCGAAGCCTGGCTGGTGAACTGCCACATTTCCCCCTACGACCCGGCCAGCCGCGAGAACGTGGACCCATTACGGCCACGCCGCCTCCTCCTGCACAAGCGAGAACTCGCCCGTTTACAGAACCGCGTGGCCGAGCGCGGTTGGACGATCGTCCCTTTGCGCATGTACCTGAAGAATCAGCGCGCCAAGGTGGAGATCGCGCTGGCGCGTGGCAAGCGGCAATACGATAAACGCGAGGCCATCGCCCGACGCGAGGCGGAACGGGAGATAGCACGGGAGATCAAAGAGCGAACCCGTTAAAAAAGGCGGAAACAACGAACATCAGCCTGAAACCGACTAAAATCAACCTTAAAAATTCTGAACGGTGGTACCCAGGCCCTGATGCTCGGCCTGGTTTTTTAACATAAAATGGCCCATACCCCAACGTACGGTAGCAAACCCAGAACAACTTCCTGCATCTTGTATCAAGGTGTCCTTACCCGATGGTGAGATACCACCCTTGCCAAGGATGAGAAACGCTGTTTGGACATATTGACTTTCTTTGCCAATGTGTTATACTGATATTAGTCTGGTGGGGGTAGCACCGGACTGCAAATCCCCAGAGAAGGCTCCTACGAGAACGGCTTCGCTGGGCGTAGGCCGGTGAGGGTAGCACCGGACCCCCTCTCTGGGGTAGCCCTCTGGCTTTATTCTGCCAGAGGGCTTTTCATGGGAGTGAGGGATGAACGCGCTCCCCCCTGGCGGACAAACGGCGCGAAACGACGCAAAACCGACTGGAACAGACTGAATTCAAGTTATTTTGTTCATCTTCTGATTTTGCTAAAATTACTATGGAATCCCCTTGACATTTCCCATATTCTGTGTTATACTAAGCGTGAGTTGGCCTGGTGGGGGTAGCACTGGGCTGTACGAAGCCTCGGTGGGGGCGAGGAACGGTTGCTTGGCAACCCGGTGAGGGTAGCACCAGGTTGCCCCGAGGCGAACCCCTGGCGGCAGTGCCAGGGGTCGTTTTTGCGCTGATGACTTAAGCATGGTATAATGATGCCGCTTGGGGATGATAGGTTTCGACGGGGAGGGCTGCTCAAGGATTGCAAGCCGAGGCGCTCGGCCTCGTAAAAACGAGCAAAACGATAAGTGCCAAGAGCACTGCCAAGGCCTTCGTCTTCCCGCGCCCCGCGGCTCAGGCTGTCGCCCTCGCCGCCTAACGCAGGAAGGCAAAGCCACCGTCGCCCAGAAGGGCGACACGGCCCTCAGGGTGATCCCAACTGGCCCTGAGAAAGCCGTCAGAAACAGTGGGGTGCAGCGAGCACGACGTCGCTAAGGCTCGCTCAAGCCCGTAGCCATACGGGAGCGAACGGCCCTGAGAACCCTTGTCGGCTGAGGTTCCAGGGAGATAACGATCAACCGACTACGCTTGTAGCATATCCGCGAGCGAACTCTTCGGACGCGGGTTCAATTCCCGCCATCTCCACCTGTGGGCTGCCGGATTCCGGCAGCCCTTTCTTTTGCGTTCGGCCACCTGGTAGTATAATGGGGATGGCGTCGTGAGGCGCTCCCCCCAGGACCCAGGTTCGCCTACAACAAACACATCATCAGGAGGCACAGACGTGAAGATCTTCCTAGACACCGCCATGATCAACGAGATTCGCGAGGCCGACGGCTGGGGCATATTGGATGGCGTCACCACCAACCCGTCGCTGGTCTCCAAGACGGGACGCGAATTCAAAGAGGTGGCCCAGGAGATCTTGCGGCAGATGACCCCCCGCCCCGTCAGCCTGGAGACCGTGAGCACTGACGCCGCAGGGATGATCCGAGAAGCGCGTCTCCTGGCCAGTTGGGGCGATAACGTCGTCGCCAAGATCCCCTTCGGCCCAGAAGGCCTCAAGGCCATCCGCGCGCTGAAGGCCGAGGGGATTCGCTGCAATTGCACCCTCGTTTTCTCCGCGCCGCAAGGGCTTCTGGCAGCCAAGGCCGGCGCTTACTTTGTGAGCCCCTTCCTGGGAAGGCTAGACGACGTGGGGCACGACGGCATGCAGGTGGTGCGAGATCTGACCGAGATCTTCGCCATCTACGGCATTGAGACGCAGGTGATCGCCTCCAGCATTCGCCATCCCTTACATCTGGTGGAAGCGGCCAAGGCCGGCGCCGAAGTGGCTACCGTCCCCTTCGCCGTCCTACAACAGGCGCTCAAACACCCCCTCACCGACATCGGCATCAAGCGCTTTCTGGATGATTGGGCCAAGGTCCCAGGCCACGAGCAAGTTTTCTCATCGGAACCCGAGCGAATGGGGGCCTGAAGCATGGACCTCGGGTTGCGAGACAAAGTCGCATTGGTCACCGGCGCAAGCCAGGGATTAGGCCGAGCCGTAGCCCACGCCTTGGCAGCTGAGGGATGCCGCGTGGCGCTCTGCGCCCGACGGCCTGACCCTCTGCAAGAGGCCGCCAGAGAGATCGCCGCCGCCACCGGCACGGAGACCCACGCCATCCCCGGCGATGTCAGCCTGGCTGCCGCCTGTCCGCGCATCGTGGCGGAGGCCGCCGCGCGCTGGGGACGATTGGACATCCTGGTCGCCAACGCAGGCGGACCGCCGACGGGCCCCTTCACCGATTTCACCGACGAGCAGTGGCAACAAGCGGTGGATATGAACTTCCTCAGCGCGGTGCGACTGATCCGCGCTGCCGTGCCCTACCTACGAGCCGCCAAGGCGACAGGCGGAGGAGCCATTATCGCCATCACCTCCGTGACGGTCAAACAACCGATGGACAACTTCGTCCTCTCCAACTCGGTCCGCCTCGGCGTGGTAGGCCTGTGCAAGACGCTGGCCTCGGAGTTGGGCCCGGACGGCATCCGGGTCAACGTGGTCTGTCCTGGTTGGACATGGACGGAACGGGCCGAATCGCTCGTGCGCGCCCGGGCCGAGCGGCAAGGCAAGACGGTAGATGAAGTCATCGCCGACATGCTGCGAGATATCCCCCTACGCCGCGTGGGGAAACCGGAGGATCTCGCCGCGCTGGTCGCCTTTCTCGCCTCGGAGAGGGCCGGTTACATCACCGGCACAACGATTCAGGTGGACGGCGGCTTCGCGCGCGGGGTGATGTGATACGATCGCCCTATGTACGACAACTTTGATGAACCCGTGGATCGCAGAGAGAGCGATAGCACCAAGTGGCGGCGCTACGGCGACGGTGTGCTGCCGCTGTGGGTAGCCGACATGGATTTCGCCTCGCCGCGCCCTGTGATAGAGGCCCTTCATCGGCGTGTGGATCACGGCATCTTCGGTTACGGAGACCCCCCGGAAGCGCTGCGCGCCGCGATCTGCGAGCGATTGGCTCGCCTCTACGGCTGGAAGGTATCACCGACGGAACTGATGTTCCTCCCAGGCCTCGTCTGCGGCCTCAACCTGGTGAGCCGGGCGGTAGGTCAGCCGGGCGATGGCATCCTGATTCAGACGCCGGTTTACCCACCTTTCCTCACCGCCCCCATCAACGGCGGGCGGGTTCTGGAGACGGTCACCCTGTCGCGACGCAACGGCCGCTACGAGGTTGACTTTGATGCGATGGAGCAGGCCATCACGTCGCGCACGAGGCTTTTCCTCCTGTGCAACCCTCACAACCCGGTGGGCAGGGTGTACGAACGATGGGAACTGGAGCGCATGGCGGAGATCTGTTTGCGCCACGACCTGGTGATCTGCTCCGACGAGATCCACTGCGACCTCATCTATGATGGACGGCGACACATCCCCATCGCCTCCCTCGCGCCCGAGCTCGCCGAGCGCTGCATCACGCTCCTATCGCCCAGCAAAACCTTCAACCTCGCGGGGCTGGGTTGCGCCGTCGCCGTGACCCAAAACCCGGCCCTGATGAGGCAACTGCACGCAGCAGCGGCGGGGATCGTCCCCCCTGTAAACGTCTTGGGGTACGTCGCGGCCTTGGCAGCCTATCAAGAGGGACAGCCCTGGCTGGACGCGCTGCTCGCCTACTTGGCCGCGAATCGCGACTACTTGGCCGATTATGTCCGTCGCCATCTTCCGATGATCACGATGACGAAGCCGGAGGGAACCTACCTGGCCTGGCTGGATTGCCGCCTGTGCGACCTCCCCGACACCCCTTACCGCTTCTTCTTGAACGAAGCCAAGGTCGCGTTGAACGACGGCGCAGCGTTCGGGCCCGGAGGTGAGGGCTTCGTGCGTCTCAACTTCGGATGCCCGCGGACGACGCTCGCCCAAGCCTTGGAGCGGATGCGGGACGCGCTGGAGCGCCTTGGCTCACGCAGGAGTCCAACCCCGCGATGATAAGGAGCGTGCCGATGAGCGAACGGAAGAAGGTCACACTCCCGATGCTCTTTGACAAGATGGCCAAGGGCATCCCCCTCACCATGATCACCTGCTACGATTATCCGATGGCCTACCTGGTGGAGGAGGCCGGGATAGACATGGTCTTGGTCGGTGACAGCCTGGGCATGACGATGCTCGGCTACGATTCCACCCTGCCGGTGACGATGGACGACATGATCCGCCATGCCCAAGCCGTGCGCCGAGGCACGCCGAACAGTTGGCTCATCGGCGACATGCCCTACATGAGTTACCAGCCTTCGGATGAAACGGCGGTGCGCAACGCAGGCCGCTTCATGGCCGAGGCCGGCTGCGACGGCATCAAACTGGAAGGCGGCCAAGAGGTAGTCCCCCGCGTGCGCGCCATCGTCGCCGCCGGCATCCCGGTCATGGGCCATTTGGGCCTGACGCCTCAGAGCGCCTCCAGCCTGGGCGGATTCCGGCTACAGGGCAAGACCGCCAGACAGGCTAAGAAGATCATAGACGACGCCCGCGCGTTGGAAGAGGCAGGCGCCATGTCTATCTTGTTGGAGATGGTGCCCGATCGGGTATGCGCTCTGATCACCGAACGGGCCCACATCCCCATCATCAGCCTGGGAAGCGGGCCCTACGCGCATGGTCAACTCCTGATCTTCCATGACATGTTCGGCCTGTACCCCAAATTCACGCCCAAGATGGCCAAGAAATTCGGCGACGCGGGCAAGGTCATCAGCGACGGCCTGAAGCAATACGTGGCCGAGGTAACGAGCCGCACCTTTCCCGAGCCGGAGCGCTACTTTGGCATAAAAGACGAAGAGTATGAGGAGTTGCTGCGCCTGCTGGCGCAGGAAGGTTAGCCTACGGCGACGACATCCCAGATCATTTCCGGGCCAATGCGGACGTTGAGGCCGGCGGTGATGTGCTGCACTCTTGTGCAACCACCTAGATTAGGTATGACACGCTCAACGCCACCGCGCGCCCACCGACCATGGGCCCTCGTCCCTCGCCGCGCCTAACCTGCACCACCGGCGCTGGCCCAAGAGGCCGATGAAGGCAAGCAGACGATAACCTAGGCAGAAAGAAACCTAACGAAAAGGAGCGTGCTCGCTATGGAACCCGTTCGCATCGGCGTCATCGGCGGCAGCGGCGTTTATCAAATGGAAGCCCTGACCGATGTAGAGGAAGTGCGGCTGGATACCCCCTTCGGTCCGCCGTCGGATGCCTATGTCGTCGGCACGCTGGCTGGCCAGCGCGTGGCGTTTCTGCCGCGCCACGGTCGCGGCCATCGCCTCATGCCCGGCGAGGTGAACAGCCGCGCCAACATCTGGGGCTTCAAGATGCTCGGCGTAGAACGGCTCATCTCCATCACCGCTTGCGGCAGCCTGAAAGAGGAGTACGCGCCCGGGCACATCGTCATCCCCGATCAACTCTTTGATCGCACTCGCGGCCGTCCCCTCACCTTCTTCGGCGGGGGCATCGTCGTGCACATCTCCTTGGCCGAACCCTTCTGCCCGGAACTGAGCGCGGTGCTCTATGACGCGGTCCGCGCGACGGGCGCGACCGTGCATCGGGGCGGAACCTTCATCACCATTGAAGGGCCGCGCTTCAGCACCAAAGGGGAATCCCGCATCTTCCGCCAATGGGGCGCGGACATCATCGGGATGACGGCGGTGCCCGAAGCGCAATTGGCCCGTGAGGCCGAGATCTGCTACGCGGCGATGGCCCATGTAACCGATTACGACGTCTGGCACGAGACGGAAGAGCCGGTTACGGTAGAAGCGGTGATTCGCGTCCTCCTGCGCAACACCGAGATCACCAAACGGGCGGTGCAAGAGGTCGTCGCGCGCCTTCCCCAGGCGCGCGCTTGCTCATGTCAACATGCCCTGCGCGATGCCATCATCACCGACCGCAAGGCGATCCCCCCGGAGGCGAAGGCGCGTCTGCGCCTCCTCCTCGGTAAATACCTGGAATAAGCGGAGAGGAGAAACGGAGAGACGCCCCCTCAACAGGGGCGTCTCTACCGGTCTGGGCTGGATACGCCTCTCAGAACGTTACATACTCCCCCTTGACGATCGCCTCCACCGGCACGCCGAGCAGGTCCAGCAACTCCCCGATCAGTTCAGCCTTCTTGACCGCATCAGCCTGCGACCACGTTCGGCTTTTGATCTCTAAGAACGCGCCGTCGTACGCCGGCTTGCTCAGGCGATCCAGGTTCACGGCAAACTCCTCCCCTTTGTATAAGATGCGAAACCGCTTGCGCCACTTGACCACTTCCACTTCCTGATCCGGCTGGAAATATTCCCGATAGAAACGGAGCGAGTGGGTCGCCTTGGCTGTGAAGCGTGACCGAGAAAGGATCACCGATTTCTCATATTCGCGCTCTCGCTTGGGGCCTATCAAGGTCAGCGTGTACTCCGGCACATAGCGCAGGATTCCGGCCGGTTGCGTCCCGCTCTCGGCTTCTCCTTGCAAGATCTGATCCTCCCGGTAGCGGATACTTCCCATATCCGGCTGGCGAAACAGGAAGTAGGTGTCGTATTGCTCCCGCACGGTTGCCCGCAAGATCTCCACAGCCGGCGACCTGAGCCGCGCCTCTACCCCTATCGTAGATGCCAGGCGCGCCTTCACCTGGATCTCAAAGGTTTCCCTCCACTCCGGGCTGCCCAAGGCGATGAGTTTGTTCAGGAGGCTGTGCTCCCGCTCGTCTATGAAATCGTTGATGCGATGGGCCAGTTCCTTCGCCTCGGCGACGACCTCGGGTATGTTGATCGTCAGAAGATTCCTCTCGCGCATGAGGAAGCGGCCATCCACCAACACATCCCGCACATCGCTCCCCTTGGCCGCATAGACTAGGTGGGAGTAGATGTTCTGCGGCCCCAAAGCAAAGCGAGGCGTCAGGTGCGGCGCCTGCAGGCTGACGACGGCAATGTCCGCCCGCTTCCCCGGCTCCAGGCTGCCGATCAGGTGATCCAGATGCAACGCCCGCGCGCCGTCAATCGTCGCCATCGCGAACGCCTCGCGCGCCGGCAAGAGGGTCGGATCGCCCAAGGCCCCTTTAGGCAGGAGCGCGGCCAGGCGCATCTCTTCAAACATGTCTTGGTCGTTGTTGCTGGCACAGCCATCGGTGCCGATCCCCAGCGCGATCCCCGCATTGCGCAGTTTCGTAACCGGCGCAAAGCCGCTGGCCAGTTTAAGGTTGCTGGTCGGGTTATGGGACACCCCCACGCGATGCCTGGCGAGGAGGTTAATCTCGCCGTCGTTCACATGGACGCAATGCGCGGCAATGACCTTCCCGGTGAAGAGGCCTAACTGCGCCACCCATTCCACCGGCGGCATGCCCTGCTCACGCACGCTTTCCTCCACCTCCGACGCGGTCTCAGAAAGGTGAATGTGCAACGGGACATCGCATTCCACCGCCAGGGCCGATGCTTCCTGCAAGATTTGCGCGGTGCAGGTGTACGGCGCATGGGGAGCCACGGCGGGCATGATGCGCGGATGCCCTCGCCAGCGGGCAATGAAGGCGCGACAGCGCGCCAACGATTCCTCGTAACTCTGCGCATCAGGCGAGGGAAACTTGAGGATGGTTTGGCCCAAGATGGCGCGCAGGCCTGCCTGATCCATCGCTTCCGCCACGCTGTCCTCATAGTAATACATATCGTTGCAGCACGTAGTGCCGCTACGAATCATCTCGGCGGCAGAGAGAAGCGAGCCCACGCGACAGAAATCGGGCCCGACAAACTCTCGTTCCACCGGCATCATGTAGCCGAGAAGCCAGACGTCCAGCCTCAGGTCATCAGCCAGGCCGCGCAGCAAACTCATCGGCACATGGGTATGGGCATTCACCAGGCCTGGGATGATGGCATGACCCGTGCAATCTACCATTTCATCTGCCGAATACTCCGCCGTGATGACCTCCTGCGGCCCTACGGCGACGATGTTGGCGCCCCGTATCGCGACCGCGCCAGGTGAGAAGAGGTCGCCCTCGGCATTCATGGTCACCACCACATCCCCTTTTAAAATGAGGTCTACATGCGGCATGGGCCCTCCTAAGAGAGACAAAAAAGCGCATAGGCGTCTGCGCCTTATGCGCCCGGAGAGGTTTCAACTGTGCCAGCCTGTCTCATGGCACTCCCTTCCTCGCAGCGCCATGTTTGGAGAGCATGTCCATCTCCCAGGTGTTACAGGCTCAGGCTAGGATGAACGAACCGGTTTGTCCGGTCGCGGCCCGGCCGCGACCGGACGAAAGTTGAGGCTAATATCGGCCCCACTCTTCTTCCTCGTCTTCCTCCCACTCGTCCTCTTCTTCTTCCTCCTCCCACTCGTCCTCCTCATCTTCATCCCACTCATCTTCATCGTGAGAGAGCAAAGCATCCTCCAATTCTTCCATGGTAAGGCATGAGAGCTGTTCTGAGTCCAGCTCAATCTCTTCGGCCCCACAATAGTCGCTGTCCCAGAAGACGCAGGAATTGTGGGGGCAACGCACACGCGTCATGGTCGCTTCCCTCCCAAGGATCGCATTAGATTCTACAAGCCGCGCTCTGCCTCTCCCCCATGCCCTCGGCCTCCTGAGCACGAAACTCACCACAACGAAGCCTTGCCCTACGGACAGGCAGGCGCGGCGCGAAATCTTGAGCCCTGACCTAGCCGCCCTCTCTAGCCCGCAGTTCCTGCTCTATCGCGTCCCGCAACGTGCTGAAGGGGTACGCGCCTACGAACTTACGTTCGTTCACGAACAAAGTCGGCGTGGATTGCAGGCCACGTCGTATAGCCTCTTGGGTGTCGGCCTCCACTCGGCCTCGCGTCCGGTCAGAATCCAGGCAAGCGTCAAAGGCAGCGCGGTCCAGATTCAGTTCCGAAGCATATCTCTTCAAGGCAGGCTTGGAAAAGGCACCTACGCCTCCCTGACGCGCAAACAAGATGTCGTGATATGCCCAAAACTTGCCCTGCTCGGCGGCGCATTCCGACGCCTCGGCCGCCCACCATGCCTCGTCACCGCCGAACACGAAGTGCTTATACTCAAAGCGCACCTTCCCCGCTTTGGCGTACTGCTCAACGATCTGACGTCCCGCGTCGGTAGCGAACTGCTTACATGCCGGGCAGGTGAAGTTGGAAAACTCGGTGAAGACCACGGGCGCATCGGCCGGCCCTAGCGACTTAGCACCGGAAGAGACAATCCCTTGCCGATCGGCCCTTCCTGACCTGCTGGCGTTCAGGACGATGAGGGC
>DAOTYP010000221.1:0-4097 GCA_034434975.1 Anaerolineae bacterium | reverse complement strand
TGATCGGTTTCATGGTCCCCTTCGCCCACGATCCTTTGACGATGGAGATGCTTTCCGGGGCGGAGTCCACCTTGAGAGGGCGGGGGTATCGGCTCCTTTTGACTACATCCACCAGCTCAAGCGTGAGATCAGGGCGCAGGCGGCGCGCCTTCTTCTAGACCGCCTAGAGCGGCGATCTGCAGGCCCCCAAAGGTGGTGTTGCCGGTTACGTTGGTGGTTAGGGAAGCGTGCGGCACGCTTGCAAGAAAAGTAACCCGACGACCTTGTACTGGGTTAGAAGGTGCTCTTTACCACTTTTTCTAGTTCTAGCGGGGTCTCCGTTTGAGTTGTCCTCTTGGGGCTGTTGCGTAGCGGGGTGCGTGGTTTGTTCAGACCAACCCTTCCTGTCCTGTCGGAGGTGGGCGGCCCAAGAACGCGCATCATTGGCCTCTCCCTTTTCCATCCTCTGCTCAGGGAAAACCAGCCCGGCCCGCTGGTGAGTGTGTCGGTCGTGGTGGCCTGTCTCTAGGCCTTTGGCCTCTGTCCTCTGGCAGAGGTAGTTACCCTGGGAAAACAAGGAGGAAAAATCCATGTCCCCCAAGCGGCTCACGCGCAGAGATTTTCTCCGCCTGACGGCTCTCAGCGGTGCAGGGATGGCCGCGGCGAGCACCCTGGCTGCCTGCGCCACCCCTACCCCGCAGGTCGTCAAAGAGACCGTCGTTGTGGAGAAGGTCGTCAAGGAGACCGTGGTGGTCGCTCCCACGCCGGCCCCTCCCGGCAAGTTTGAGCTCGTGCATTGGGCCGAGGGGTACTTGCTGGAGCGCACCGGCGAGAAGTTTGAGCCGTACCGCAAACTGGTGCGCGAGAAGTATGCCGCCCTGTATCCCAACGTAACGATCAAGTGGGAGGACAAGGGTTGGGACGAGGAACTCCGCCAGAACCTGGTCACCGCCCTCCTCGCCGGCACAGCCCCCGATGTCGTGGTCGGCGAGAACTTCTTCCAGCAGTACGGCGACCTTGGCGCCTTGCTCCCCGTGGACGAGGCCATCCGGGACATCAAGGACAACCTGATCCCCGGCACCTACGCGGCCGCGGTGACCAAGGGCGTTACCTACGGCATCAACCAGTTTACGGGCCTCTTCGGTTTTGAGCGCAACCCTAACGTGATCCAGAAGGCGGGGTTGGATCCGAACAAGCCGCCTACCACCTGGGATGAGCTGTTGGAGCATTGCGAGATCATCACCAAGGCCGGCAAGGGCGAGTTCTACGGCTACACCCTGCAGGGGCCAGTGGGCTTCTCCGTCGGTGGCATCTTCCGCGTCGCGGTTTACATGAAGCAGGCCGGCGCCGACTGGACCAAAGAGGACGGCACCACCCCCTTCTTTGACAACCCCAAGGCTGAGCCGGTGCTGGACTTCCTGCGCAAGATCAACAAGTTCACGCCGCCCGGCCTCACCTTCAACCCCGATGAGGCACAGGTTTACACTCAGCTCTTCAAGGGCGTTACCGCCTACCAGATCTGCGGCTCCTGGCACGTGGGCTGGGCCAAGGACTCGGGTCTGCAGAACGCGATGTACTCGTCCGTCCCCATCCCCAAGGGAGGCAAGCAGGCCAGCATCGTCGTGGGCAATGTGATCAACGCCCCGCTCAAGGTCAGCAAGCATCCGCAGGAAGCCATCGCCCTGTGCAAGATCTTCACCGACGACGACATCCAGGACATGGTCTACCCCGTCCTGGGACGCCTGCCTTCTACGCGGAGCGCCCTGGAGCGGCTCAAGCCCAAGGTGGGGGATGCCGATCGGTCCTTCATTGAGCAACTCCTCACCGCCGACCTGGGCATCCTGCCGCAATGGCGGAAGGACCCGCAGAAGCTGTGGACCATCTACAACGAACTCCTGACCAAGGTCCTCACCACTGAGGATCCGATCGCAGGTCTCATGGCAGAGGCGCAGAAGGCCGCCCTGGCGGTGGTAACGGGTTAGGCTTAGTTAGACGTTGGCGTTCAGCGACCGGCAAGCCGGTCGCTGAACGCCCCCGGTCCATTTTTAAGGAGCACGCAGCATGGGAACGGTCGCACAAGGGGCCATGGCCGCCAGGCCTACCCTGTCGGCCGCCGCGCGGTTTGCCCGTTGGCGTTATCGGCATCGGCACGCGGTGGAAGGCTGGCTGATTCTGACCCCGATCCTGCTTTACTACTCGCTCTTCTTCTTGTTCCCGGTTATCTCTAACTTCTACATCTCGTTTACCCGCTGGAACGGTATCCAAGGCGCTCCCGTGTGGATAGGTCTGGCTAACTACAAGAGGTATCTCACCCAGGCTTATCCGTTGATCGTGTTCAACACCTTTCTCTTCTCTCTGACCATCCTGGTGGTACAGACGACCCTGGCCTTCTTCATTGCCATCCTGCTCAACCAGGCGGTGCGAGGAAGAGGGCTGTACCGGGCCCTTTGGTATATTCCGACCTTGACCTCTGCCGCGGTCACGGCGCAGGTAGCCTTCGCCTTCATTTCGCCCTTTGACGGCGTGCTGAACGCGACCTTGAAGGCCTTGGGGCGGCCCATCGTGATCTGGACGATGAACGCGACCTGGATGCGCGTGTTCATCATCCTCTATTCCATCTGGCGGGGCGTTGGGAACCCGGTGGTGCTCTTTCTGGCCGCGTTGCAAGGGATCCATCGGGAGATCTACGAGGCGGCGATGGTGGATGGGGCCAAGGGGCGCGATCTCCTCCGCTACATCACCATCCCTCTGCTGCGCCCGATGATCCTCTTCGTGCTGGTAACCGGTATGATCGGCGCCTTCCAGATCTTTGAGGCGGTCCTTCTGATGTCAAAGGGAGGGCCGGCCAACAAGACCAACGTGATGCTCCTCCAGATCTATAATGATGCCTTTGTCAATACCAACATGGGGCAGGCCGCTGCCGGCGCGGTCATCATGGCCGTCATCCTCTTGTGGTTCAGCCTGACGAACATGCGCCTGATGAGCCGCGGCCAGGCGGAAGCCTAGGGAGGGTAAGCGACCATGCGCAGAAGGCTTCGCTTGAGCCGGGTTTTGACCTATTTGATCCTGATCCTCGGCAGCCTCGTGATGGCTTTTCCTTTGGTGTACGGTGTCATGGGCTCTTTCAACAACTTGGAGGATTTTTACGCCCGTCCCTGGTTTCCGGTCCCCCGCCAACTGTACTTGGAGAACTACCGGGTCCTGTTCACCCCCAAGGTAGAGCTGTGGCGTTGGACCCTGAACACGCTGGTTCGCATCGTCTGGTACATCACGATCCCGGGCATCTGCGCGGTGCTGGCGGGCTATGTCTTCGCTCGCCTGCGGTTTCGCGGCCGCGACACGGCCTTCCTTTACCTGTTGAGCTCCTTGATGATGCCGGGGATCGTGTTCTGGATTCCCACCTACATCATGTTGGCCCGCTGGCCAGGGGTGGGGGGCAACAACTGGCTGGGCCAAGGCGGCCACGGCTTCGTGAACGAGTGGCCGGCGCTCCTGATCCCGGGCTTGGTCAACGTCTATTACATCTTCCTGCTGCGGCAGACCTACTACACCATCCCTGTAGACTTTGAGGAGGCGGCGCGGGTGGACGGCGCCAACACCCTGAAGGTGCTCTGGCACGTCTATCTGCCGATGCTCAAACCTACCCTCACGGTGCTGGTCATCTTCCAGTTCGTTGCCATCTGGAACGACTATCAGTGGCCTCTGATCGCCAGTTCTGGCAACCCCAAGATCTTTACTATGGCCCTCGGAGTACAGCGCACCCTTCTCACCGGCGCGCTCATCAAAGGCCAACCCCCAGGCATGGCCATCACCGACTACCCCTTCGCCTTTGCCTTGGCGACCCTGGTTACCTTGCCCACGGTGATATTGTTCTTCCTCCTGCAGCGCTACTTTGTGGAGGGCGTACAGGGGTTCGCGCTGAAGGGATAAACCCTCGCTTCGGCCTATTCCCATCGCCCTGATAGGTGGGGGTTATTTATTTTTATGGAGGTGTTCCCATGTTGGGTTTCTTCTCCGGGTGGTCTGCACGTCGTTACATCCCGCAGATGGACTTTCGGCCCGATGTCGTCAGCCGCGGGGGCGGCACGGAGGATTGGAAGGCGCACGGCAAAACGCCC
>DAOTYP010000220.1:0-5044 GCA_034434975.1 Anaerolineae bacterium | reverse complement strand
TCGGGAGCGGTTGGGCGTGGCTCGCGGTGAACGGCTTCGGAGAGCTGGTGGTCTACTCCACCGCCAACCAGGACAGCCCCCTGATGGACGGCTTCACGCCGATCTTGGGGATAGATGTGTGGGAGCACGCCTACTATCTGAAGTATCAGAACCGCCGCGCCGAGTACGTCAAGAACTTCTTCAACGTCATCAACTGGAAAGAAGTGGAAGCCCGCTGGCACAAGGCGCTGGGGCATTGAGGACTCAGCCAGGTCCTTGAGGAGAGCGAACGGAGGACGACAGAAGTCGTCCTCCGTTCTTTTTGCTCAATCTGATTGTCAGGTGCTAGATACCCCGCCTGCTACGGCTCTGGAGGGGGGTGCGGTTTGGGCAGGTCTCCCTCGGTCGGGAACGGCTCGCGCATAAGAGGCGGCCGCGGCTTCTCATCCCCTTCGCGCAGGAAGCGGTTTTCTTTGAGCAGCAGCGAGGGGATGAAGGTTACGAGGCGATAGTAGTAAGAGACGCCGTAGCCATTGCTCCACGTGCCGTTTGCCACGTACACGTACCAGGCATACGGCACGTTGTAGAAGAGCGAACAGACGATCCCCCCTGTGTACTCATCCAAGGTGAAGCTGCCGGCATCCGCAGGCGGGTCCACGAAGCACCACTGGGTGCTCAGGTCTGAAGAGGCGATGGCCCAGGAGTAGCGGTCGCCGGAGACGCCTCGTTTGGTCCAGGTGAAGGTGGTGGGCAGCGTCTGCGAGGAGTTGTGAGGCGGCGAGTTCAGGGCTACGTCACCGATGTCGAAGTTGCCGCCGTTCACGCTGCTGCCGGCCGTGTACGAGGTGATGTCAAAGCTGCGCCACCAGGCCAGGCGGTTGGGGTTAGGCGTGTTGCCACCGTTCGCGTGGTTCCAGAAGAAGACGTGATAGGTATAGCCGGCGGGCAAGGTCGGCACCCCTGTGAAGTTGTAGGCGCCGCCGCTGCCGGTAACCACATTGGCCACCACGCTGCAACTGCCGCCTGTGCAACGGCGCAGTTGCAGGTTCACGCCGCTGACGCCGCTCCCGCGGAAGCGCACCACGCCGCTGATGCCGCCCGCCGGAGCCGTGGTCGGGGTCGGCGTGGGGGTTGACGTCGGCCCCACCGTCCTGGTCGGCGTGGGCGTGGGCGCGCCGGTTGATCGGAAGGTGATCTCGGCATAATAGAAGGAGTCGCCGTAGCCGTTGCTCCAAGATGGCCCGGCTACCACCCAGGCGAACCAGCCGTACTTGGTGCCGTATTGGCCGTGGCACGTGTTCAGGAAGTAGGACTCGGTCAGGGTAAATTCCGGAGACGGCAGGGGGGTGTCGCCGCTGTCGCATACGGTGTCGCCGGTGTTCAAGTCAAAGAGTTCCCAGGCGTAATGTTCGCCGGAGATGCCGCGCGTGCTCCATGAGAAGGTGGTCGGCAGCGAGACGGTCGCCTCGGTCGGGGCGAGGAGGCGGATGTCGGCGATGTCAAAACTCCCGCCGGAGACGCTGGCTCCCGCCGTGTAACTTGTGATGCGCGGCGCATACCAGCGCCACAGGTACTTGTCGTTGGCGATGTTGCCGCCCCGTTCGTCGTTGAAGTACCAGACGAGGTAGAACTGAGCGGCAGGCAAGGTGGGCGCGCCGACGAAGTTGTAGTAGCCGTTCGCGCCGGTGGTAACGGTCATCACCTTGCTGGCCTCTACGTTGCAGGGCCCGCTGGTAGGGCACCGTCGCAGGATGACGTTGATGCCGCTGAGGCCCGCGCCTTGGTAGCGCACCTGGCCGTGAATCCCCGCGGTAGAAGCGGGGGTCGGCGTCGGCGCGCCGGGGCCTGGGGTCGGGGTGGCCGTCGGGTTGGCCGCGCCCGAGCGCCAGGTCGCCGTCCAGTTTACCGTGCCCGTCCAGTTGCCGCAGGACATGCCGAAGTACATGTTCGTGAATTGGGCGGTGCCGGTGGCCGTGGTGCGGCTGCTGAAGCGACCGTTGTTGCGCCAGAGGCCGTTCTCCCGCAGGTCCACCGTAAAGGAAAACGCGGTGCCGCTGCCGATGCGGGACAGGTAGGGGTAACTGACCCATGTCTCACAGCCGGGCACCGGCACCTTGATCCGCACGTCCCACACGTTGGCCTGATCGCTGGTTACGTTGAACGTTGCGTCATCGCCTTCCCAGTAGCCGGGGGCGGGCCCGCTGGGCGGCAGGGTGGGGGTGGGCGTAGGCGTCGCCTGCGCGCGCGGATGCAGGCGCGCGAGGAGTGGCAGGAAGGCTTTCTTTTGACCGGAAGGCGGGGCCGAGCCGCCCAGGCTCAAGCGGAAAACGCCCCGCCCGTAGGTGCCGGCCCAGAGAAGCCGGGTCGCCTGCTGCAACTCTAGATCATAGACCGGCACCTGCGCCAGGCCCGTGTTGTAGTAAGCCCAACTGCCGCCGTCGTTGGTGGAGCGAAAAACGCCGATATCGGTGCCGACGTAGAGGTGCGTCGGGTTCTGCGGGTCTATCACAATGGTCAGGACCGGGATGTCGGGAAGGTTGCTGCTGATGTTCTGCCACGATTGGCCCGCGTTGGTCGTTTTAAAGACGTGGCCGGGGCTGCCGGGCGTGTGAGTGTCGTAGCCGTTGAAGACTACATAGGCCACGCTGGCCGAGGTGGGGCTGATGGCGAAGTCTCCCACTTGGCGATTGGGCAGCGGTGACTTCGTTACGTTGGTCCAACTTCCGCCCCGATTCCGGGTAACCTGCACGTTGCCATCGGAGGTTCCCACGTAGATGGTCTGCGGATCGCCGGGGGCGACGCCGATGGCCGTGATGGTGCCGTTGGTCTGCTGGCCCTTGGTCAGGTCGCCGCTGATGGCCGTCCAACTGTCGCCTCGATTCGCCGTGCGGTAGAGGCGATGCGTGCCCAGGTAGAGCACGCCGGACGAGGAGCGGTCCAACGCAAAGGGGACGTAGAACTCCATGCGGTCGTTGATGTCAATCCCTTGGGACCGTTGAACCCAATCGGCCAGGGAGGCGGTGCCGCCGTTGTCGTTGCGCTGGAATTGTACAACGAGCCCTTTGATACTGAAGCGCGTGCTGTACCAGATGTTAGGGTTGAACGGGTCAATCTCCGAATAGCCGCCGTCGCCCGTATCCAGGCCCGTCCAGCGCGTGCCGTCGTATTTGGCCTTGGCGTTGTCCTGCAGGCCGCCGAAGACGATGTTGGGGTTGGTAGGGTGGACACCGATGTTGACGAACTGGAGCGTCGCCAGGTTGCCGTTGCGCTGCTCCCAGGTCTGCCCGCCGTTGGTGGAGCGAAAAAGGCCGCCGTCGTTGCCGACCCAGACGATGTCGGGGTTGGTCGGGACCAGGGCGATGGCGTGCATATCAGGATGCACCATGCGGTTTAAGGCTGTGCCGGGGGTCATGTCCTGCCAGGTCTGCCCGCCGTCGGTGGATTTGTGGACGACGCCGGCCCAGCGATTTCCCTGCGCGACGAAACTCCCGCCGATGTAGACGACATTGGGGTTACGGGGATCTACGGCGATGATGTTGTCGTAGTTGCATTGGCTGCTGCAATAGTTGGGGGCGTTCTGCAGGACCTGCCAGGATTGGCCGTGATCGGTGGATTTCAGGATAACCCCCCAGGGCTGAATCTGGCCGCTCACGTTCACCCGTGCGGCCAGCCCCGCGTAGATGGTGCCGGAGCCTGCTCCGCTCCCGATGCCGAGTTCAATGCGAACGTAACCTCGGTCCGGGAAGTTGGGCACGGGCGCCCATGAGTTCCCGCCGTTGGTGGACTTGTAGATGCCGCCGCTGGCGAAGGCGGCATAGAGCACCTGGGGGTTGACATCCTCCATGACCAGGTCTGAGAAGCCGTAGCACATTTGGTTGCACCGCAGGAGCGCTTCCCAACTCTGTCCGCCGTTGGTGGAGCGGAAGACGCCGGGGAGGGCGGAGGCCTTGCCGACGTAGAACAGAGGATGCGCCGTTGAGACGTAGAGGAGGTTAGAGTTGTTAGGGTGGATCAAGATGGACGTGACCACCATGCCGGCGAACTCGTTTGGGCCCAGGATGGTACAGGATTGTCCGCCGTTGGTGGATTTCAGGAGGCCGATGCCGTAATAGCCGGAGATTTCGCCCGTGCCTGCGTAGATGACGTTGGGGTTGTTGCGATCAATGGCCAGCGAGAAAATGGAGAATGAAGGGAGGTTGTCGGTGAGGGGGACGTAGGTATTGCCGCCGTCGGTGCTCTTCCAGACGCCGCCGGTGGCCGTGCCCACATAAACGATGTTAGGGTTTGTGGGGTGGAAGGCGATGGCCTTGACGCGCCCGCTCACGTTGGTGCGCCATACTTCGCAGTCGGTCTGGCTGCAAGAGGAGATGCCGATGAGGCCTTGTTGCAGGGGGGCTGGGCCGACGCTGGTCCAGGCCTGTTCCGGGGCCTGGCTGGCCGTCATGCGCTCCGCCCGGCGGACCGCCTTCAGGTTAGCATCTACCGGCACGGTGTCCAGCGGGTAGGCTCGCTGCCGCCAGAACCAATTCATGCGTCGGACAGGGCCGCCGCCCCCTTCGCCTTCCTCCCCCTCTCCCTCGCCCGTCTCTACCTGAACCTCCTCCCCGCCTTCAGGCTCTTGCACCGGACGGACGAGGCGGTCTCCTTCCTCACGAAAGGCGTCGCCGTGGCAAGCAGAACATTCCTGGCCTGCCCCATGATCCAGGACGACGTCGGTGGAGATCTCGGTAAAGGGGGATAAACCGGAGATGTAGGTTACTTTGGGTCGGCTCCACCAGGTGTAGCCGACGAAGGCGATGATCAGAAGAAGAGCAAAAGAGGACAAAACGAGCGCCGGCAAGGGCCAGCGCCTCCCGATCAACGTTTTGCGGAACATATCCTCCTCCTGGGCAGAGCGCTCGTGCCCTTGCCGACAATGGATAGCGCGCAGGGGCTTAACCTGCTAAATAGCTCGTCTACGTCAATCAGGATAACCTTGACCGGCACGGCAGGGAAATGTCTCTTCAGCCGCTCAATGTCGTATACCAATTGCTCGCCGTAAGAGACGCCTGTGGACATCTGCTTG
>DAOTYP010000219.1:0-23184 GCA_034434975.1 Anaerolineae bacterium | reverse complement strand
GTGATCTCATAGGCCGACGGCACCTCAAAACAGGCCGCGCTCACATCGGGCCCCGCGCGGCTGGTGCCGGGCGCTTCCTGGGCCGGGATGCCGAGAAGACGCAGCCCGGCTACCAGGCCCTCGCTGATCCGATGGTAGGCTTCCAACACGGCGCCAGCGACAACGGGCTCCGCGGGCGGCGCAGCGACGCTGTAGGTGAGTTCGTCGGTATGTAGGATCGCGCGGCCGCCCGTAGGCCGCCGCACCACATCCACGCCGGCAGCCCGGCAACGCTCCCAATCCACCTCGCTCAAGGGTTGGTTTCGCCCCAACGAGATGCAAGGTGGATTCCACGCGTAAAACCGCAGCGTCGGCGGCACCTGCCCTTGCGCGGCCGCCTGAGCCATCGCTTCATCAACGGCCATGTTCCACGCGCCGGAGGCAGCGCCGTGGATGATGAGCCGCCACGAGGAACGAGAGGTCAGTTGGTTCGGCATGGTGTCAGATCGTCTCTCGCCACGATCAGGTGGCCAAAAACCTTCAGGTCATCAAGTACGGCGAAACGGCGTCGGGCTCTCAAGCTGATACGAAAGGCAGCGCGACAATCCGTCCTGTAACGGTTGCTCCCTCGGCCACGACGGTTACCTTGGTCCCTAAGGATGCCTGGGCGCGGCGCAGGATGGCCAGCGCGATCGGCCCCAAAGAGGGAGAAACGACGGCGCTCGTTACCTCCCCTATCGGCTTGCCGTCCGCCTCCACCATCGCCTTCGTAGCCGAAGGGAGAGGTCGCGCCAGACGCAGGCCGTAGAGCCCCTTGGGCATCTTCTCGTAGTTGTACATGCGGGCGATCACCTCTTGCCCTGTGTAACAGCCCTTGTTGAAACTGATGTCCGCCAGCAAGCCCGCATCCAAAGGGGTTACCTGCCCGGTCAATTCCCGACCGTAAGCGGGCAGTCCCGCCTCTACCCGCAGCGTCTCCCAAGTGGCCAGCCCGATGGGCCGCGCGCCGGCGCGGGTGAGGAGGTCCCAAGTCAACGACAGTTTCTCGGCCGGGGCGATGATGTGATAGGTGTCTCCCACCAGAGGATCACCGCGAGCCACGAGGGCCTCGGCGCCGCCGATCCCAGCAGGAAGGTGATGATGACGAGGCAAGGTCGCGGCCGTGATCCCCATCGCCTTCTGAATCACTTCGGCCGCGCGCGGCCCGACGACGGTGAGCATCCCCGTCTCCGCGCTGACATCCTGAATGCGAACCTCATCTTGCCAGAAAATGTAGCCGCGCAGGTATTGGGCAACACGAGCGTGGTTCTGCGGCGCGGTGACGGTCCACAGGCGCTCCGGCTGTACATAGACGATGAGCCTCTCTATCACGCGCGCCGTCGGCGAGGTCAGGACGGTGGCCGTTCCCTGGCCGGGGAGGAGACCCTCTACGACGTTGGTAGATAGGCGGTGTAGGAAGTTCGCCCGATCGCGCCCGCTCAGAAGCAAACGGCCCCAGGCGGAATGATCTATCAGGCCGGCCAGTTCCCGTGCGGCGGCATACTCGCCCGCCGGATCGCCGTAGTGGTCAGGAAGTTCCCAGCCGTCACGTTCCGCCAAGACGCCGCCCGCCGCCACGTGTAAATCATGCAACACTACGCGTCCCATCATCAACACCTCTCACGACCCCGAGACGAGGCGATTATAACACGCGGCCACGCGTTCGTCAACGCCGTTCAGATTGCACAAAAGCCCGATCTGGTGTATCATGACATCCGTGCCGCACTCATCCTTGCTCATCTCGCTAGGCTGCGGAGGCGCGCCATGACGATAGCCGCCTGATCTATCGCAGGGGCAAGGAAAATCATACTCAGAAAGGAGGTGCTGCCGTGAGTGCCAACCTTTTCTTTCGCATTCTCGGACTCATCATATTCGGCATCATCGGCTGGGAGATCGGCACCGTCTGGGCGGGCACTTCAGACCTTAACCCCACGTCGCTGCGCTACATCGCTCCCTCGGCTGCCTTCGGCGCGCTGATCGGGGCTCTCATCGCTCCCTTTTTGACCACCCGCCCTGCCTCGTTCATCCGACAGGCGATCCGTCAGGCGCCCGCCGGCCAACTGGTGGCCGGCGCCATAGGGTTGGCAGGGGGTCTGCTCATCGCCGCCCTGCTGGCCGTGCCGTTGTGGCGGCTGCCGCCACCCTTTGGCCAGATCCTTCCCCTCTTGGGTGCCATCATCTTCGGCTACCTGGGAATCACCGTCATGGTTTTGCGCCAACGGGACATCTTCGCGCTCTTCGGGAGCCGCCTGGCAAGCACGGTGGAGACGGAGGAAAGGCCGCTCCTTCTGGACACCAGCGTCATCATAGACGGGCGCATTGCGGACATCAGCCGGACGGGCTTCATCCGCCACCCCATGCTGGTGCCGCGCTTCGTCCTCAACGAGTTGCAGCACATCGCGGAGTCCTCCGATCCATTGCGCCGCAACCGCGGACGGCGCGGCCTGGAGATGCTCAACCAGATGCAAAAAGAGGCGACGGTGCCGGTGCGCATCGTGGACATAGAAACCGGCGTTGGGCGACCGGTGGACGAGCGATTGATCCTCGCGGCCAAAGAGTTGGGCTGTCCCATCATCACCAACGACTATAACCTGAACCGCGTGGCCGGGCTGCAAGGCGTCACCATCCTGAACGTCAACGAACTGGCCAACGCGGTGAAACCGATCGTCCTGCCGGGCGAGGCGCTGCGGGTGCACATCATCCAAGAGGGCAAAGAGGCCGGCCAGGGCGTAGCCTATTTGGACGATGGGACGATGGTCGTCGTGGACAACGGACGGCGCTTCTTGAACACGACCATTGATGTCACCGTCACCAAAGTATTGCAAACCTCGGCCGGGCGCATGATCTTCGCCCAGCCCAATGGACGCAACGAGTAGAGATCGCATCAAGCACCGATGCGCTTCTGAGGAAAGGCCATGGCACTGCAAGTTTACAACACGTTGACCCGACAGAAAGAGCCTTTTGAGACCGTAACCCCTGGCGAAGTGAAGATGTACGTGTGCGGCCCCACCGTGTACGCCAGCGCGCACGTGGGCCACGCCATGTCGGCGATCGTCTTTGACGTGATCCGCCGCTACCTGGAATATCGCGGCTACAAGGTCTTGCACGTCATGAACTATACCGACGTGGACGACAAGATCATCCTGCGCGCGCGTGAGCAGGGCGAAGACCCCCTTGCGCTGGCCGAACGCTACATTCAGGAGTTTCAAGAGCACCTTCGGGCCCTCAACATCCTTCCCGCCACCGTCTACCCTCGCGCCACGCAAGAGATTGAAGGGATGATCGCCGTCATTCAAGGCCTGATAGAACAGGGCTATGCGTACACTGCCAACGGCGATGTTTACTTCCGGGTCACGAAGGATCCGGACTACGGGCGGCTTTCGGGACGCAAACTGGAGGAGATGCAAGCGGGCGCGCGCGTGGAAGTGGGCGAGCAAAAAGAGCACCCGATGGATTTCGCCCTCTGGAAGGCCGCCAAGCCGGGCGAACCATCATGGCCAAGCCCTTGGGGCCCCGGGCGTCCGGGTTGGCACATAGAGTGCTCGGTCATGAGCCTGCATTACCTGGGCGAGCAAATAGACATTCACGGCGGCGGCAACGACCTGATCTTTCCTCACCATGAGAACGAGATCGCCCAGACGGAGAGTTACACGGGACGCGTACCCTTTGCCCGCTACTGGCTGCACAACGGCATGTTGCAACTGGGCGGCGAGAAGATGTCCAAATCCCTGGGAAACCTGGTAACGATCCGAGAGTACCTGCAGGAGCATTCCGCCGACTCCCTGCGCATGCTGATCTTGTCATCTCACTATCGCGCGCCGCTCGCCTTCAACGACGACACCGTGGCCAACGCCGAACGCGCGCTGGAAAGGCTGCACAGCGCGCTGCGCCCGCCGCTAGGTAACCAGACAACCGGCGAGGCGGCGGAAGCGCTGAAGGTGGAGGCCGCGCGCGCCCAAGCAGCCTTCGTCGCCGCCATGGACGACGACTTCAACACGGCGGGCGCGCTGGCCGCCCTGTATGACTTGGTGCGGGCTATCAACACCGCCCGCGACGCGGGCGTCGGAGGCCCTCCTTTCCTAGAGGCCCAAGCGGTCTTCCGAGAGTTGACCGGCGTGCTGGGGCTGACGCTGGCAGAGAAAGGGACGCGCTTCCAGGACGCTGTCCCGCTCATTGAACTGCTGGTCAGAACGCGCGCTGAGTTGCGCAAGGCCAAGCAGTACGCGCTCGCCGACGGCATCCGCGCGGGCCTGGCGGAACTGGGCATCATCCTGGAGGATGGGCCGCAAGGAACGACGTGGCGAATCCAGTGAAACGCCATCCAGGCGTGCCATCTCGCCAATCTCCTGCTAAGCAAGGGGAGATGGGCGCAAGGCAGGCTCCAAGACGACCTGTGAAGCCTCTCACCGTCGCGCGGGGGCTCCCCAAGCCGGAACCACCGCCGACCCTTCGGCCTTCCGCGCCTGGGCTGGAGATTTTATACGGTCGGCAAACCGTGCGGGAGGCGCTGCGCGCCGGACGGCGGCGCTTCCTGCAGGTGTTGTTGGCCGAGGGGATTGAACCTGGAGGGATCGTGGCCGAGATCGTGGCCTACGCCCAGGCACGCGCCTGCCCTGTACGCACGATGCCCCGCTCGCAACTGGACGGCCTGGGCAACGTGCACCACCAGGGCGTCGTAGCCGAGGTAAGCCCCTTCCCCTACGCCGACGTGGACGACCTGTTAAAGGAGGCGCAGGAGAGAGGAGAGCCGCCCTTGCTCCTGCTGGTGGACCACCTGCAGGACCCGCAAAACCTCGGTTCGCTCTTGCGCACCGCGGAGGCTGTGGGCGCGCACGGCGCGATCTTGCCGCAACGTCGTGCCGTCGGGGTAACCCCCGCGGTCAGCCACGCCTCCGCCGGCGCGGCGGAGCACCTGGCCGTGGCGCCGGTGACGAACTTGGCCCAGACGATGGCCTATCTGAAGCAACGGGGCGTGTGGCTCGTCGGGCTGCATCCAGGCCCGCAGGCGGTCCCCTACGACCGGGCCGACCTGAAAGGCCCGCTAGGTCTGATCGTAGGCGCGGAGGGAGCCGGGTTGAGCCGCCTGGTACGAGAGAGGTGCGATTTTCTCATCTCACTTCCGCTGCGCGGGCATATCTCGTCGTTGAACGCCGCCGTCGCCGGCGCCATCGCGCTGTACGAGGCGAGAAGACAACGGGACACGTGAGATCGCCCTCGCTCCATTTCACCCCTCATTTAAGCGGCCTTCACCCCCCTTTAATCTGCTTCTGCCATCGTGAACGTTGACAAGGTCAGGCGCATTGGCGCGCAGAGGGTAGGAGGTGATCGTGATGTGTGGTCGGCGTTCTCTCATGGTGGGCATCGTGGCCGCCGCGCTCATGCTGACGTTGGCGATAGGAAGTGTAGTGGGAGGTATAGTAGGGTATTATCTCGCCGGACGCGCCATCGGCACGGCCACGCCGGCGGCATGGCAGGCTTCCATGCCCTTGCAGGCCTCGTTTGCGGAGCAACCCTCTTTAACCGCGGAGGCCGCGGAGCCGACGCCGCCACCGGTGGCTTCTCCGACGGTAGACCCTAACGACGATCCGTTGGTCGCCGCGGTCGCGCGGGTGCAGCCGGCGACGGTTACGGTCCTGAATCGCACTCTAGGCAGTTCCGGCTCCGGCGTATTCATTGATGCGGCAGGGCACCTGGTGACCAACTACCACGTGGTAGAGGGCGGTCGCAGGTTTGAGATCATCTATTACGACGGCGGGCGCGCCTCGGTAACGTTGGTGGGCGTCGCGCCGGAGTTTGACCTTGCCGTACTGAAGGTCAACGGTCGGGTACCGGCCTGGGCGGTCCTGGGCGATTCGGCCGCCATGGCCGTCGGCAGTCGCGTCGCCGCCATCGGGAGCGCGCTGGGCGGCTTTCGCAACACCGTAACCGCTGGCGTCCTCAGCGCCCACAACCGCAGCCTAGGCGAACTAGACGGCCTTTTGCAGACCGACGCGGCCATCAATCAGGGCAACTCCGGCGGCCCCCTGGTCAACCTGGCGGGCGAGGTCATCGGGATCAACACGATGGTGGTGCGCGGAGGCTACAACCTGGCGGAAGGCCTGGGCTTCGCCATCCCGTCCAACATCGTGAAGGTCGTCGCCCGCCAATTGATTGAGAAGGGGCGGGTGGAGCCGCCGTTCCTGGGGATTACCTACGTTCCCCTCAACCCACAACTGGCGGAGCAATTCGGCGTAGAGGTCACGCAAGGGGTGCTGATCCGAGCAGTGGTGCCCAATAGCGCCGGCAGCCGCGCGGGCCTGAGGGCAGGCGATGTGATCGTGGCCATAGATGGCCAGAAGATAGACGACCGGCACCCCCTAGCCCAACTCCTTCTGCAGCGGTCCATCGGCGATACAGTCACCTTGGAGGTCAACCGCGGCGGCGAAACCTTCACGCTAAAGGTCACCTTGGGGCCACGACCAAGCCTGTGAGGTAGCGTCTCTGCCACCGGTGAGGCATCACGGAGACATAGGGGCCGAAGCGCCCGTCTCTGGGAGATGGGCCGGCGGCGGGGCTAAGTCGTCAGGGTAGCGCGGAAGGAGACGGTAGCCATCGGTATAAGGCCTCTCACGCCCATACTGGCTGACGACCCCGACGGCGGCCCAGATCTCGCCCCGCTGCATCCGGGGCCGCCGCCAACCGGTAGACTCCCGCACATAAACCCGCGCCGGGCCGCTGCCGTCGTCCAGGATGACGGCGTCGGTCTGCAACTCTACGACCTTTCCCACGATCATCACTAGCAACCCTTCATGCGCCTCGTCTATGTGGCCTGTGCGCACCCGCGCCGGGCGCAGCGGCTGCGCCGGACCAAGCCTGGTCAAGGCGCTAGGGTCTGCCAGGCGCAGTTGCCGTTCGCCGCGTAAATCTTCCAGGCGCCCTGTGATTCGCAGCCTCTCGCCTTCGCTCAAATCGGGCCACTCGCCGCGGGTGAGATAGACGTTGATGCCCCCCGTCGCATCCTGCACGTAGATGCTGCGCCCGAAATAGGGCGGCGGCGCGGTCACCTGGCCTTCTACGATCACGGTGGCTCCCTCCGGCAGCGCGCGGGCTTTGGCGATGCTCACAAAAGACGGAGGCGGGCGAGGGGTCGGCGTGGGGCGCGGGTAGTTAGGGCCGCCGGGCGTGACCTCGTACTCCGAGGTCCATACGCCGCCGCCATCTACCGTGCGGCTCCAGGATTGATCCCAACCGATGAAGCGATCGTAGTGGAAGGCATCGGCTACGCTGCCATCAGGCCGCCGTAAGGTTATCGTCTCGGCGGAGGTGTTCAGCGCAAGTCTCGTCTCTCGTCGGAAGAGGACGCGAAACCCACGGGCGGCGATCGTCGTACCTGCCGGGATGGTATAGGGCGACTTGCCGGAAGCGTCGGACAATGTCCAGCCTCCTAGCGAGACCGCGACGGGGCCGGGATTGTAGAGTTCCACCCACTCGTCGTCGGCATCGGCCTGGCCGTTGCCGTCCCAGTCCACGTGGCGGGGCGAGGGCAGCACCTCGTTGAGGAACACGTCATCGGGCACGGCCTCTCCCGCGACCCAGATGGGCGCGGTGTAGGCCAAGTCACCGTCGGCTTGGCGCGCCCGCACGAAATAGTAGTGTCCAGCCAGGCCAACGGTGTTGACCTGCCAAAGGACGCTGACCTGGCCAGTGAAATCTCGGGAGGCTAAGAGGACATCCCGATCATATACCTCCAACGTGAGCGTTTCCGCCTCCGGATCAAAGAAAGAGATGACCAAGGTCAAGGACTCCGTCGGCGAGACTTCGCTTCCCATCCAGATGTCGCCGGCGCGCAGGGCCAGCGCCAGGTTCGCATCCTCGGTGGCGAAGACGCGGCGCGCCCGCAGGGCCTCCAGCAGGTCTTCCTGCGTTAGAGCAGGGGCCACCAGGCCCGTGCGCAGCGATGAACGGGCGCCCCAGGCGTAGCCGTCGTCGGGGTTGCCTACGGGCGCGAGGCGCCAACCTTCAGCCAGGGCACGCCGATAGGCCCCTTCATAGCGGCGATGCTCCGCGCCCGCGCCATGTCCTATCTCCAGCCCCACCCACCGAGAGGCGATGTCCGGGTCAAACGGCAAGAAGTAGGGGTCGCCTGGCCTGCCGGGGTCGGGCGCAACGAACAGAACGGAGGCTTCCGCATGGGCCAGAAGCCAGGAACGCCAACCGGTCGGTGCATCCTGGGGCGCCAGGTATCCATCTGTGCCGTAGACGCTCAGGTGAGGGCGATCCCGCGGGCCGATCTCAAAGGCGCGCAGCGCGACGAACGCGCCGGGCACGGTTGCCGCCTGGGCTTGCTCGCCCAAAGCCCGCCACGTGAGGGAATCCAACGCCGCGTCGCGCTCGCTGAGGGCCAGGAAATGCAGCCCATGCGCCCGCGCGACGGCCCAAGCATACGGCGCGGGCCCCAGGCCGCCGGCATAGTTGCTCTGGGC
This sequence comes from Anaerolineae bacterium, assembly GCA_034434975.1. Classification (GTDB taxonomy): domain Bacteria; phylum Chloroflexota; class Anaerolineae; order JADYZS01; family JADYZS01; genus JADYZS01. The sequence goes on along the minus strand of DAOTYP010000219.1, from coordinate 14,704 downwards.
CCGCAGCGCGCCGTGATAGGCGAACATGCCGCCGGGAAGGGGCGCAGGAGGCCGATAGACCGGCGCCGGCACTTGGAGGGGTTTTCCAGGCGTCGGCGCATCTACCGCGAAATCCGCGCGCATGTCGTCATGGTCCCAGTCGGCCACCCGCTGCCCGGACCGAGGCGCGGGCGCAAGGAGCCTGCCGGTCAGACTCACCGCGGCGAAATCGCCCTCGCCGTAAGCGATCGCGTCTATCCGCTCATCGCGAGGACCCAACAGGATCACCTCATCGCCTTGATTGGCCAAGCTCCAATGGCCTCGTCCCCAAGAGGTGTAACGGATCAGGTTGGGCACCTCCGGCGCGTCGGGGCCGCTCAGGGCCAGTTCATAATCAGGGTCGCGGCCAAAGCGGCTGCGAAAGGCAAGCGCGTTCTTCGCGATGACGATGGCCTGCCCGCCGACCAAATGAGCACCCGTCGGGAAGATGTACATCCCCTCGTTGCCGCCCGGCGTCTCCTCATCGCCTATCTTATAACCCTCTAGGCTGACGGGGATGGTCAAGGGGTTCCATATCTCCACGAACTCATCGCCCTCGCCGCCGGGATCTAGGCCGTCGTAGACGACCTCGCTGATGAGCAAGGGGACGGCCGGTGCAGGCACAACCGTAGGGGTCGCCGTGGGCGAGGCCGTCGGCGTCGCAGTAGCCGTAGCCGTGCGCGTGGGGGTAGGCGTGTGCGTCGGGCGCGGGGTGCGGGTCGGCGTGAACGTCGGCGAAGGCGTGGCCATGAGGGTGGCCGTAGGCGAGGCCGTCGGCGTCGCGGTGGCCGTAGCCGTGGCGGTCGGGGTCGGGAGCGGCATATGGCCAGGGGAGGGCAACGCACGCTCTACAAAGTCTGCAGCGGTATCGGTGTCCGGAGCGTTCGGTTCCCTTTCTAAGGAATGGCCTGGCGGCACAAGAGGAGCAGAAGGATTGAACACGGAAGTATCGCTTCCGTAAGAAAGGGCATCTATCAGGTTGCCCAACGGATCGTAAAGGAGGAGGCGGTCGCCCTCGTTCGCCAGGCCGTTGCCGATGCGCCCATCGGCCAATTCACCCAAGAGGCCTGTGAAATCGGGATTATCTTCCAAAAAGTTGGCGCGTCGCGCGGCGATCACCGCGAAACCGCCAGGGGGTAAAACGATAGGGGGAAGATCATCGCGCGCCACGTTGTCGGCCACGGCCCAGCCGGCAAGGGATACGGGATGCCCCGTGCGGTTTTGCAACTCAAACCATTCGTAGGCTGCGTCGTTTCCCGGCGCGAGGGCATCGTACAAGACCTCATGGATCACGAGCGCCGCCGGCGGGTAAGGAGTAGGAGGCGGCGCAGCGGTAGGGCTGGGCGTCGGCGTAGAGACCTTCTCCCCGAAGTTGTTGTCAATGTGTCGTCTGCCGGGCGTTGGCCTTACGATGAGCACATCGGGCGAGGTGCTGGTGTAACCCGGCGGCTGCGATTCTACGATCGTATAAGTGCCTGAGGCCGAGATGTTGGTGAAGACGTAAAAGCCGCCGCCCGCCGTCGTCTTGACGCGCGTGGTCCGATCGGGCAAGAAGAGGGTGATCAGGACGCCATCTATGCCCGCGCGCTCTCCCAACCAGGGCTCCCGCAGGCCGTTACCGTTGTGATCTATGAAGACCCACCCCTCAATGGTACCGCCTAGCGGCATGGGTGGTGGCGCGCCGCCAGGCGAGGGAGGAAAACGGTCCACAAAGTCCGCCGCCGTGTCCGTATCGGGCATCCCCGGCTCCCGTTCCAGCGAGTGGCCTTCCGGCACCGCCCGCGCTGGCGGATTGAAAACGCTGGCATCGCTACCGTAGGAGAGGGCATCTACCTGCGCGCCAGATGGATCGTAGAGGAGCAGCCGATCACCGGTGTTCGCCAGGCCGTTGCCGATGCGCCCACCGGCTATCTCCGCGACGATCCCTGCGAAGTTGGGATGATCTTCCATAAAGTTCGCAACGCGCGCGGCGATCACCACGAAACCGCCAGGTGGTAAAACGATAGCGGGCAAGGCATCGCGCGCTGCGTTGTCGGCGATCGCCCAGCCGGCAAGAGACACGGGATGATCCGTGCGGTTCTGCAACTCAAACCATTCGTAGGCCGCGTCGTTGCCCGGCGCCGGCGGATCATAGGCGACCTCGTGGATGACGATCGCGCCGGCAGGAAAGGAGGTAGGGGATGGCGTCACGGTAGGACTAGGGGTTGCTGAAGGGGTGAACGTGCGAGAAGGGGTCGGCGTGCGGGTTGGGGACGGTGTACGGGAGGCGGTGGGGCTGGGTGTATGAGAGGGAGTAGGCGTTGGCGTGGCAGTGGGACAGGTAGGACAGGTGGGCAGGCTGGCCAGGTTTTGCGGCTCGGGAATGGGACGCAGCACGAAGTCGGAGGCGTTGTGATTGGTGTCCACGCCGTTGCCTGCGTTCCCGCCGGGCAGGCGCTCTATGCTTTGTTCCGGGCCCGGCCTCGGCGCAGGGGCCCCTTCCACAAAGATGTTGCTTGCACTCCCCCATCCGACCGCGTCCACGATCCGCCCGGCAGGGTCCACCAGGGCCAAGCCGCCGTCGTCGCCGATGCCCTGAGAGAAGGTGGCATTCCCGACCACCGGCCCGTCGTAGCCATCGGCCCCTTCCCGGACCAGAAGGTAGTGGTGGTAAGGTGGAACGATGGTGCTTGCTCGCCATTCGTAACGAGGCAGGTCCGTCGTCCCGGCCGCGGTGCGGTAGAGGAGCCGATGGCCGTTCAGGTCAAAGGGGGCATCGCCCGCGTTGTACAATTCAATGAATTCGTCGCTGGGCGAAAGCGCCCCCCGCACCTGTACCTCGCTGATGAGGATGGTGGCCGAAACGGCAGGGGCCGGATGGACTCTGGGAGCCAGGGCGAAGGGCAACCACGCGAGGAGCAGAGCGACGATGCGAACAGGGAGCCGAGCCATATAACATCGTAGAGAAGAGAGGACGATGCTAGAGCCGCCGCGCAACGCCTTCTGTGCCTTATAACACCGAGTCCGCGTCGGCGTTGCTGGCTCATGCGAGAGGAAGAGATCCCCAACGAGCAACAATGCCTCTCCTATCCTACCAAGGGATAGGAGAGGCAGGGGAGAAGACAAAACCTGATCGGTCAATCCCGCCACGCTTCTACGGTGATGCCCGCAAGCCCAAAAGGCACCAGAACGTAGTCATCGGTCCAGCGCGTCTCATCGGAGAACTCGGCCGGACCGACCCATAGACCATCGCCACCCTTCGCATGGTGCGGCCCCAGGAGGTTCCGCAGGCTGTTCACCAACTTCACCTCCAGCCGGTTGCGCCCCGGCTTCAAGGCGTTTCCGGTCGGCAAGCGGTGCGGCCGCCACACGACCTGCCCTAATCCTTCCCCGTTCAGGGTTACATCGGCGACGATGGCGTTCAACCCTTGTAGTTGCAACGCGCCGCGAGCCACGCGCTCCAGGGGGAGGTCAAACTCGGCCGTCAGCGTGATCGCCCCTGCGAAGAAGGGATAACCCTCAGCGACGAAATCGCCCGGCGACAGTGCGTCGCGTTCGTCCCCCAGGATGAAAGGGCCGCCGAAGGCGTTGAAGGTCTGGCCATTGAGACTCCCCTCAAACCGCAGGAAGCGCGCGCTGACGCCGAAATCACCGATGAGGTAAACGGATTCCAACTCCATGTCGTCCGCGAACGTCCCGGTCAGCATGATCTCGTTGTCGCCCGCGCGCACCAGGTGGCTGATGTCTACGCGGCGGAACGAGATGTCGCGCCAGTAGCCAAGATCTTGCTGGGGTGCCTTCTGTCCGTTGACGAAGATGGAATACCGTTCCGGCGTTTCCAGAACCAATTCGCAATGGCCGAGATCGCGCGCGGCGCTGAAGGTATAACGAAGGGCAAAAGGCGCGCCCGCGCCAAGGTACCTTAAAGCCCGCTGCACTTTCCAGACGGGCATCTCTTTGCTCCAAGGCTCGTCCCCCGACCGATAGGCGCAATGGTCCAACGTGAGCGAGTTGGGGTCCGAGCGGTGGAAGGCCCAGGGGCCGCCCAGATGAACGATGTGATCGGGCCGGGCGGAGGCAGCAGGTGAGGCGATGGCCGTCGCCTTGTGACCTCGGCGCAGCACCAGGAGATGCGAGCCGACGGGCGGGAAGGTCAGCGTGGCCGAGGTGCAACCTTGCCCCACCGTAGCCGCCAGAGGAGAGACGCGGCCGGTCACGGCATCCCATTCTTCTAACGAACCTTCCCCGGGCAAGGTAACCGTGGTGGTGATCTCGCGCTCCAGGCTGGTATTGCAGAGGAAGAGGATCTCCGTATCGCCATCGCGGCGGTGGTGATACAGCACCTCTTCGGCACCGTCGGTCAGGGCGATGTCAGGCGGCAACGCGCCATCCAGGGCAGCCTTCAGGGGGGCGCGGCCGGGGTCTATGACCTGCACGCCTGACGGGAGAACCTCGGCAGCAGGCTCGCCTTCCAGCAGGTGAGGGGTAGGACGCTGCGCGATGACAAGGCCGCCCTCGGCCAGGAACGTCCGCAAGAGATCTACGGTGGAACGTCGCAAGGTCGTGGCCGGAGGGATGACGACGGCCCGGTACGGCATCTGGCCCACCCAGAGCCTGCCACCTTCCACCCGCGCGTGACGAGCCATGACCTTCTCATCGCCGAAGTGGTAATCCCGATGCAAGGCCAGAAGGTCGTCGTTGAGCATACGCAGCCAGCGGTCATAGGCCCTCAGATCGTAGACCTGCCGGGGCCGATAGAGGGTCCAGGCGGTCTCCATCGGATGGATGACCAGCACATCTACGACTCGTTGCCCTTGCGTCAGCGCGTAACTGAGGCGCGAGAAGTAGTCATCCACCAAACGGTTATAGGGCCACCAGGGCTGCTGGTAGTAGATGTTGCATGGGTAGTCTCGCTTGCGCTCGCCTCGCATAGAGTAAAGGGAAAGATGAGGGTTGAGGAGGTTGATGCCCAGGGCATACTGTTCATCGCCGATCCACTTGCGGGTTTCAAAGGAGAGGTCTTGCCCGGCGCAACCGTACATCTCCGACAGGACGCGGCTCTTGCCCAGTTGGCAGGCGACGCTATCTACCTGTTTGACCGAGATCGGCTGGTCAATGTGGCGAAACAGTTTGTCTATGCCGGGGATGTGTTGATATTCGTAGTGGGGCATGACGCCGCCGGTCCATTCCATCTGTTGGATGAGGTCGTCTTCGGCCATGTAGTGGCCCGTGTAGGCGATGCGGTGGGCCTCACACCACTCATAGATGGGCTTAGACCAAGTTGAGAGGAAGAGATCTTGCACCACGTCCCAGTAGTCATAGCGCACCTTGGCTCCGCTGGGGATGTCAAAGAAGAGGGCCGGCAGGTGAGGGAGGAGGTCGTATCCTTTGCGGGCCTGGAACTCCTGTGGCAAGGCGGGGGTCCATGGTAAGGCCCGCTGCCCCTCTGAGGTGATGATGATCTTGAAGATGGCGCACGGTTCATCGGTGAAGATGCCGGGGACGATGGAGCCGAACTCCGAGCCGACTTCGCGCGCGTAGGCGTCGTAGGTGAGGGCGATGAACGAGCGTACCGCCTCCGGATTCAACGTGTCCAGATAGGCGTAACCGTTGAACCAAGCTCCTGCTAGGTTGAGGGTAAGAGGGTAGAACTGCACCATGACCTCACGTCCCCAATCGGCACGCTCTGTGGGGGTGTAGGGACGAAAGTTCACCAGGCGGCTTCCCTCTCGCCGGGCTACGAAGGCCCCGACCCTTTCGCCGATGAGGATCGGCTTCGTATCTACTTGACATATGAGGGCGCGAGTCCGATGCTCTGGGCGCGGCGCCGTAGCCCAGCCGCCGGCGTAACCGCTGGGCCATTTGTCCTCATCATATAGCCAAGCATACATGCCTCGGCGCTTGGCCTCAGCCACGCACGTTTTGACCCGTTCCATCCAGGCCTCGCTGAGGTAGGGCGTGACCAGGCCCACGCGCGCGTGCATGAAGAAACCTCCCCAGCCTGCCGCTTCCATCTCCGCGATCTGCCGGACCAGTTCGGCATCTTGCAGGTCGTCGTTCCAGCTCCAGAAGGGAACGGGACGAAAGGTGGCAGGCGGATTATGGAACAGTTTCTGATCCATGTGACCTCCGTAGGAAGCGCGAGCGTTTTCTTTCGGTGCTACCAATAAATTTCATTGTACCACGAGCTGCCCAAACTTGCCATTTTCCGCGCGGCTAGTTATAATTTCCTTTTGCCAGAGGGAGGTCATAGGCATGTCTGAGGTTTTGTCTTTGCTGGCCGTGTTCGCCCACCCTGACGATGAAGGAAGCGTGGGCGGTACATTGGCCCGCTACGCGTCGGAGGGCGTGCGCGTCACGCTCGTCTGCGCCACAAGGGGCGAAGCGGCGACAATTTACTGCGATGCCTGCGCAACGCCGGATACCTTGGCCCAGGTGCGCACAAAGGAAATGGAAGCCGCATGCCGCCACCTGGGCATCCAAGACTTGCGCTGGCTGGATTGGCCGGACGGAGGCATCCAGCGCATAGGGCGCGCAGAGGCGGTGAATCGCATCGTCGCGCTGCTGCGCGAGGTGCGCCCTCAGGTCGTGATCACCCATCCTCCGCATGGGCTCTACCCGCATCCGGACCACTTGGCGCTGTGGGAGATCGTCCACGCGGCCTGGCAGAGGGCCGCGGCCGATGGCTGGGCTCCGGCCAAACTCTATTACCGGGTGATCCCCGAGCGCGTGTTTAACCTATTCCCGAGGCTGCGAGAGTACCGTGTACAACTCAACGGCGCGCAGTTGCCCTTCACCCCTACGCCAGAAGATGAGATCACGACCGTGTTGGACGTAAGCCCCTGGGCCGCGCAAGTGGAGGCCGCCTGGCACGCCCACACCTCCCAGATCAACCCCGACGGCCTCTTCAGCACCATGCCGGAGGAGGTGCGCCGAGAATGGAGGGCGAAGGAGCATCTGGTGCTGGCCGAGTGCCGTCTCCCCGGCTATCTGTCCAAGGTGGGAACGGAAGATGGTCGTCGGGAAACGGACCTCTTTGCGGGCCTCCGCTAGGCCGCAAGCCGATGAGGTTTTCATCGGGACCAGCATTTGACCTGCGCCGCCGGATTTTGCCTGCGGCGTTTGTCTTTTTATAGAGGTGAAGGGATGGAAGACTCCCGTATGCCGTCTACGCTCGCGGCGCGCCTCGCAGATGCTTTGCGCCATCAGCAGGCTTACCTGGCCATCTACCGACACTATCGCGACGCGCGCCCCCGCGAGGATTTCGCCGCCCTGTTGGCCGTCCTGTGCGACGATGCCCAGGAGGCCAGCGAGGGGCTGGCCAGGGCGCTCCGCCACGCGGGGGAAAGCCCTCTGGCGGTGGAACCGCCGCCTCGCCTGTTAGAGCAAGGGCTCCGCCGCCGAGGGACGCTCTCCAGGTTGCAATTCATCCTGGTAGGGATGCAAAACAACATCGCCTACTACCAGGCGCAACTGGCCTACCCCGACGAGGACGATGTGCGTGGCCTGTGGGCCGAACTCCTGGCTACCGCCCAGCAGCGTTTGACCCAAATCAAGGGTTTGATTCGCGCCTTGGAGCACCGCGCCGCGCAAGAGGAGAGGCCAACTCAGTAGCGCGGCCACGGGCGCAAGCGAACGGCCCGAAGCCCCCTCTGCTGCCTCTGGAAAGGGCGCGGCCTGTGGGTTCGGCCCGTTTCCGGTCTATGGAGGAGCACTATGTCAACGGAGATACGTCAGGTCGGCGTCGTCGGTTGTGGGCTGATGGGATCGGGCATCGTAGAGACCGTCGCCCGCCACGGCTACCCCGTCGTCGTGCGCGAAGTCACGCCGGAGTTGTTGCAGGTAGGTCTGGCGCGCGTGCGCGCCTCCATGAGCAAGGCGGTGGAGCGAGGCAAACTGACGCCGGCGGAGATGGACGCCGCCTTGGGGCGCATCACCGGCACCACGACGCTGCCTGACCTGGCCGGCTGCGACCTGGTCATTGAAGCGGTGGTAGAGGACATCACCGTCAAAAGAGAGGTCTTCGGCCAGTTGGATCGCATCTGCCCGCCTCACGCCATCCTCGCGTCCAACACCTCTTCCCTCAGCATCACCGAGATCGCCTCGGTGACGAAGCGGCCCGACAAGGTGCTGGGGATGCACTTCTTCAACCCCGTTCCGATCATGCCCCTCTTGGAGATGGTGCGCACCATCCTGGTCAGCGATGAGGCGTTCGCCCTTGCCCGTCGGTTCGGCGAGGGGTTGGGCAAGACCGTGGTCGTCGCCAAGGACACCCCCGGCTTCATCGTCAACTTGCTTCTGATCCCCTACCTATTGGACGCCATCCGCGCGCTGGAGTCAGGCGTCGCGACGAAAGAGGACATAGACACGGCCATCAAACTGGGGTTGAACCATCCCATGGGGCCGTTCACCCTACTGGATTTCGTCGGGCTGGACACAGCGCTTTTCATTGCGGACGCGATGTTCGCAGAGTTCAAAGATGCGCGCTATGCCGCGCCGCCGCTTCTGCGACGCATGGTGACGGCGGGGCTTTTAGGCCGCAAGAGCGGCAAGGGCTTCTACATCTACGCCTGAGCGACCTTTCGTTGGCCGAGCGCAATCCGTAGGTCCGACGGGGATCAAAGCCCGCCTGCCACGAGGCCGCCTCCGAGGAGCCCCGGCAGCGCGCCGAGGACCGCCATGAGGGCCGCATAGGTGACGGTCAGGAAGAACGCGCTGCCGCCGGAGAGCCGCGCGACGGCCCTCAGCCCGGCATAAACCAGCAAACAGTGCCACAGGGAAAAGAGGTCTACCTGTGACAACAGAAGAGACGGAAGCGCCTGTGCGTCCTTAAACCGGTCGCCCGTGGCCACCAGAAAGGAGAGGCCCTGATAGACGATGGCCTTGCCTTCCAGGAGCACGTAAAGGGCCTGCACTAGGTCACGCAGCCCATACGGGAGCCAGACCCAGGGCATGATGGCGAACGCCCGACTGAAATCCAGTTCGCCTCCGGCCACCAGGCTGGAAAAGTAGAGGATCACAGCGGCTATGAGCCAACTGACGAGGAGGCCCAAGGTCCTGGTAGCGATGGCGACGCCGGCGACGAAGGCCGGCGCGCTGAAGAATTGCAGTTGGCCTTGCACGATTTGGGCCTGTTCCAGGGGCAAAGCCGCCAATTGCGCCTGAAGTTCCTTGGTCACCTCCTGCGATACCAAAGGCGCGCTCACCACGGCTAAGGCCGCCAGCGACGCCAGCAAAAAGGCGGTCGGGGCCCACCAGCGCCCACGCGGATAGAGGGCAACCTGAGCCAACGTGCGCTGCGGTCGGTCTACGATGCCGGGCAGCAAGGAGAGCGTGCTGGAACGTCCCTCTGCCATACCCCTCCGCGAGATGTGACGGAATGAACGAACGCCGAGACTATATCACACTGCCTTGTCCCTGTCAACGAGCCCCCGTCCCGATTTTGACAGAAGTAGGATTTGCGGATACAATAGGTTCATCAACAGCGGCCCATTCGTCTAGCGGCCTAGGATATCGCCCTCTCAAGGCGGAGACACGGGTTCGAACCCCGTATGGGCCACCAGGGACGCCCCGAAGTCGCTTCGGGGCGTCGTTGCATATAGGGGGTACGCCATGGTTCGCAGACTCCTCATCCTCGGCTTGGCCGCGTGGCTCCTCACCTCTTGTTCCATTCCCGGCTTGGGCCTGCGACGCCTACGGGTAGGCCCGTTGCGCACCCAGCAAGTGGACGTCCCCTTGCCCGCCGATGCCGGCCAGCAGGTGGATCTGCGCCTACGCTTCGGCGCGGCCCGCCTGCGTTTCGCCGGCGGAGGGGATCGGCTGGTGAAGGGCACGATCCGCTACAACGTGGAAGAGTTCAAGCCCGTGATCACGGTTTCCGAGAGGAAGGTTAGCATTGAGCAAGGTGAGGACCTGGAGGCGGCGCTCCCGCCCTCCGGCACACGCAACGAGTGGGATTTACAGGTGAGCGACGCCGTACCTTACCACCTGCGCGTGGAGGCCGGAGCCTACCAGGGGACATGGGCTTTGGGAGGCTTGCGTTTGCGCCGGTTGGAGGTCGTGGAAGGAGCAACGCAGGCGACGTATTCCTTTGATCGCCCCAATCCTGAGGTGATGGAGGCGCTTAACGTGACGACGGGCGCGTCACGGGTGCGCATGGTGAGTCTGGTGAATGCCAATTTTCGGCAGATGGGCTTTGACGCGGGCGTCGGTGAGTACACCTTGGATTTCAGCGGCCAACTGCGTCAGTCGGCCTCGGTGCGCATCCGTACAGGTGTCAGCACGGTAACGGTCTCCGTCCCGCAGACCACCCCTGCCCGCATTCGCCTGCGCGGCGCTTTGCGCTCCGTCCGCCTGGATGGGAATTTCCAGCAAGATGGCGACGACTACATGACGCCGGGCTGGGCGGGCGCCAGCCAGCGGCTAGACATCGTCGTAGAGATGGGGTTGGGCACGCTGACGCTTCGCAGCGAGTGACCTGGAAAGCCCCTTACTTCACGGGCGCGGCCTTGTGTGATAAAATGAGATCCGGGGCGGGGACTAACCTGAGCCCCGGTATTGTTTTATGCGTCTGCGACGAACCCTTCTCTTAGCGCTGATCCTGCTCATCTCGTTCTTCTCGCTGCAAGGCGACAGCATCCTGCCCGCGCGCGTCTTTGACCTACAGGTGGAGATGCTGATCGCCGGTCGCCAGTTCAACCTCGTCGGCTGGGTGATCGGCGCGCTGGGCGAGAAGGCGGTGGCGCTGGTGCAGCAGCCCGCGCCTCACCCGGAAGCAAATGCTGCAGACCTGGTGCAGGCTTACATGCGGGATGCGGCGCGCATCGGCCGATTGGAAGGCCGCCTGATCCGTTCCTTCAGTGAATCCAAGGAGGCCGCAACCCAGACGGAGACGCTGGCCATACGGGACGAGTTGGCCCAACTGCGGCAGGTTCAGGCCCAACGTCGCCCCCAGGTGGAGGCCATCTTAGAAGAGCAGGTGAGCGCCGTGTTGAGAGCGGAAGGGCTTACCACGTTGGGGGTTGTGTGGCCCCCTGTGAAGTTTCGTTTCAGCGAGCCGCCTTTGTACCTGATCATCTCGCCACGCGAGACGATTCGTCTGCGCAAAGGCGTGCACCTGCGCCCGGACATAGACGTGGCTCAGCGAGAGGAGTTGGAGTCAGCGATAGACGCGCGACTGGGTGTATCCTCTTTGGTGGAAGAGTTGGGCGGTTTCGGCGCCTATCCGGTTATGATCATTGACCGTGCAGGCTTGGACTGGATCCTGAGCACCATCGCGCACGAGTGGACACACAATTACCTTGTCTTTCACCCATTGGGTTGGCACTACTACGACGGCCCGGACACCATCACGCTCAATGAGACGGTGGCTTCCATCGTTGGTGAAGAGGTAGGAGCCAAAGTGCTGGCAACCTATTACCCCGACCTGACAGCGTCCTCCTCTCCCCGCGCCGACCCTGGCGTGAAGGCCGGATCGGCTCTGGCCTTTGACTTCAACGCGACGATGCGCGAGACCAGGCTACGGGTGGACGAGCTCCTCGCTCAAGGGAAGGTGAAAGAGGCCGAGGCCTACATGGAATCGCAACGGCAGGTCTTCGTCGCTCATGGATACCCCATCCGCAAGCTGAACCAGGCCTATTTCGCCTTTCACGGCAGTTACGCCACAGGCCCCGGCGCGGTGGATCCCATCGGCCCCAAGCTGGAACGCCTGCGGCAGATGAGCCCCTCCTTGCAGGCCTTCTTGAAGACGGCAGCGCGCTTCCGGAGCGTTGCGGACCTTGACCGAGCCCTGGCCAGCCTAGAGGAAGGCTCAAGGGGATGATCCGCCGGCTAGCCGCGCCATAGAACGCGCGGCCGTGGAGGGAACCCAACCATGCGCTTCACGGCACCGCTGCTTCGGGCCCATTTCATCCGGCGCGACAACCGCTTTCGCGCGACCGTCGCCTTAGGCGACGAAGCGGTAGCCGTCCATGTGCCCAATTCCGGCCGCCTTGGGGAACTTCTCATCCCAGGCCAGGCCGTGTACATCGCCCCTCGCAGGGCGCCCGGCCGTCGCACGGCGTATGATCTGGTGCTGGCGCGCTGCGCGGAGGTGCTGGTCTCGGTGGATGCCCGGCTTCCCAGCCGCCTCTTCGCCGAAGCATGTCTGGCCGGCCTCTTGCCCGAATTCCAGGGCTACGCTTGCCTTGCCGCCGAGGTGCGTCGGGGCGATAGCCGCTTGGATTTCCTTCTGCAGGCCGGCGACCGGCGCTGTTGGGTGGAGACGAAATCGTGCACCCTGGTAGAGGACGGGGTAGCCCTCTTCCCCGATGCCCCGACCGCGCGCGGCCAACGCCACCTGTACGAGTTGGCCAAGGCTGCGACCGCCGGCGATCGGGCCGCTGTGCTCTTCGTGGTGCAAAGGCCCGACGCGGTCGCGTTCTCGCCCCACCCTTGCGCGGACCCGGAGTTCACCAAGTGGCTGCGTGCGGCAGCCCAGGCCGGCGTGGAGATTCGCGCGTATCGCTGTCAGGTGGATGAGGAGCGCATCGCTTTAGACGCCCCGCTGGAGGTTCGTCTGCCCGCGATGGGTTGACACCCCCGACGCGCAGGATATAATCTCCAGAGACAGGACCCATGGACTGGTTCGCCCGACGTTTTCTGGACCTCGTTAACCTGGCCGCCCGCTGGTACAACGCCCGGCGCTACGGCGTCTTGGCGGCGCGCCTGGGGCGCGGCGAACCGATTCCCGATGAACGCCGCGGCTTTGTGATCATCCAGATAGACGCCCTGGCATACGATTACGCGCGGGAAGCCCTCGCACGCGGAGCGATGCCCCATCTGCGCCGCCTGATAGAGCAAGAAGGCTACCGCCTGGCCGAATGGCGCAGCGGCCTCCCGTCTACGACCCCCGCAGCGCAAGCAGGCATCATGTACGGCAACAACTGGGACGTGCCTGCTTTCCGCTGGTATGAGAAAGATGCCCAACTCTCCATGGTTTCCAAGATTCCCGCGCTGGTCCAACGCGTGCAGCGACGCGTGAGCCAGGGACGGGTGGGCATCCTCACCGGTGGCTCCAGCTACAGTAACCTGCTGGACGGCGGAGCGGCCCATTCGCTCCTGACTTTGGGCGCGCTCTCCAGCCAACGCCTGTTCGCCAACGCGCGCGGAGTGGGTTGGCTTCTGCTCTTTCTGCTGAACCCGATCCGCCTGGCGCGCATCCTCGCCGTAACGGTTTGGGAGTACCTTCGCAACCTATGGGAGCGCGCCGCGTCGCAGTTCCGCCCCGGTCGGCGGCGCGCGCTCAACGTGATCTCGCCGTTCCTACAAACGCTGGTCAACGTCGTGCTGCGTGAGGTGCAGACCTTCGGCGTGATGCTGGACATGTATTTGGGCGTCCCTGCCATTTACGTCAACTACCCAGGCTATGACGAGGCGGCCCACCAGGAAGGGGTGCTGCACCCGGAGGCTTTGCGCGTGCTGCGTGGGATAGACGCGCGCATCCGCGAGATAGATCGCGCGCGTCGCTACGCCAGTCGTCCATACGACCTCTTCGTCCTCTCCGATCACGGCCTGACGCCCAGCGTGCCTTTCAGGGTGCTGTATGGCTGTACGCTCGGCGAATACATCCGTTCTCAGATAGGCCCTCAGGTAGCCCTGGACGAGCGGTGGGGGCAAACGCCTTCGGCCAAGGTTGAGACCAGCTTTCTCCTGGAAGAACTGGCCGGCATTGAGGCAAACCTTCCGGAGCGAGGGAGGCGCTTGGCGAGCCTGTTGCGTCGCTACCTGGCAGAACACCTGCCGCCCGATCCCGAACTGGGATGGGACCTAGAACGTCGGGGCGACATCGTCGTGCGCGATTCCGGCCCCCTGGCCCATGTCTATTTCAACGTAACGGCCCAGCCCATGAACCTGAGTGAGGTCGCCATCCTTTATCCCGACCTGATCTCACAACTGACCGCGCATCCAGGCATCGGCCTGGTGGTGGGGCGGGAGGACGGCCAAGCCGTGGTCGCCACCGGCCAGGGTGTGTTCCGCCTTTCGCCCGACATGCCGGCCGGGCCTGATCACCCCTTGTCCATGTTCGCCGACCCGGCGTACGTGGCAGAACAATTAGTCCGCCTGGTTTCCTTCCCCCACAGCGGCGACCTCATCTTGCTGGGCGCGTGGAATGGGCGTGACGAGATCGTTAGTTTTGAGGATCAGTGGGCCACCCATGGCGGCATCGGTGGCCCTCAGGGGCACCCGTTCATCCTGCTGCCCCCCGGCATCCACTGGGATACGCGGCACGTGCGCAACGCCGAGGATTTGTATCCGCTTTTTGCGACGTTGCTGTCGCCTTCTACTTTGTTGCTCCCCTTGCCAAGCGTGGAGGCCACCGACCGGCTCCGGACCTGATCATGCGGCCAAGAAGATATCCACGAGCGGCTTGTAAGGTTGGTGGATTGCTCTTCGTTCTCTTGAGCCCGTCCCCTGAAATGAGCGCCCCCTTGCCCTTCTCCGGCAAGGGGGCGCTCTCATACGGCAGATGCAACCTCAGCGAAGCGCGATCTGGTCTCCCAACTGTGTGCCGGAGCGGGCGATCGTGCCTGCAGGCAACTCCACCACGTAGCGCGCCTCGCGCATAACCCGCCCTACCCTCCACGGCACAATGGCCCTCTCCAGGTGCACGACACGATCGTCCCTGTTCACGTAGATCACATCAATGGGAAAACGCATGAACATCGTG
>DAOTYP010000218.1:0-2749 GCA_034434975.1 Anaerolineae bacterium | reverse complement strand
CATCTACGTGGAGAAGGACTCGCAGAAAGGGATCATCATCGGACAGGGCGGCGCGCTCCTGAAAAAGATCGGCAAAACCGCGCGGGAAAGCATCGAGGCGCTCTTGGGGACGCGAGTCTTTCTGGAGTTGTGGGTCAAGACGAGACCACACTGGCGGCGACGCGCAGAGGACCTCCGTTATTTGGGTTACGCGCTCCCTCGCGAGAAGAAAGGGTGAAATCGTCGTCGTGTTGCGCGTCATTCGGCCTGATCTGGTGTTTAGTTGATGTGAAAATGGTTCGCGTCCGTGCCTTGCTGGCGGGCCCTCGCGAGGTGGCGAAGGAGAGCAGAAAGGAGGTGCGGCGGAAGAGAACTGCGCCGACGTTGTAAAGTCGCCGAGCATCTTTATCCTGCGAACGGAGGAGGTTCACCGATGGACTTCAGTGCAATGATCCAACGAGCGATTCGTGCAGCCCGCCTGGACAAATCGCTCTACGAAGAGGTGGAGGGTAACGCGGCCTTGACGCAAGAGGCCATCATCTTCGTCGTCATCGTCGCTGCGATCAGTGCCTTTGGCGGCTTTCTTAGCAGCCTGATCGGTGGCGGCGGCATCGTAGGTGCCATCGTCGGTTTTATCGTGGGCACGATCATCGCCGTCGCGCTCTACTTCGTGTGGGCATTCCTCAACTACATCATCGGCACCAACCTCTTCAAGGGCAAGGCCGAATACAGCGAGTTGCTGCGGACGCTCGGCTATGCTTATGGCCCTAACGTGCTGGGGGTTCTGGCTTTCATTCCCCGCCTAGGTGGGCTGGCGGGGCTGGTCGGCGCGATCTGGATGGCCGTGGCCGGCTTCTTTGCGGTGCGCCAAGCGTTGAACGTGGATAACACCAACGCCATCCTCACCATCGTGGTCAGTTTCGTGGTTTACCTCATCATCCTTGCCATCCTTGCTACCCTTGGCATCGCGTGAGGGTTGGGCCTGGCTGCACTGAGCGGCTCTCTCCCCCGATAGCCGTTCCTCCCGAATCTGGAGCGATGATCAACGCAGGGCGAGGGTTGCCCCCTTGCCCTGCGTCATCTCTGGATGCAAAAAGGTGTGGCTTCGTAAAGGACGGGTCAGCAGAGGCGGATCGGGTTGGTGAAGACCCACCCTCGCGTCCGGCCCCAGGCGCGCCGCCACGCCTCGGCGCGATAGACGCCAGGCCTTGCGTCGGTGTGGGTGAGAAGGGCGTCGTTGACCTGGGCGACGACCTCGCCGTTGCGCAGCAGACGCAACTCCCCTCGCCCCGGTACGACAAAGTGGAACGTTACGGGGCCGTCGGCTGCTGAGAGCATCTCGCCCATGGGCGCCAGCCTGTCGCCTTGACGGGCGAGGAAGCGCGTGCCCTTCGTCGGGGCGAGGCCGTCGTAGCCGACCCAGCAGCGCCCCGCGCGCAGGGCTTGTACGATGAGCGCGCGATCGTGCGTCAGGTCGCCGGTCAGAGGCTCTTCGGATAAAAGGTGGGTGTTCACCGTCTTGAACAGGAAGTGGTAAGGGAAGACCGTGCGTCTCAGGGGGCCTAGGCGATATACGTTGGCATGCGCATCCGCCCCGCCGATGCCTACAACGATGCCTTGGTTTTCGTTCATCAGGCGATCCCAAAGGGCTAACGTTTCGGGAAAGGGGCCCCGGATGAACCAATGGGGTAGAAAGGCCGCGCCGACGGCGCGCGCCAGGTCGGTGGTGGGGGCTTTGAACTCGCTCATGTAGTTCCAAATCTCAATGCCGGCATAGCCCGTTACATGCCAGTCCACCCAAGGTAGTTCCTCATTCACGATCTTCGTGCCGTGCTCAATAGGGTGAGCCAGGAAAGCGACGCCCCCTTGCGCGTTGACGGCGTCAAGCAAAGCCTGGGGGTCGCGAGCCAAGGCGCTGACATCGTGGTGGATGCCGAAGCAAAGGAGATGGTTGGCCTGGGGCTGCCGATCGGGATCGTGCACTTCTTCGCCCATCAAAAGGAGGACGCGCCGACCGCCAGGTTCTTCATACCACCCTTCCACCCCATCTGACCATACATTGTGGTCGGTCACGATGATCCAAACCAACCCTGCCGCCGCGGCCGCGCGCACCAAATCCTCGTGGCTCCCTGCGCCGTCGCTGTGGCGGGTATGCATGTGCAGGTTGCCTGCGTACTCAAACATGGCCATGGGGGTTTATTCCGTCATCTCGTCTACGTCAAAGGGTTCCGGCTCCTCGGTTGCGTCGGTGGACGCGGCGGATGCCTCGTGGGCGCGCAGGCGACGCATCAGGCGCCGCTGGCCGGGGGCCCACCAAGCCTCGGCATCCTCGGGCGCGAGCGCGCGGGCGAAGATCAGAAACCCTGTGTGGGCCACCATGCGATCGGCAGGGCGTAAGCGGTCCGCCACCGGCCTCCACGTCCGTTGCAGAAGTTCCTCAACCACTACGTCGCCGTAAGGGTGGTGGCGCAGGCCTTCCAGCAGGCTGCTGACCTGCCCGGTCGTGGGCACCAGCGCGCCCAAGATGCCGCCGCCCTTCAAGGCAGCCCGCGCCTGCGCCAGGTAAAGCCACGGCTCGCGCACGTCTAGGAAGATCGCATCTACGTCCGCCTCGTCAAATCCCTCGGCGATGTCGCGCGTTTTGAGTTCCACCACGTCCAGAAGCCCCCAGGGAGCCAAGTTCCGGCGCGCCCGCTCCTGCATATCCGGTCGGATTTCATAGGAATAGACACGCCCGGTTGGCATCACAGCGCGCGCCAGGGCCAGGGTT
>DAOTYP010000217.1:0-2573 GCA_034434975.1 Anaerolineae bacterium | reverse complement strand
CGGCTACAAGGCCGATCCCGCGTACGCACTGCAAACGCTGCGCGCAGCGGTGGAGAGCGGCGCGGCGTGGATCGTCCTGTGCGACACGAACGGAGGGACGCTGCCGTGGGAGATAGAAGAGATCGTCGGACAAGTGCGCGCATCGTTAGGTGACGTCCCCCTGGGCATCCACGCGCACAACGACAGCGAATGTGGGGTGGCCAACACCTTGGTTGCTGTGCGGGCAGGCTGCACGCAGGTGCAAGGGACGATCAACGGCTACGGCGAGCGATGCGGCAACGCCAACTTGTGCTCCATCATCCCCAACCTGCAGCTCAAGATGGGGTATCGTTGCCTGACGGACGAGCAGCTGGCGCGGTTGACCGACCTTTCGCGCACGGTCAGCGAATTGGCTAACCTGACGCCGGATCCTCACCAGCCTTTCGTGGGACGCAGCGCCTTCGCCCACAAAGGCGGCGCGCACGTGAACGCCACGGTCAAGTTTGAGGCGGCATACCAGCACGTGGATCCGGCCAAGGTGGGCAACCAACGCCGCGTCCTCGTGTCGGAATTGGCCGGCAAAGACAACATCGCGGTTAAGCGCCAGGAACTGGGCCTTGACGGGATCAACCGCGAGCAGGAGCGAGAGGTTCTGCGCCGCATCAAAGAATTGGAACATCGCGGCTACCAGTTTGAGAGCGCCGAGGGTTCGGTGGAACTGATGCTCCGTCGCCTCCAGCCTGGCTATCGGCCGCCTTTTGAGCTGCTGGATTTCCATGTCCTCGTGCGACGCGACAGCGATAAAGAGGCAGGGGGCATGGCAGCAGAGGCGACGGTCAAGGTGCGTGTGGGGGATCAAGTGATGCACACCGCAGCCGACGGCAACGGGCCGGTCAACGCGTTGGATGCCGCGGTGCGCAAGGCGCTGCTCCCCTTCTTCCCCATCTTGGCCGATGTGCACCTGGTGGACTATAAGGTGCGCATCCTGGATGGCGACACGGGCACCGCGGCGACCACCCGCGTGCTGATTGACACCGCTTGCCGGGGGCGCACCTGGACCACCGTCGGGAGTTCCACCAACATCATAGAGGCTTCTTGGCAGGCCCTGGCCGACAGCCTGGAGTACGCGCTTCTGGTGAACCACGCGCCGATGTCCCCTACACCGGAATCGGAGAAAACCGGTGCCGCCTGAGAGACGGCTTCTGGACATTTTAGAAAAGTTAGGAGGTTACATGGGAGCAAACGACGGCCATGACGGCAAAAGCAAGGCTCGTGCCATGAGGTCGGACCGCATCAAACGCGGCTTTGAGCGAGCGCCCCACCGCGCCCTCTTGAAGGCTACAGGGGTGCGCGATGAGGACATGGACAAGCCCTTCATCGCCATCGCGAATTCATATGTGGACATCGTGCCCGGTCATGTGCATCTTAAAGAGTTCGGTGAGGTGGTGCGCGCGGCCGTGCGAGAGGCAGGGGGGGTTCCCTTCATGTTCAACACCATCGGCGTAGACGATGGGATCGCGATGGGACATTTCGGCATGAAATATAGCCTTCCCAGCCGAGAACTCATCGCCGATAGCGTGGAAACGATGGTGGCAGCCCATTGGTTTGACGGCCTCATCTGCATCCCGAACTGCGACAAGATCACCCCCGGCATGTTGATGGCAGCCATGCGGCTGAACGTGCCGACCATCTTCATCTCCGGCGGGCCGATGAAGGCAGGCGTTACCTCCAAGGGGAAAGTGGTGGATTTGATCAGCGTCTTTGAGGGGGTGGGCGCGTACAAGGCAGGCAAGATCAACGAGGCAGAATTGAAGGAGCTGGAGGATACCGCCTGCCCTACCTGCGGCTCGTGCTCCGGTCTCTTCACTGCTAACAGCATGAACTGCCTATGCGAAGCGCTGGGCATGGCCCTCCCCGGCAACGGCACTATCCTGGCGGTAGACCCCAGGCGAGAGGCCCTGGCGAGGCAGGCAGGTGCCCAAATCATGAAACTGATTGAGTGGGATCTGAAGCCGCGCGACATCGTGACCTTGGCAGCATTGGATAACGCCCTGGCGCTGGACCTGGCGATGGGCGGCAGCACGAACACCGTTTTGCACACCCTCGCCATAGCCCATGAGGCCGGGATCCGTTATCCCCTGGCCCGCATCAATGAGTTGTCCGACCGGGTGCCGAACCTGTGCAAGGTCGCCCCCTCTTCGCACTACCACATTGAGGACGTAGATCGGGCGGGGGGCGTCTCTGCCATCTTGCACGAACTATCTAAGAAGCCCGGCATCTTGCACCTGGATGCCATGACGGTAACCGGAAAAACCCTGGGCGAGAACATCGCCGCTTGCCCCTCGCGAGACACGGCCTGCATACGCACCGTGGATAACCCGTACAGTGAGACGGGGGGCCTGGCGATCCTCTTCGGTAACCTCGCGCCGGAGGGCGCCGTCGTGAAGACGGCAGGGGTGTTGCCGGAGATTATGCGGCATCGCGGCCCTGCGGTAGTGTACGATTCCCATGATGATGCCTGCCGCGGCATCTTGGCAGGCGAGGTGAAGCCAGGCGACGTGGTGGTGATCCGCTACGAAGGGCCCAAAGGTGGG
>DAOTYP010000216.1:0-5055 GCA_034434975.1 Anaerolineae bacterium | reverse complement strand
AGGAGCTCTATCAGGCGCTCAGCGGGCGAGTTGCGCGCGTCGTCCACGTCTCGCTTGAAGGCAACCCCTAGGATGAAGACGCGCGCGCCCCGCAGGCTTTTGCCCCGGCAGCCCAACGCCTTCCTCACCAGATCGGCCACATGGTAGGGCATGTCGCCGTTGACCTCGGCCGCCAGCTCAATGAACTTGGTGTAGAAGTCGTAGGCGCGCGCCTTCCAGCTCAGGTAGTAGGGGTCTACCGGGATGCAGTGCCCTCCCACCCCTGGCCCTGGGTGAAAGGGCATGAAGCCGAAGGGCTTGGTAGCCGCCGCCTCTATCACCTCCCAGAAATCTATCCCCATGCGCTCGGCTAGGAGCGCCAGCTCGTTGACCAAGGCGATGTTGACGCTGCGAAAGATGTTCTCCAGGAGTTTGGTCATCTCGGCCGCGCGCGGCGAGGAGACCACATGGACGGCGGGCGTGATGCAAGCCAGGAGCGCGCGCGCCAGTTCCGCCCCTTCCGGCGTCTGTCCGCCGACGACCTTCGGCGTGTTGCGGAAGGTCCAAACGCGGTTGCCGGGGTCAATCCGTTCCGGCGAGAAGGCCAAGTAGAAGTCTATCCCGGCTTTCAGGCCGCTTCGTTCCAGGATCGGCTGTACCACCTCTTCCGTGGTGCCGGGATAAGTGGTGCTCTGCAGGATGATGAGCTGCTCGCGGCGGAGGCGTCGGGCGATCCCCTCGGCGGCGGCGCGAACGAAGGAGAGGTCGGGCGCCTTCATCGCGTCAAAAGGCGTCGGCACGCAGATAAAGATGACATCGGCCGCGCGCAGCG
The DNA here is from genome assembly GCA_034434975.1 of Anaerolineae bacterium. GTDB lineage: Bacteria > Chloroflexota > Anaerolineae > JADYZS01 > JADYZS01 > JADYZS01. The sequence goes on along the minus strand of DAOTYP010000216.1, from coordinate 4,244 downwards.
CATCGTAGTCCATCGTTGCACGGAGCCGCCCCGCGCGCACTTGTTCGGCCACCTCCTGCGCGCCGACGTCGGCCAGGTAAGAGCGCCCTTGGTTGAGCGCCTCCACCTTGCGCGCGTCCACGTCCACGCCGGTTACCGAGAAGCTGACCCGCGCGAACTCCAGCGCCAGGGGCAAGCCCACGTAGCCTAGGCCGATGACGGCGACCTCCGCCGTCCGCGAGTCAATCTTTTCTCTCAGGCTCATAGTCCCGTATTTTCTCCATGCGCCACAGGCCCCAGAGGCCCGCCAGCGCGACCAGCGCGCCGACGATGTAGCCTTCCAAGATGCTGGCCTCCGTAACGAAGATGGCGATCACCCCCAGCGCGCCGGTGATGAGGTAGCAGATCAACACGGCCTCCCGTCGGCTATAGCCCAAGGCGACCAGCCTATGGGAGACGTGATCTTTGCCGGGGGTGGTGAGGGGGTTCAGCCCGCGCCGCAGGCGGGAGATGAAGACCAGCGTCGTGTCAAAGATCGGTAAACCTAGAACCAAGACGGGCACCATCCAGGTTACGATGTCCAAGTTGTCGGGAAAACGGAGTTTGATGCCCACCGCGGCCAACATGAAGCCGAGGAAGAGGGCACCTGAATCGCCCATGAAGATGCTAGCCGGGTTGAAATTGTAAACCAGGAAGCCCAGGCACGCGCCCAGGAGGGCCGCGGCCAACGCGCCGACCAGGTATTGGCCGCTGCGGGCCGCGAGGAGGACGAAGAAGGCCGCCGCGATGGCCGCCACGCCGCCCGCCAGACCATCCATGTTATCCAACAGGTTGAGCGCGTTCGTGATCCCCACCACCCAGAGGATCGTCGCGCCCATGTTCAGGACGGGATGGCGCAGAATACCGATGCGCACGTCGGTCAGGGCAAGGATGCCCGCGGCCACCAACTGCCCGGCCAGTTTGGCATAGGCCGAGAGGCCCCGACGATCATCCCAGAGGCCCAAGAGCGACATCAGCGTTGCACCGACGAAGATGCCGACGACCTGATGGATGTAGAATCTGTCGCCCAGAAGGAGGAGCGCGAGGACGAAGGCCAGGTAGATGGCCGTGCCGCCGAGGTAGGGCATGGGGCGAAGGTGAATCTTGCGCGCCGAGGGGCGATCTACAATGCCCAGGCGCCAGGCGACTTGGCGAGCCACCGGCGTCATGCCGACGGCGAAGAGAAGCGAGGTCGCCACAAGGAGCATGTAGGTCGTCATGCTTTAACTGCCCCTCAGTTGCTTTTCCAATTCTTGGATCAGTTGATCCAGCAGGGCGCGCTCCTTTTCCGGCGTCAGGTCGCGGAGGATGCGCGCTTGCGCCAGCGCCTCGGCGAGTTGACCGGTCTGCTGGTAAAGGATGACCAGGTTGCGTCGGGTTTGCAGGTCGTTGGGCGCGCGCTGCAAGACCTCCAGGTTCTCCGCGATCGCCTCGGCCAGTTTCCCCTGCTGAGCGTAGGCCAAGGCCAGCGCGCTGCGCGCCTGAAGGAGGGCGGGGTTGAGCGTGAGGGCTTTTTTGTACTCCTTTTCCGCTTCTGCCCAGTCGCCCTTTTCCCGCGCCAGGTCGCCCAAGCGAGCATAGGTCTGATCAAACTCTTGATCTAACTCCAGCGAACGCCTTAACTTGGCCTCGGCCTGCTCCAGGTCGCCCGCCAACAGGTGGACGACCGCCCATTCGTTTTGCAGGTGCGCGGCGTGGGGGCTGAGGGTCGTGGCCTGGCGGTAATACTCCGACGCCTGGGCCAGACGTTGGCTGCGCAAGGTGGGATCGGCGGTCATCTCGGCCCAGGCTTGATGAAGGCGTCCGAGATTGGCCGAGTGGTCGGTGTTCAGGGGATTTAGGCGGCGGGCCTCCAGGAGCACAGCGTTGGCCAGGGTGAGAAAGTCGTCGCGGCTGAGGCGCGTGAGGCGATCGGGGCGCAGCGAGAGTGCATCGCGCGCCGAGACGTTCGCCGGCAGTTGCGAAGGGCCTTCCGCCGTGCGACGGGCGCGCTCCAGAAGGGAGCGTCCCAGGAATAGGTAGTAGAAATCCTCCCTCGGGGCCACGGCTAAGGCTTTGCTGTAGAGGAAGATGCTGCCGTCCCACAGCCCTTCTCCCTCATAACCCAAGCCTTGCTTGTAGTAGATGTCGGCCCGGATGATGTTGACGTTGAAGGCCGAGATGAACAAGATGACGATGCCCACGATGATGACCGCGCCGACAAGAGAAACTCCCCCTTTGCGAGCGAAAGCCGACTCTTCTCGCGGGCGCGTGGCCCAGATGGCCCCCGCCAGGGCCAGAAGGGCGAGTAGGAGGCCGATGTAGTAGCGCCAGATGTGGTTGGCCGTGTTGTCCGCCAGGCGCTCCGCCTCTGCCAGGGTCTTGATGGGCACGGCGCGCAGGCTGGCTGCCTGCCACAGGCCAAAGAACAGGAACGTCCCCCAGGTGATCAACGCGTACAAGTCGAGAAGGCGAAACCAGTTTCTCTTCTCACCTTTCTCGCGGGCCAGGAGGGAAAACGTCAGCAAGGCCCCTACCAGCCAAGTGAAGAGGACGAGCCATAGGATGCCCAGAGAAGTCTGCGCCTCTTGCTGGCCAGGCGGGATGCGCTTCGTCAACGCGTTCCAGAAGATGAGAAGGGCATCACTACTTCGCGCCTGGTTGGTCACATAGTCCCAGGCCAAAGTGAGAAGGATGAGCGCCGCGATGATGGCATGGGGCCAGAGGGTAGAGACAACGATGTTCAGGGAGCCGACGCGGCCTTGTGGGGGAGTAGCCTGCGTGCGCTGCCTGGCCTTAGCACGACGGCGCGCCGCGCGGCTCATCTCCGCCCAAGCCTGGGCCCGCTCTGGGGCCGTCGCCGTCGGCATGGCCTCGCCTGCCAGGGCGAGCCTCCCCGTGCCGATGAGGACCAACACGGCGGCCAGCGTCCAGAAATAGGTGCGCGTCGCGGCGATGGCGATGCCGAAGTGAATCTCAATGAAATGGGCGACGATGGTTGCCAGGAGAGCGATGATGAAAAGCGTCCTCTCCGGCTGGGGGTCGGTCGGGCCTTCGCTGCGGGCGCGGATGGCCGCGAGGGTTACATACACGATGAAGCCGAAGATGAAGCCGGCAGGGATGCCGACGCCCAGGAAACGCAGCGTCCCTTCCAGCAGGAGAGGCCCCACCGCGCCCAGGGCGCCGCCGCCGATGATGAGCCCGAGGAAGAGGCCGCGCTCGCGCGCCGAGGCGATCAGCCCCAGCCAACGTAGGCTGTAGTAGAAGATGCTTCCGAACAGAAAAACGTAGGCCAAGAAACCGAAGAGGCCGGTGATGACCAGCGCGTCAAAGGTCTCGTTGTGCGAGCGGTCGGGCGAGGCGTTGCGCGCCTCCAGGTGGGCCAGGTCGGGCGGGTAGAACGGGTTGAAGGTAACCCACATGGATTCGGGGCCGTAGCCCACCAGCGGGCGAATGGGATTGAAAGGATCCGGCTTACCGTCGGGGTAAACCAGGGGCGCGTGGGGTAGGATCATCTGCGAGGCCCCTTGCCAGATCAGCACGCGCACTTTCCCCGTGCCTTCATCCGTCACCAGGACGCTCCCCAAGCGCCCGATGTAGGGGAGTTCCCGCAGCGGTGCCAAGGGCGTGTTGGGAAGGTTGAAGGCGATCAGAAAGCCGAGGCCGAGCAAGGTCACGGCGATCCAACTGAGCCACAGCCAATGCAGGCCGCGCCGCGCGACCACCAGGGCGACGTAGAGAACGCCGGTGATGGCCATGCCCAGCGCGCCGCCGGCCAAGAAACCCTTCGGCCCGCCGGCCCAAGCCCCGATCAGCCCCAGTGCAACCCACAGGAAGCCTATCCCCAAGGCCTTACCGACGTCGGCCAGGGTCAGGCGGCCGGCGGAGCGCCGCCTGAGGCTCACCAGGCCCAACAAGATGAAGATGTAAAGCCCTCCCAGAAGGCCCAGCCAAGGGCCGCGGCTTTGGCTGAAGTAGATAGCCACCAGTTGCATGGCCGCGATGAAGAGGTAGCATCCCGCCAAGATCGCGTCAGGCCCCGTGCTCTCATCTTCGGTCAACAGGCGCCCAAAGGAACGGACCAATCGCTCCAGCGTGATGAAGAAGGCCATGATCAGGTACGCGGCGATGAAGATCGCGTTCCCCATGTTTGCCGCGATGCGCTCGCTCACGTCGCCTCCCCAGGGGAGGGGATCCAAACGATAGTGTTGTAAAATGCCGTACAGGGAGATGGGAAGGCTGGTAAG
>DAOTYP010000215.1:0-12856 GCA_034434975.1 Anaerolineae bacterium | reverse complement strand
CTCGCCTAGGGATAGAGTACGAACTCTACTACCGCTGGGAAGGGACGCGCGAAGCCGGCGCGCGGCGTGGGCGTCGGCAAGAGGGAAGAGGGCACGAAAAAGCCGCATGACCACCCTGGTGACGGGCGCGACGGGGCTCATAGGCGGTCATCTGGTACGACAACTGGTGGAACGAGGTGAAACGGTGCGGGCGCTCGTGCGCGAGCGCCGACGAAGAGGGCCGGTGGCTTGGGAAGGCTTGTCGGTGGAAGTTGTGGTCGGCGATGTCGCCGATGGGGAAAGCGTGCGTCGGGCGATGCGCGGCTGTCGGCGGGTTTATCACGTCGCAGGGCAGTTGGGCATGGGGAGCGGGGCGTGGAATCAATTCTATCGTACCAACGTGGAGGGCACCGTCAACGTCTGCCGCGCGGCCCTAGAATCAGGGGTGGAACGGCTGGTGCATACCTCCACCATCAGCGCCGTGGGTTGGTCCGCCGACGGTCGTCCGGTAGATGAGGACGCGCCGTGGAACTTCAGCGGGTTGCGCCTGCCTTACCTGGTGACCAAGCGCGAGGCGGAGGCGCGCGTCTTGGAGTTTGTCCGGCAGGGCCTCCCCGCCGTGATCGTGAATCCGGCCTACTGCTTCGGGCCGTGGGATGTCAAGCCGAGCAGCGGCATCTTCTTGTGCATCGCCGCGACGGGCCTTTTGGTGGCTGCGCCGGGGGGCGGCGCCAACTTCGTGGATGTGAGAGACGTGGCGCGAGGGCACATCTTGGCGATGGAGCGCGGGCGCGTGGGGGAGCGCTACATCTTGGGCGGCGAGAACCTTCCCTGGTTGACCTTCTTCACCCTTGCAGCCGACCTTTTGGGCGTGCCGCCGCCGCGCTTCGTTGTGCCCCGCCCGTTGGCCCTGCTGGGGGGCTACGGGGCCGACCTCCTTGCCCGCCTCGGGGTACCCATGCCCATCTCGGCCAACGGGATGCGAGTCCTTTACCTGCCGCATTACGTCTCATCGGAGAAGGCGAGGCGGGAGATCGGTTACGAGCCTTCGCCGCTACGGCGGGCCTTGCAGGATGCCATCGCCTGGATGCGGGAACATGGTTGCCTACAAAGGTGATCTGGAGAGGTTTTGGGCCGACATCTTCAGCGAAGATCGGGTTCTGATCCTCGCCGCATGGGAATCGCTCTCGTCGGAAGAGCAGGCCTCTGTGCGCGTGCATCTGCAACGCATCCTGGCCGATCCGGAGCGGATGACCGCCCAGCGGATCGCCGCGGGCATCGCCTTGCGGGTGATCGGCGATGGGCCACGTAAGAGGGCGGGGAAAAAGGATGTGTAGGGGCGGACCTCTCATCCGCCCCTACAGCGCTCACTTGCTCTTGAAGGCCGCGTCAAAGGCCACGCCTGACGGAGTGAGGTCCAAGCGGCGCACCATCGCCAGCGCCTCCGGCGCGCCTTGCTCGCGGTTCATGCCGTTGTCCTCCCACTCAACGGAGAGGGGGCCCTGGTAGCCGACGCTGTTCAGCGCGCGGAAGATGCGCTCAAAGGGGACACCGCCTCGCCCAGGCGAGACGAAATCCCAGCCGCGCCGATGATCCCCGAAGAAGAGGTGCGACGAGAGGATGCCGTTGCGCCCGACCAGGTTGCGGATGGATTCCTTGACGTGCATGTGGTAGATGCGGTCGCCGAACTCGTATATGAAGGCTACCGGGTCCACCATCTGCCAATGTAGGTGGCTGGGATCAAAGTTGATGCCGAAAGCCGGGCGGCGGCCGATGGCCTCTAGCGTCCGCTTGGTCGTCCAGAAGTCGTACGCGATCTCTGAAGGGTGCACCTCCAGGGCGAACTTGACCCCCACCTGATCAAACACGTCCAAGATGGGGTTCCACCGATCGGCAAAATCCTTGTAGCCCGCCTCAATCATCTCCGGCGGCACCGGCGGGAACATGGCCAAGGTATGCCATATCTTGGAGCCGGTGAAGCCGTTGACCACCTTGACGCCGAATCTGGCCGCGGCGCGGGCGGTGTTCTTCATTTCTTCGGCGGCGCGCTGGCGCACCCCTTCGGGCTTGCCGTCGCCCCAGATGCGAGCCGGGAGGATGTTCTTGTGGCGCTCGTCAATGGGGTCGTCGCATACGCATTGCCCGACCAAGTGGTTGCTGATCGCGAAGCATTGCAGGTTATGTCGCTGGAGGATGTCCCAACGGGAGCGGCAGTAAGCGTCGTCGGAGAGGGCTTTTTCCACGTCGAAATGATCGCCCCAGCAGGCCAATTCCAGGCCGTCAAAGCCCCACTCCTGGGCCTTCTGGGCCAGCGCTTCCAGGGGGAGGTCGGCCCATTGACCGGTGAACAAGGTTACGGGTCTAGCCATGGCGCAGCCTCCTTCGTGGGAAAGTAATAGGACAAGGCGCTCCCTGCAGAGGGAGACGCTCTGATTATACCGCGAGGAGGCGAAAGCGCAAAAGGCGAGAGGACTTTGCGCGTGTTCTACCTCAGTGCTATAATCGTGCCATGCCCGAATCGCCCTACCCGATGCTTTCGGTAGAAGAAGCCTTACGTATCGTTTTGGAGCACACGCCTGTGCTGGCGCCTGTGCGCGTGCCCCTGAGGCGAGCGCTCGGGCGCGTCTTGGCCGAGCCGTTGCAGGCCGCTGAGCCGATGCCTCCCTTCCCTGCGGCCGGCAAGGACGGCTATGCCGTGGTCGCAGACGATGCCAGCACGGTGCGTCGCGTCATCGGCGAGCAATACGCAGGCTACCTGGTCGCTTTGCGGGTAACTCCCGGCACGGCGGTGCGGATTACCACGGGCGCGCCGCTTCCCCCTGGCGCGGACGCGGTGATCATGGTGGAACTGGCCACGGAGCAGGACGGTTGGGTGACGCTGCCGGGCAAGGTCGCGCCGGGGAGGGATGTGCGTCCCGTCGGCGAGGACATCGCCGCGGGACAAGAGGTCTTGGCTGCGGGGACGGCGCTGGGGCCTGCCGAACTGGGCCTTGCCGCCACGGTAGGCGTGACCGAACTGAGCGTTTACCCTGCGCCCAAGGTGGCGATCCTCTCCACCGGCGACGAACTGGTGGAGCCGGGCGCGCCGCTGAGGCCAGGGCAAATTCGCGACTCCAACCGCTTCTCGCTGACGGCCGCCGTGCAGGCCGCAGGCGGCGAGCCCTTAGACCTCGGCATCGCCGGAGACCGCCCCGGCGAGTTGGAGCGCAAGGTCGCCGACGGGTTGGCCCAGGCCGACGTCCTTTTGACCTCCGGCGCGGTCAGCATGGGGCAGTTGGACCTGCTGAAGCCGCTCCTGGAGTCGTGGGGCACGGTGCACATCGGGCGCGTCCGCATGAAGCCCGGCAAGCCCCTCACCTTCGCCACGGTGCGCGGCAAGCCGGTCTTCGCGCTCCCCGGCTTTCCCGTCTCCTCCCTGGCGACCTTTGAGCTCTTCGCGCGTCCCGCGCTCCTTAAGATGCAGGGCCATCGCCGGCTACTTCGGCCACGCGTGCAGGTCCGCCTGACCCATGTCGTCCGCCACGATCCAGAGCGGACCGAGTACCAGCGGGCCGTCGTCGTATGGCGCGAGGGGGGGCTCTGGGCGACGACCACGGGCTCCCAGGCGTCCAGTCGGCTCCTCTCCATGGTCGGCGCCAATGCCTTCTTGATCTTGCCGGCCGGGGAGGGGGACCGCGCGCAGGGAGAAGCGGTGGAGGCGATGCTGATAGGGGAGATCCTGAACGAGCCGTAAGTTTCATGGGTGAGGCAGAGCTCACGCATCTGGACGCGCAAGGCCAGGCCTGCATGGTAGATGTCGGAGCCAAGGCCGAAACCGAGAGGGAGGCCGTCGCCCGCGGCGAGGTGCGGATGAAGCCGGAGACGCTGCGCCTGATCCTCGCAGGGGATTTACCCAAGGGCGACGTGTTGGGCGCGGCGCGCCTCGCCGGCATCATGGCTGCCAAGCGCACCGCGGAGTTGATCCCTTTGTGTCATCCTCTTCTTTTAACTTATGTAGGCGTGGAGTGTATACCGGATGAGGCGGGGGGGCGGGTCGTCGTAACCGCTACGGTGCGCTGTCGCGGTCAGACCGGCGTGGAGATGGAGGCGTTGACCGCGGTCAGCATCGCTTGTCTCACCATTTACGACATGGCGAAGGCGGTGGAGCGCGGGATGGTCATTGGGCCCATTCGCCTGCTGGAGAAGCGCGGCGGTAAGACAGGGGAGTGGAGAGGTCCAGAGGAGCCTGGAGGCTGATGTGCAGATACGGGTGAGGTTGTTTGCCTCGTTGCGTGAGGCGGCGGGCTGGGGAGAGGCGGTGCGCGAAGTGCCGGACGGCATCACCGTAGCCGATCTGCTGAGCGCGTTGGTGCAGGAGGAGCCTCGTCTGGCCTTGGCTGCGAGCAGAACCTATGCGGCGGTGAACTACCGCTATGCGCCTGGGGAGACGGTTTTGCATGACGGCGACGAGGTAGCCTTGTTTCCGCCTGTGAGCGGCGGGGAGGTCAGCAAGTGAGCAGGAAGTTGTTTGCGATCGTGGCGGAGCCTTTATCAGCGGACGAGGTGGTGAGGCGCTTGACCGCCCCTCCCATCGGCGCGCTCGTTGCGTTCATCGGCACCGTGCGCGACCACACCGCCGACCGCCAAGTGAGGTATCTGGAATACGAAGCCTATCCGGAGATGGCGGAGCCGGTTTTGGAGGAGATCGGCCGCGAGGTACAAGCGCGTTGGCCCAGCATTCTGGAGGTTGCCATCGTGCACCGCGTAGGGCGCCTGGAGATCGGGGAGGCCAGCATCGTGATCGCCGTGGCCGCCTCGCATCGGCAAGACACTTTCGCCGCCTGTTCCTACATCATTGAGCGGGTCAAAGCCATCGCCCCCATCTGGAAGAAGGAGGTATGGACCGACGGCGAGGTTTGGATAGAAGGCCCTCGCCAGCCCGATGTGGCGCTTCCTGCCGTTGGGACGGGAGCGGGTCCATCCCAACAAGGAGCGAAGCCGTAGCGCCATGCCTTTGCCGATCTTCGTCGCGACCGCCTTGGCCTTGGTGTTCGCTTTCGTCAACGGCTTTCACGACAGCGCGAACCTGGTCGCCACGGCCATCTCCACTAGGGCGCTATCCCCTCGCTGGGCCTTTGGCCTTGCCGCGCTGGCTGTCTTGGCAGGGCCTTTCCTGTTCGGCACGGCGGTGGCCACGACGGTAGGAGCCGAGGTGGTCAACCCGCCGGCTTTGCGCTCCGGCGTCATCGTCGCTGCCCTGCTGAGCGCCATCATCTGGAACCTTGCGACTTGGCTGGGGGGAATCCCCTCGTCCACCTCTCATGCCCTCATCGGCGGCATCTTGGGCGCGGCGGTTCTGGAAGGCGGGGCAGGAGTCGTGTTGCTCCCCGGCCTCACCAAGGTTGGCGTAGCCCTTTTCTTCTCGCCAGCCGTTGGCCTGATCGGTGGCTACCTTCTGATGAGGGGAGTCCTCTTCCTCGTGCGCGGGGCTTCGCCGAAGGTCAGCGCGTTGTTTCGGCGGCTGCAAGTCTTGGCGGTCATTGGCCTGGGCTTGGGGCATGGCGCCAACGATGCGCAGAAGACCATCGGCGTCATCGCTTTGGGGTTGGTGGTAGGCGGCGCCTTGCCGGATTTTCAGGTTCCCCTATGGGTGGTCGCTGCAGGCGCGGCGGCCCTCGCGCTGGGCGTTGGCCTGGGGGGATGGCGCATCGTTCATACCCTGGGAGGGAAGTTCTACAAAGTGCGGCCGGTACACGGTTGCACGGCGCAGGCCACCGCGATCGGCGTGCTGTGGGGGGCGACGCTTCTGGGCGGCCCGGTCAGCACGACGCAGGTGGTCAGTGCAGCCATCTGGGGCGTTGGCTCGGCGGAGCGGATCAGCAAGGTACGGTGGGCGGTCGTCGCGGACATCGCCCTGGCCTGGGTGCTCACAATCCCGGTGACGATGCTCTTGGGAGCGTTCCTCTGCCTTCTGATGCGCTTCGTGCCCGGCTTCTAGCGAGGTTGACGATGGGGTTACGAGATCTCTTCCGGCCGCGGCAGGACAAATTCCTGCGCCTTCTCAATGAACAGTCGGCCAAGACCTTAGAGGGGCTGGAGGCGTTGATGGCTTACATGAAAGCCCACGATGAGGAAACGGCCCGCCAGGTGGAGCGAGCCGAGAAAGAGGCCGACGAGATTCGGCGCATCCTCATAGACGAACTCAATCGCACCTTCGTCACGCCCATGGACCGTGAGGACATCTTTAACCTCTCGCGCGCGATTGACGATATCCTGGACTACGCTTACACCACCGTGGACGAGATGCAGTTGCTGGGCGTGGCGCCCAACGAGCATCTACGCCGGATGGTATCGCTTCTGCGCGATGCAGCCAACGAGATTGATCTGGCGATGAAGCGACTGCAAAGGCACCCTAACGTGGCCAGCGAGCACGCGCAGCGGGCGAAAGCGCTGGAGAATCGGGTGGAGAGCGTGTATCGCGAGGCGATCGCGGCGTTGTTCAAGGGGCCGAAGGACCTGGAACACGTTGTTGAGATGTTGAAACTGCGAGAGGTTTACCGGCACCTCTCCAACGCCGCGGATCGGGGAGATGAGGCGGCCAACGTGATCGCCGACGTGGTGGTCAAGATGGCCTAGCCGCCCGCGGGCGAACAAGGGGTGGCCGGCAGGCGAAGCCGGAGCAACGCACAAAACCAACCTAGGAACCGTTCCCAATACCATGCGCGGTTTTTCTCGCCTTCTTCTCATCGCGGCCGCGGTGGCGGCCTTCTTCCTCTTCGCGCAAGCCCGCCGCTTCTCCCAGGCTCAGGGCGCCGTCCCGGCAGGCGTTACGTTGGGGGGCGTTGCCGTTTCGGGCCAGACGGTAGATGAAGTGGCGGCGGCCCTGACGGCGGCCTTCCAGCAGCCGGTTGCCGTCTATTACGGTGAGCAGCGCGTCCTCCTGCGCCCGGAATCCATCGGCTTCAAGGTGGACGCGCGCGCCATGTTGGCCGAGGCCGAGCAATACCGTGGCGGCTGGCACTTCGTCGCGGCCTTCCTGGGCGCCTTGGCGGGACGCCCGACGCCGGTCGCCGACGTGCCGCTGCGCTATACGCTGGACGAGGCGGCCCTCAGCCGATGGTTGACCGACTTGGCGGCTCGCTATGACCGTCCGCCGCGCCCGCCTCAGGGCCTTCTGGCGACCCTCTCCTTCAGCCCTGGCGAGCCCGGGCTGCAACTGGATGTGAAGGCCTCGCTTCCCATCGTGCGGCGCGCCTTGGCTGCCACAGGAGAGCGGCGCGCCGACTTGGTGTTGGTGAAGAAGCCGGCGCCGCCGCCGACCATCGCCGTCCTAGGCGAACTCCTCAAGGCGCAGGCGGAAGAATTCCCCGGCGTGGCAAGCATCTTCGTGAGGGACGTGGCCCGCGGCGAAGAGGTGGGCGTAGAGCCTGAAATCGCCTTCGCCGGCATGAGCACGATGAAGATACCGATCCTCGTGGAGACATACCGGCACCTGGACGGCCCGCCCGATGCGGAGATGACGAAACTCCTGACGGAGACCATCTCCCTCAGCGGCAACTTCACGGCCAACCTCCTCTTGGCTTTCATCGGCCAGGGAAGCGCGGAGCGAGGCGCGCGCGCCGTGAGCGACACTCTGCGCCGTTTGGGCCTGCACAATACCTTCATGGTCGCGCCCTACGATTGGAAGCAGCCGGTCAAGGCGCCGTCCACGCCGGCCAACAGCCGTCGCGACATCACCACCTACCCCGACCCTTCCATGCAGACGACGGCCAAGGACATGGCGCTCCTAATGGAGATGATCCTTCAGTGCAGCGAGGGACAAGGCGCGCTCCTGGCCGCCTTCCCCGACGAGTTGACGCCCGCAGAGTGTCAGGAGATGATCGCGTTGCTGGAGTCAGACAGGTTGGGCGCGCTCATCCAGGCAGGCGTCCCTGCCACGGCCCGCGTGGCGCACAAGCACGGCTTCATTGACGATAGCCACGGCGATGTCGCCATCATCTGGGGGCCGCAAGGCCCATACGTGCTCAGCATCTTCCTGTACCGGCCGAAGTGGCTGGAGTGGGAATTGAGCAACGGCACCATGCAGGCCATCGCCAAGGCCACATGGGCCTACTTTGACTTTCTGGCCTCTACGGGATCGGGATCAGTGGAGCAGGGTTCACAGGCGGCAGGGCCGGCCCCGTAGCGACGGCGGGCTCGGCCGCTGGCAAGCCGCTCATCTCACCCACGCGCGCAGCGGCCCTTCCCGGCCCGTCCAACTGCCGATCCACCTTTCGCCGTCCCAGTAGAGGGTATCCACGCGGCCTCGCCGTCGCGCGGGCGCTTCTAGCCTTCCCGCGACCTGCGCGGCCTCTATTTGGATCGGCGCCTCCACTCTCACCCCGCGCAGGCCAAGACGCAGCAGCCTGTTCAGGCAGGCCCGCAGGTCGTCTCCTGGCCCCAGTTTCAAAGGCACGTAGACAGCATCTAGCCCTGTCTCGCGCAAGGCCAAGGTCATGCGCTGCCATTCGGCCCTGTCGCCGCCGTGAGGGCCCAACGCGCCATAGATGATCGTGGCCGGGCCGATGCGGTCGGCCTGGAATATCTCGCGCATCGCCGCGGCGGCGATCTGGCCCGGCGCCACCGCCTGAGCATCATCCAGCGCGGCAAAAGTAAGGTAACAGGCAGGGTAGCGCAGTGCCAGCACGCGGCTGACAAGGCCGTGCTCGCCCATCGCGATCGCGATGGTAGGCGCCTCGGCCTGCGCCAAGCATTCCAGCATGTCTAATGCGTCGCCCAGGCCGCGCGGCATGCCCGCCACCTTGACGATGTCGGCGCCTTGGGCGCGAAGACGTTGATGGACCTCCTCCAAGTTAGCGGGCACGGCGTGGAAGTCGTGGCGGGAGATGATCACCTTGGTGCGGTCGCGCGCCAAACCGCGCAGGAAACCCTCGGCGCTATCCCACTCAACGTCCACGTGCTCCGCGCCCAGGGCGCAGGCCTCACGCAAAGCCTCCACGCGCGCCGACTCATCTCCCCGGTAAAGCCCACCCTCGCGCAAGGGCCGGTTGGTCACGATCACGGGACAAGGGCGAGCGTGCAGGAGCGACGGCAGACGGCACGGCTCTTGCAGGTAGTCCAGCCGCAGTTCGGCCACGTCGGCCACGCGCGCGGCCTGGGCCAGCGCGGCGCGCATCTCGGCGATGGTCCTCGCCCCTAGGGCAACGGCTAACATGGCGTCCCTCCGCGGCCTTTATATCACGGCGGCCTGGCCCTGTCAAAGCCCGCGCCTGACTTTTTGACAAAGCGCTCAGGAGAGGGCATGATAGAGGCCCAGGAGGTAAACGAACGATGCGCACCGAACCTTACCTCATCGTCGGCTTGGGCGAACTCCTCTGGGACCTCTTCCCCTCCGGTCAACAGTTGGGCGGCGCGCCGGCTAACTTCGCCTACCATGCCGCGTTGTTGGGCGATCAGGGGATCATCGCCAGCCGCGTCGGCCAGGACGCGCTGGGCCATGAGGCCCTGCAGCGGTTGGAGCGATTGGGGCTGGACACCTCCTACGTGCAGCGAGACGCGACCTACCCAACGGGCACGGTCCACGTGCAGGTGGATGAGGAGGGCCGCCCCGATTTCACGATCGTGGAGAACGTGGCCTGGGACCACATGCAATGGACGCCCCAATGGCAGGAACTGGCGAGGCAGGCCGACGCGGTCTGCTTCGGTTCTCTGGCCCAGCGCTCGCCCCAGTCGCGCGCGACGATCCAACAGTTCCTGCGCGCCACCCGGCCCGATGCCCTGCGCATCTTTGACGTGAACCTGAGGCAATCCTTCTACTCGGCGGCGGTCCTCTCTGAGTCGCTTTCGCTCTCGCGGGTGGCGAAGCTCAATAGCGACGAGCTGCCCAGGCTGATGGCCGTGCTCGGCCTGGGCGACGACGGCCTGGTGGAGGGCGCGCGTCGGCTTCTGCACGATTTCGGCCTGGAGCTCGTCTGCATCACGCGAGGAGCGGACGGCAGCATCCTCGTGACCCGAGAGAGGGCGGTAGCCCACCCCGGTTTCAAGGTCAAGGTTGCCGATACGGTCGGCTCCGGCGACGCGTTCACGGCGGCGCTAGCCCACTATTATCTGCGGCACGCCTCTTTGGAGGAGATCAACGAGGCGGCGAATCGGCTGGGGGCCTGGGTCGCCACGCAGGTCGGCGCGACGCCCGTCATCGCCCCGGATGAACTGCGGCGGCTGCTGGCAGAGGAAAAAGCCCCTTGGAGGAGCGATCAAGGAGCGCGAGCGTAGGCCCATTGCCCGCCGATCATGGTGCGCCATGCCATGAAGTCGTCGTCAAAGACGGCGATGTCGGCGTCTTTGCCCGCTTCCAGGCTCCCTTTGCGGTCCTCTACGCCGATGACGCGGGCGGGGGTCAGCGAGGCCATGCGCACGGCCTCCGGCAGGGGGATGCCGACCTTTTCGGTCAGGATCGGGATCATCTGGTTCAGGAGGGTGGTGCTGCCGGCAAAGGCCGAATGATCCAGCAGCATCCCGACCCCTTCGCGCACCTCGTACTCCATGCGGCCCATGCGGAAGCGCGCGCCCTCCGGCAACCCCGCGCCGCTGACGGCGTCGGAGACCACGCAGAGGCGATCTGGCCCTAGGCATTTGTACGCCAACTTCATCAGGGTAGGCGGCAGGTGTTTGTTGTCGGCGATGATCTCGCCGGTCAAGCCGTCAAAAGCGAGGGCGGCTTCCAGCAACCCCGGCTTGCGCCAGGGGCCTTCGCGGATGGTGGTGGATTGCGCGCTCCACAGGTGGATGACGTGGCGCAAGCCCCATGCCATGGCCGCCAGGATGTGCTCATCCCTGGCGGCGCTGTGCCCCGCCGCCGGCACGATGCCGTGTTGCACCAAGCGGGCCGTCAATGCCAGCGCGCCCGGCAGTTCCGGTGCGTAGGTCATGATCCGAATGATATCATGGTGCGCCAAGAGGATGTCGGCTGTGCCGTCGTAGGGGGTGCGGATGTTCTGTGGGTCCTGCGCGCCCCTCTGCGTCGGATTGAAGTAAGGACCTTCCTGATGCGCGCCCAGGACCTGCGCGCCTGCGGCCGGCTTCTGCATCCACTCCCGGCAGAACTCTAAGGACCGCACCAGGTCGGGGATCGGCGCGGTGGCGATGGTCGCCAGCAGCGAGGTAACGCCGCGACGGACGTTCTCAGCGGTGATGACGGTGAAGGCTTCCGCGGTCGGCTCGTTGAACGTGTGCCCCATCGCGCCGTGCTGATGGATGTCTATCAGGCCGGGCGTGATGAGGCGCCCGCCCACGTCTATCGTCTCTACGTCGCTCCCCAGGTCGCCCGTCCAGGCGATGCCTATGATCTTGGTCCCTTCCCCCACGACCGCCCGGCCGGTTGCCACCTCATAGGGTAAGACCACGCGGCCGTTGACCAAGGCGAAGCGCCCTCGCGGTTGGGCAACGTCCTTCCCGCTCATCCTCGTTTTCCCACCTCACGTCAACGGCAACCGGACGGCGGCCCCCGTTTGCGCCGAGCGATAGATTGCGAGGATGATCTCCAGCGCCTTGCGCGCCTCCTCGCCGACGATGGCCGGTGGCCGATCCTCCCGGATCGCCTGGATCATGTCCGCGATCTGCCGGCGGTGCAGCTCGTGGCCGATGCCCATCGGGTCGGAGGAGCCGCTTCCCTGCCCATCTTGCAGGGCGAGCATGCGCGCTTCTTCATCAGGGGCCGCGTCGGCCAGTTTCCATCTCACGATGCGCCCCTCCTCCAGGATGATGGTGCCTTTCTCGCCGTGCAGTTCCACCCGCGCGGGGTCCCCTGGCCAACAACTCGTCGCGCCCTGGATCACGCCCAGCGCGCCGTCGCGGAAGACGAGGACGGCAGAGGCGGTATCCTCCGTCTCCATGCGGTGGGCCAAGGTGGCGGTGCGTCCGAAGACGGTCTCCACCGGCCCGGCCAGCCATTGCAGGAGGTCAACGTTGTGGATGGCCTGGTTCATCAGCGCGCCGCCGCCGTCGCCGGCCCAGGTGCCACGCCAGGTGCCTTCGTAGTACGATTGGGGGCGATACCATTTGACATAGGCGCCGGTCAGGGTCAGCCGCCCCAGCCGCCCCTGGGCGATCGCCTCCCGGGCCTGGCGCGCCCCGGCCGTAAAGCGCAAGGGGAAGACACCGGTCATCTTGACCCCGGCCGCGCGCGCGGCCTGGATGATGCGGTCGGCCCGTTCCAGCGTGACATCAATCGGCTTCTCCACGATCAGGTGCTTGCCTGCCTGGGCTGCGGCCACGGCGATGTCGGCGTGGGTGGCGCTGGGCGTACAGATGCACACGATGTCTACGTCCGGCCGCGTCACGGCCTCGCGATAGTCGGACGTCCACGTGGCGCCGTACAGTGCTGCCAAGGCGCGCCCTTTCTCCTCATGCCGATTGCATACCACGACCACCTGCGCGTCGGGGATCTCTTGGATCGCCTGCGCGTGCACCTTGGCGATGTTGCCGGCGCCGATGATGGCGAACCCCATCCTTCGCATGTTGACTTTCTCCCTTAACTGTAAAAACACCTCACGACCGTAAAAGGCAACGGTGCTCTCATCGGGGTGGTTGCTTTTGGTGAGGGATCTTGGGTCGGATGGGCGTGCTGGCTCCCATCTCCGTTGGCGCAATCGCCGCTCCTGCGGTAGAATGTCGCAATAGTGGGCTGGGCGCTCGCAAGGAAGCGCAGGAGGGAGAGGGAGAGGGAATGGACGCGCGACGCCGGAGCGGCTGAGGCTGCGAGAGATAGCCGATAGCCTGCAGGTTCAGCACGAAAGATGAAAGGATTCCACGAAAGGACTCAATGAAGCCGAGCATGATCCAAGCGGTCATCTTTGACATGGACGGCGTTCTGGTGGATTCGGAGCCCTACTGGGCGCGG
>DAOTYP010000214.1:0-5292 GCA_034434975.1 Anaerolineae bacterium | reverse complement strand
GTGAGTCGGCTCTTCGGCGCGCCGCCCGGCTACGTGGGTTATGAGGAAGGCGGCCAACTGACCGAGGCGGTGCGACGGCGGCCCTATCGGGTCATCCTTTTTGACGAGATAGAGAAGGCTCATCCGGAGGTGTGGAACGCGCTCTTGCAGATCCTAGAGGATGGCCGCATGACCGACGGTCAAGGCCGCACGGTGGATTTCCGTAACACCATCCTGATCATGACCTCCAACATCGGCACGCAATACGCCAAGCAGGGCGGGAGCCTTGGCTTCTTGCGCCGCGGCGAGGCGACCGAAGAGGAGCGGGAGTCGCACCGTCAGATAGAGGAAGGGCTGAAGCGCACCTTCCGCCCCGAGTTCCTGAATCGCATAGACGAGGTGATCATCTTCCGCCCGTTGACGCTGGAGCAGGTGGAGGAGATCGTTACCTTGCAGATCAAGGAGTTGAGCGAGCGGCTGGCAGAGCACGGCATCGGCATAGAGCTCACGGAGGCGGCGCGCAAATGGCTGGCGAAGGAGGGCTTTGATCCGACCTTCGGCGCGCGCCCCCTGCGCCGAGCCATTCAGCGCTACGTGGAAAGCCCCCTCTCGCGGGAGATCCTGCGCGGCAACTACCGTTCCGGCGATCATGTGCTGGTGGACGTAGGCGCCGACGGCCTGACCTTCACCCATAAACCCGCCGAGCCGATCGCGATGGAGTTGCCCACGCAGCCCAGCGAGCCGCGGCCGGCGTAACCCCGGCGGGATGAGGCGATCCTCACCGGAAATGAGATGCGGGGCCGGCGCCAAGCCGACCCCGCATCGTCTGCGAGGAAACCTTTATAATATTAGACCGCGGCGGAGCGCACCTCTGTCGCCGCCAGGGCTTCAATGTAGTTCACGATGGCCGCGTGGTCTAGCTCGCCCTTGCCCGCGACCATGAGCGCGTTGAGCATCTCGTGCACCTGCGCCGTGACGGGGAGCGGCACGCCGAACTCCTTGCCCGCGTTGAGGGCGATGGCCAGGTCTTTGCGGTGGAGCCGGATCTTGAAGCCCGGCGCGAACTCCCGTTTGATCATGCGTTCGCCGTGCAACTCCAAGATGCGGCTTTGGCAAAAGCCGCCCAGGAGGACCTGGCGCACCTTCGCCGGATCCACCCCCGCCTTGCTGGCCAACACCAAGGCCTCGGAGATGGCCTCAATGGTCAGCGCAACGACGATCTGATTTGCCGCTTTCGTGACCTGCCCCGCGCCTGAGTCGCCCATGTGCACGATGGTCTTGCCCAACACCTGGAAGATGGGAAGCATCGCCTCAAAGGCTTCCTTGGGCCCGCCGACCATGATGCTGAGGGTGCCGGCGATGGCCCCCTTCTCGCCGCCGCTCACGGGCGCATCCAGCATCTGCACCCCTTTCTTGGCCGCGTCGGCCGCGACCTTGCGCGAGGTCACCGGCGAGATGGTGGACATGTCGGCCCAAATGGTGCCGGGCCGCAGCCCTGCCAAGGCGCCGTCGGGCCCGTAGGCCACGGCCTCCACGTCGGGAGAATCGGGGACCATGGTGATCAAGACGTCGCATTGCGCGGCGACCTCGCGCGCGTTCGTCGCGGAGCGGGCGCCCGCCGCGACCAGTTCGTCCACCGCCGCCCGCGAGAGGTCGTGCACTACCAGCGCATAGCCTGCCTTCAGCAGGTTCTTAGACATGGGCTTGCCCATGATGCCCAGACCGATGAAGCCGATCACCTTATCTGCCACGCTCTTCCTCCTACTATCCGAGTTTAATCTGCATCTTTGGTGAATGGGCCGCCCCGGCGGCGTCTACAGCCGCAAGTCGGCGGCGGTGCAGCCGGCCCGCTTCTCGCGCGGAAGCCAGGCGAGGGATTCCTCCGAGGTGCCTTTCGGGTTGTATTCCAGGCCGATGTAGCCGGCGTAGCCCATCGCCTCAATCTCGCCCAAGATGAAGCGATAGTTCAGTTCGCCGGTGCCGGGCTGGTTGCGCCCCGGCGAGTCGGCGATCTGGATGTGCCCGATGTCGGCGATGTTCTGGCGCAAGGTATGCACGATGTTCCCTTCCATGCGCTGCATGTGGTAGACATCGTATTGGAATTTGAGGTTCGGCGCGCCCACCGAGCGCACCAACGCCAGGCCGTCGGCGCTGCGGGTGATCAGGTAGCGAGGGCTTTCCAGGCTGTTGAGGGCCTCCAAGGTGATGGTGATACCCGCCTCGCGGGCGCGGGCCGCCAGTTCTCTTTCCATCTCGCGCACGTGGGCCAGTTGCTCCTCGCGCGGCACGTCGGGGAGCGCGTTGCCCACGAGGGGATGGACGATGGGAGCGCCCAACGCGCGCGCCAGGTCAAGGGCGACCTGGAAGTTCTGAAAGACGTAGTCGCGCTTGGCCGGATCGGTCAGCAACCCCCGGTCGCCCGCGGGGATGTTGCCTGCGTCGGAGTTCATCAGGGCCACGGCGACTCCCGCGCGCTCTTTGGCCTTCACCAGCGCGTCCAGGTCTATGCCCGCAGGCCACAGGAACTCCACCGCGGCGAAGCCCAGGTCGGCGGCCTTCTGGAAACGGTCCAAGAAGGGAACTTCTTTTAGCAACATGCTGATGTTGAGGGAAAAACGTAGCATGGCGACTCCTTGTGCGCGATGAGTAACGGACGCTACCCTTGGCCGGGCCGGTTGGAGAGGGTAGCACGCCCATTTTAACACGATTCGCAGCGAGGGACAAGGCGGGGATTTTTTCGGAAACTATAGGAACTAAATCCGCTCTCCGGTTCGTCTCGCTACTTCAAATATCCTTTCTCCTTCAACCAGGCTACCGTCCTGCGCACCGTCTCCTCAACGGGGGTGTGGGGAAGGCCGAATTCCCGGTCGGCCTTGGCCGTGCTCACGTAGAAGGTCTCCGTGGCGTGGCGGATGATCTCGCCGGTCAGCGGCACGCTGGAGGGGAGCACTGGCTTGATGACATCCACCAGGCGGGCGCAGGCCAGGAGGAGCCAGGTCGGCGCGAGGCGTGAGGGCACCTTCTTGCCGATGATCCCGCCGATGACGCGGTACAACTCCACATGAGAGATGTTGTGTCCGCCCAGGATGTAGCGTTCGCCCTTGCGACCGCGCTCCGCCGCGGCGATGTGCCCCAGGGCCACGTCGCCTGCGTACACCAGGTTCATCCCACCGTTGGGCAGGAAGGGGAGGGGAAATCGCTGCACCTCCAAGATGAGGCTGGCGGAGCCGAGGTGTTCGTCGCGCGGGCCCAGCACCGCCGACGGGTTGACGATGACCGCATCTAGCCCTCTCTTGCGGATCACCTTGCGCAGTTCCTCCTCGCCCAAGCACTTGCTGTGGCCGTAGGGGAAGCGCGCCGGGGGGACGTTGAACACGTCCTCCTCGGTGCGCCACTGGCCGTGCGGGCCGATGCCGAGGGCGGCGACGGAACTGGTGAGGACAAAACGCTCCACGCGCGCCGCCGCGGCCGCTTCTGCGGCCAGGCGCACCCCTTCCACGTTCACCTGATACATGCGCCTTTTGTCGGCGCGCCAGTGGTCTGAGACGCCCGCGACGTGAAAGACGACATCGCAGCCCTGCATCGCCCGCGCGAGCGCGTCGGGGTCTAATACATCGCCGATGACGGCCTCGTGGGGGATGTCTGCCAGGGCGGCGGTGGGCGAGGTGGCCCGTCGCAGCACGCGCACCCGCCAGCCTCGCTCCACAAGGGCAGCAGCCAAGTTGGCGCCCACCAAGCCGGTGGCGCCGGTCACCAGCGCGAGGGGCATGAGAGGCTCTCCAGATGAGGCATCATCAGGACTGCCCCTCCTCTCCCTGGCAGCGGGGAGAGGAGGGAACGCCGAACGCCGGGAAAGTGCTGAGCAGAGGCGCCTATGAGATGAGGCCCATTTCCTTGCCGACGGCGGCGAAGACCTCCAACATGCGGTCTAACTGCGCGTCGGTGTGGGTGGCCATGTAACTGGTGCGTAGGAGCGACTTGTTGGGCGGCACCCCTGGAGGGAGCACCGGATTGACGAAGACGCCAGCCTCAAACAGCGCCTTCCAGGTGAAGATGGTCTTCATGTCGTCGCCGATGATGATGGGCACGATGGGCGTCTGCGAGTTGCCGATGTTGAAGCCCAGCGCCCTGAGGCCCTCGCGCATCTTGCGGGCATTACGCTCCAGCCGCTGCACGTGCTCCGGCTCGGTGCGCATCACCTCCAGCGCGGCCAGGGCCGCGGCGATGTTGCTGGGCGGCATGCTGGCGCTGAAGATGAGGCTGCGGGCGAAGTGCTTGACATAATGAACCACATCGTCATCGCCGGCGATGAAGCCGCCCAGGGAGGCGAACGATTTGCTGAAGGTGCACATGATCAGGTCTACGTCGTCGGTGACGCCGAAGTGGGCCGCCGTGCCGCGCCCTCCTCCCAGGACGCCGATGCTGTGGGCGTCGTCCACCATCAGGCGCGCGCGGTACTTCTTGCAGAGGGAGATGATCTCGGGCAGCGGTGCGATGTCTCCGCCCATGCTGTAGACGCCATCCACGACCACCAGCCGGCCCCGATCGGGCGGGATTTGCGAGAGGACATGCTCCAGGTCGGCCATGTCGCTATGCTTGAAGCGCTTCATCTCGCCGTAACTCAGCCGGCAGCCGTCCACGATGCTGGCGTGGTCGTCCCGATCAATCACGACCACATCATCGCGGCCCACCAGCGCGCTGATGGTTCCCAAGTTGGTCTGAAAGCCGGTGCTGAAGACGAGTGCGGCCTCCTTGCCCACGAACTCCGCCAGTTCATGTTCCAACTGTTCGTGCATCTCCAGCGTGCCGTTGAGGAAGCGGGAGCCGGTGCAACTGGTGCCGAAGCGTCGGATGGCCTCAATGGCGGCCTCGCGCACTTTGGGGTGGGTGGTCAGGCCCAGGTAGTTGTTAGAGCCGGCCATGATGAGCCGATGGCCTTTGTAGACCACCTCGGTTCCCTCGGTCTCCGAGAGGGGAAGGAAGTAGGGATAGTACCCCTCCGCCATGGCCTTGCGCGCGTCGGTAAACTGGCCGCATTTCTCAAAGAGGTCGCGGATGGGGACTCCCCCGAGGGACGCGGACGGCGTCTGCGCGACAGCAGGGGTCGTTTCTTTCATCAGGACACCTCCTAGGGTTGTAGGGCACAAGCCCGCGGGCTTCGTTACGAAGCAGAACGAGCGCTCATGCACACGGACGGCATCGCTTGATCGTCCATCGCCGCCCGAGGTTCACGCCCCTGCTCATCGGGCGGTGCTCTCCATGGGCGATTGGGCGCAGCGAGGCAAAAAGAGCAGCGTTGATCAAAGTATATAT
>DAOTYP010000213.1:0-3807 GCA_034434975.1 Anaerolineae bacterium | reverse complement strand
CAGATCTCTGATGGCTAGTTCAGACCCCATTGAGAGACGATCTCCTTTCCCGATCGGAAATGGGTTAATCCTCCACCGGCTTACGGGCAGAGGGATTAGCGCGCACGACGAACTGGCAGCCCTGGTAGCCGTCGTGCATGCATTGGGTCAGCGCTACGTCGGCTTCCAAGACGCGAGAGAGCATGTCCTCTTCCATAGAGCATATCTCGCGGTGATCTACCGCCAGTTCATGGTAAGGGCAGTTGAAGGCCCGCAGGATCAAGCCGTCTTCGGCCGGCGCGACATCGGAGAGGATCCCCCTGGCCTCCAAAAGGCGCGAGAAGTCAGCCACACGCTCCTGCAAGGCCGCCGATCTCAATTGCCCGGCATACGTCTCCGCCAGACGCTGTCCCACCCGCTGCAACAATTCGTTGACCTTGTGGTAGCCCACCTCGCTCAGTAACTCCTCATACAGAGAGAGGGCCAGTTCGTCGCAGTAGTGGGCAAAAAGGGAGCGGGCCTTGTCCGTGAGGGAGTAAACGAAGTGCGGCCTGCCGACCCCTTCCCGTACCAGACGCGAGGTGATCAAGCCCTCGGCCACCAGGTTGGCGATCTGCTGGCGCACCGCCGTCGTGGTGACCCCCAGCGCGGCCTCCATCTCCTTCACGCTCATCGGGCCGCGGCGTTGAATCAATTCAACGATCTGTCTGGCGGGCGTGGCCCGCGCACTGGACACTGCGCTCATCGCGTCGGCTCCTTTCTATCCTCGGCGACGGCTTCATCCTACCACAATTCTACAATTTTGTCAATAGTATCTGTCTAAAATGAGGAAAATTTTAAGGTACAGCATTTCCGCCTGGGAGCGAGGTGGGCCGCTCCGACACGCTGGGGAGGGGACGGGGAAGTGTTTCACGCCAACGAGGGTGCGCAGCGCTGCCGTGCCATGGGAGATTTTTGCAAATCGTCAACGATATGGGGCTGGGCGGCATTGTTGATGCGCCCTCGGCGAAGGCGAGGGGTTATCCACAGGACGTCCCCTATGTGTTGTCATTTGTCAACGATAATGCCGCCCCTTTTCGCTTTCTTCAGTTATCCACAGGTCGTCCCCCATGCATTGTCAATTGGCAAGGTCATTCGTGGAGGAGGAGTGGTCTCGGCGATTGTGTACATGCTTTGTATAAAGTTGAAATGAGGCGAGGCGGTCTCGATCCCCGCCTCGCCTCCAGCGATGGAAATAGAAGGGACGCCACCCGACCTAGCGTGATAAGGTCACCTTCAGCAGGGTGCCGCGCGGGCTCACGGTGATGCGGGCCATGTTGATCTCCGTTTCGCCTTCCTCCAACCGGTGCAGGCCGGTGAACGTGAACACGTAGTTGACGCTGAGCACGCCGGGGTGCGCGGCTCGGTACATCGTCTCCGTGAGGCGACAGCGGGCCGCGCAGTCGCCGTCGCACAGGATAGGACGGGAAACCGTCAATCTCGCATCGGCCAAGTGGGGCAGCCGCTCAGAGGCATAATCCAAGACGCGCCGTTGCAGGTCTAAGGGAGTTGTCGCCAGGGGCTGCTGCACCGCGCGCAACTGACAACGGATGGCCGGCAACGCGTCGCCCTGGAGGAGGTCATGTACGGTCCGCTCGCGCGCGCTCACCGGTCCGGCGGGCAAGATCGCGGGGTCGCCGAAGAGGTTAAAGGCGAGGAGCGTCTTCTGGTCATCCAGGTCCAGGTAACCCTGATAGGCCATCATGTCGCGCGCGAAGCGCACCTTGGCCGTTCTCAGCGCCTCTCCCGTCCGCGCTCCCTCTCCCAGGGTCTCCCAGAAGTAGCGCGCCAGGAGGTCTGCGCCCACTAATGGCGGGGTAAGGGAGCCGTGCGCCATCGCGGTAGAGGATATGACGGCGATGGCCTGGGTCGCCAGGAGCCGCAAGGTCATAGAGGCGCGCGGGGTTTTGGCCGTGAGGTCGCCGGCGAAGCCCGCCTGGCTGAAGACGATGGCGGAGGGCGACTGCCATGGGATGATGTCCTCCGGATTCACGACCAGCGGGAAGGGAGTAGAATCGGCCGCGAAGGTCGGATCGCACTGGCCGTACCAGCCTGGCCTCCGGCGCAGGCCGCTCAGGCCGAAGAACATGAGCGCGGGGCCCGTTCTGGCCTGGGCGAAGTCGGCTCGGCTGAGGGGCGGCGAGATGCGCAAGGCATCCGGGTCGCCGATCGCCCGGAAGACCTCGCGCGTCGCCTCTTTCCACAGGCTGGCCGCGTAGCCATAAGCCGGGATCGCCCGTCCGCCTCCGGCGCTCCCTGTCAGGGCTTGTCGCAGCCGGTTGCCGAAGGTGTTGGCGGCGCGGGCCATCTCATGGCCTTCGGCGGCGCTGGCGATCACGTGCAAGAAATATCCGAGATCCGGGTTGGCCGCGTCAGGGATCCGTCCCACAGGGCGCGCGGGCCGGAAAAGTTGATCGCCCGCAGCGGCATACAGCGCGTCCGTCATGATCTGGCCTTCTTCGGTGCGGGGCCAGCGATAGAAGGGCACGATGTCGTCGCCGCCCACGAGAAGGATGGAGGGTGCTTTTTGACCCCGGTCGGTCGCGTGGGTGTGGATGGCCTCTATCAGTCGCTTAACCGAGGCGGCATCGCCGGGATCGGATGGCCATGTGCCGTATGGCTTGACCGAATCCGCCTCGTCGGCGTAGAGGAGCCGCGTTTCCATGCCTTGACTACGCTCGGTGCGCTCGGCCAGTTCGCGTAAGGCTTGATCTATCGCGGCAAAGCCGCGCGGGCCGTATTTGCGGGTAAGAGCCTGACGGTGGGTCAGGATGACCTGAGACGAGGTCGCGGCGCGCCGCGACCCATCCGGGCGCGTTTCCGACTCTAGGCGGGAAACCAGGAGCTCCAGGTCCTGCACGGCATCCTCTACCGGCGTGGAGGAAGGTATCGGTATCATCCTTGGACTCCGCTCAAAGCGCAAGGCATCTGGTCTAGTTCCTCAGGGCAGATCGCATCCTCATTTCAGCGGCGTGGCGGGCGGGCGGAGCGGTCAAAGAGGCCGGCAACGCCCATGGCGGCCAGTTGGCGTAGGGCCTCGGCGTTCGTCGGTTGGAAGCGCAAGACGGTGCGGAACTCCGCGGCGGCTTCGGCGAAGCGCCGCAATTGGCGATAGGCCAGGCCCAAGTGAAAGTGGTAATCCGGCTCATCGGGCGCCAGTTGAATCGCCCGTTCAAAGGAGCGCGCGGCTTCGTCGTATTCCTCCCGCTTCATCAGACCTAACCCGACCTCATAATGGCCTTCGGCGAGGTCCGGCTCCAGTTCGGTTACGATCCGGAAATGGGCGAGCGCTTTGTCAGCATAGCCCATGCGTTTGCTGAGTCGGCCCAGGCGTAGGTGATATTCGGCGTTGTGTCGGTCGTGGAAGACGGCCTGTTGGTAGGCTTGCAGTGCCTCGTCCAGGCGGCCGCGCTGCGCGTACAGGTCGCCCAGTTCGGCGTAGGCTTCTGCCCATGGCGGCGAGGCCTGCACTGCCTTTTCCATCAACGAGATGGCCTCATCCTCCCGTTGGGCTTTGCGACGCGCCCGCGCTAATTTTACATAATAAACCGCGTTGCGCGGCTCTGCAGCGATGGCCCGCTCGTAGGCTTCGGCGGCGCGGCGCAGGTTCCCGCGTTGCCATTCTATGTCGCCTATCGCCTCATGGGCCGCGCCGAAGTTCGGATCTTCCGCCACCGCGCTTTGCAGGATGGAGAGCGCCCGGCGAACGTCGCCAGCCTTGAACGTAGCCATGCCTTCCCGCAGGCGGTAGTCAAGCCGCTGGGGATCCAAAGCGTAGGCTTGCTTGTA
>DAOTYP010000212.1:0-14529 GCA_034434975.1 Anaerolineae bacterium | reverse complement strand
AACGACGAAGAGGAAAGGCGCGTCCTGCTCGTGGGATAGAACCTCCGCTGGGCGGTCTGGGCGAGGGAGATAAAAAGGATAGATGAAAGCGATGATCCCCACCAGGGTAGCGGCAGCGACCGACGCGCCGGTCAGCCAGCGGCTAATTTTTGACATAAGACAGCACGTCTTCCACCGTCACGAAGCGGGGGTCTCGGAAGAGCTTGTTGACCTGGGAACTGAAAACCAGCGACTCGGTCATCGTCTCCCGCGTGGGGCCGTCTACCACGACTTCCCCTTCGGCCAGCATCACCACCCGGTCGGCGCAAGAGGCGGCCAGTTCCACGTCGTGGGTCGCCATGATGACCGCGCGGCCGCGCGCCCGTTCTCGGCGCAGAAGGTCGGCCAAGGTTTCCTTCTGGCCGTAGTCCAGGCCGCGCGTTGGCTCATCTAACAAGATCACCTCCGGCTCTGCCACCAAGATCGCGGCCAAGGCCGCGCGCTGGCGCTCGCCGCCGCTGAGATCGCGCGGGTCTCTTCTGGCGAAATCGGACAATCCCAAGCGCCTGAGCAGCCCCTCCGCGCCTTGCCAAGCCTGCGGGTTCAGCAAGCCGTGGCTGCGCAGGGTGAACGCCAACTCCTCCTGCAACGTCTCGGCGAAGAGGAGCGAGCCGGGGTCTTGAGGTACGTAGCCGACGCGCCGCGCGACCTCCTCCACGGGCGCCCGACGCGTGTCCAGCCCGGCCACCAAGACCTCCCCCTGTCCGGGGCGCAAGAGGCCGACCAAATGCTTCAGCAGCGTTGTCTTGCCGGAGCCGTTGCGTCCCATCAAGGCTACGAACTCGCCCGGCCTCACCTCCAGATTCACGCCCCGCAACGCCTCATGCCCGTTGTAGCGGAACCAAAGGTTGCGCACCGACACCAACGGGGCGACGGCGGGCGCAGGCCGCGGTTCCGGAGGTGTCGTTTGTTCCCCGCTGCGCCGATCCACTTCCTGGAGGAGCGCCCGCGCGAAGGGGCGACCGTCTTTGATGGTGAGGGGGAGCGGCTGCCAGCCGAGTTTCTTGCCCAACGTGATGAGGGGCGGCGTCTGTCCTATCGCGGCTAGCACCTCGGCCGGCGTGCCCAGACGCACCGGCCCGCCGGGGTACGAGAGGGCAAGGACGCGATCCGCGTACTGCACCACCCGTTCCAGCCGGTGCTCCGAGAGGACTACCGTCAGGCCCAGATCTTGGTTCAGTTGACGCAAGACGACCAGCACCTCTTCCGCCGCCTGTGGGTCCAATTGCGACGTAGGCTCGTCCAGCACCAGGATGCGCGGTTGGAGGGTCAGCACCGCGGCGATGGCGACCCGCTGCTTCTCGCCGCCGGAGAGGGTGCTGATCCGGCGCGCGCGCAGGGGAGCGAGGCCCAACTGGTCCAAGACCTCCTCCACCCGTTTACGCATCAGGGCTTGGGGCAGGCCCAGGTTCTCCATCGCGAAGGCCAGTTCGTCCTCCACCGTATCCACGACGAACTGGGCCTCGGGGTCTTGGAAGACGAAGCCGACCAGGTCGCTCATGCCGCGCGGCCCTACCGCCACCGGATCGCGCCCCCCTACCCGCACGCGCCCGCGAAAGGTCCCGCCGTAGAAGTGAGGGACGAGGCCGTTGAGGCAACGCAACAACGTAGATTTGCCCGACCCCGACGGCCCGACGACCAGCAGGAACTCCCCTTCGTCTACTTGCAGCGAGAGGTCGCACAGGGCAGGCCTCGGCTCGCCGTCGCCGGGGAGGGCAGGGTAGGTATAGGTGACGTGGTCTAACTCAATCATTTACGATGCCTCCTTCGGCCGACGTCTGGCCTCTGCAGGGCGCTCATCCTGTCGGTCGGCTGAGATGGGAAGGACGCGCGTCCCGTCCGTCGCGGGCCTATACCCCGACGCCAGGAGCGCGGGGAGCGCCAGCAGCACGAACGCCGCGCCGATCTCCGGGCGGAAGGGGGGCCAGGGAGCCATGGGGGGATAAGGGTAGTACATCAAGGCGGGCCGATCCAGGAGCCATAGCGTCAGGGTCAGGAGCGCGACCGCGCCGCTGGCGAGCGTCAGGGCCGTGTCTCGCCGCCGCCAGAGCCAACGGCGGTAATGACTTCGCGGGACCGCCTTCCCCATGGCCCAAAAGGAGATGAGCAAGAGCGCGGTGGAACCGACGAGAACGGCGATGCCTGTCAGGCGTTGGCCCGGGAAATAGGCATAGGCGAACGCGCCCCAGGCGAGCCCTAGGAGCCCCATCACGCTGGCGACGCGCGCGGCCAGCACACGGCGCGAGAGGGATGAGAACCGCGCATGGCCGAAGCCGCGTGCCTCCATGGATTCGGCCAGTTGGATCGCGCGCTCCAGCCCGCCGGCCAGGAGGGGAACGAAGAGAGGAAGCAGGTCGCGAACCCCGCGGAAGCGATGCCCGCGTACCTGTTGCGCCTCCCGGATCTCCTGGGCGCTGACGATCATCTGCGGCACGAACGCGAGGGCGATGGCCACCGTCACCCCTGCCTGATGCAAGAAGTTGGGCACGAGCCTGAGCAGGGCTGCAGGCGGCACGGCCACGCTGAAGACGGCGAAAACGAGCAAGATCGCCAGGAGCGAGAGGCCGCTGGCGAGGCCGAAGAGCGTCGCCTCCAGCGTGATGCGCCCGCCGATGAGCGGCCAGTCGGCAGGCAACGAGAAAAGGACATGATCGCCGTAGTGCACGAGGAGGGCGTTGGCCGGCACGCTGAAGGCGCACAGGATCAACCCCAACTTGATGAACGCGCCCCAACTGCGCCCCGTCGGTGAACGGTTATCCAACGCCAGGTAGGTCACCAGGGAGGCTAGGATCACCAGCGCCAGGTAGTAAGGGTTGCGCGTCAACAGGGCGGGCAACGCTGCCGCCGTCAGCCAAGCGACCCAGGCCAGGGCATGATATTCCAGCATGGCTTCAGGCCCTCCCGCGCCGCCGGAGGACGGCCACGCCTACCAGGCCCAGAAGAACCGCCAAGGAGACGAAGGCCACCACTTCTCGGCCCGGCGCTCCTCCCTCTTTCCCTGCAGGAGGAGAGGCGGTCGCGATGGCCTCCCCCTTGGCTTCTGAGGCGGTGGACGGCGGGCAGACCTCGGCGAAGGTCAGGCGAGGCGGCGTGACGGCTGCCTCCTCGGCCGTCCCTCGGGTCCAGGCCCAGCCCTCCATGCTGCCTTGGCGCACCTTATGCCCCCCCGCGCCCACGTCCAGATAAAACCAACTCCCGTCCTCTTTTCCCTCAAAGTAGGCCCAGTACTGGCAATCTCGTCCCTGGCATTTGCAAAAGCACTCTTCCCCTCGGCTGGGGTCGCAGCCGTCTGCCTCTATCTTGCAGACGGCTGCGCCTATCCCATAAGAGTAGTCTAGAACTACCGCCAGCCCTGAGCGGCGCAGGGCCTCCTCCCCGGTGATCTCCGGCTCCGAAAAGGAAAGGCAGCGCGTGACGACCCGCCCATCGGCGAACTGCACCACCAATCCCGCCTGGTTAGGCCCCTCGGCCCAGGCACGGGAGCCGAAGGAGGAGAGGAAAAGGAACGTCAGGAGGAGGCCCCACGCGCGATGCATACATTTTTACTTAGGCCGCGCGCGCCCGACGGCGCAAGGCGGCGTACCCGGCCAGCGCGAGGAGGCCCAGCGCAGCCGCGCCCGCTCGCACGCCGGCGAGGTCATCGGCCCCGGCCGCGCCGGTAACGGGGATCGTGGTCGGCGCCTTACCGGCCTCTATGTCCGCGAAACTCACGACGGGCGGCTTGACGAGGGGATTGAAATTGGCGTCGTAGCCGCTCCAGGTGAAGCCTTCCACCGCCTTGTCCGCAGGCTTGTAACCGCCTATGCCGACCTGAGAGGCTTTCCATTCGCCCCCCTCCAGATGCCAGTAAGCCCAGAACTTATTCTTGTCGCAGAAGCAGTTATCCGCCGGGCAGCCGTCGTCGCCGATCTTGCAAAGGGCCGGGCCAAAACTGGACTCCGCCACCACGATCGGCAAACCGGAAGCCTTCAACGCGTCGGCCGTCGTCCCGTCCTCCGGGATGGTAACGACCACGGTCTGCACCTTGCCGGTGCTGTAGACGACCACCAGGCCTACCTTCTTATCCCCCGCGGCCAGCGCGGGCGCGGCCGAGAGGGCCACGGCCCATGCCAGGACCGCGAGCGTCGCCAAGGCGCGACGCAACCACACCGTCAGACGACCTGCCATTCTTTGAACCTCCTAGGTTTGATAGGTTTGAACCGATGACGCCCATCGCCCGGGACGATAGGATCTCCGATGGTAGGGAAAGGGAGGGCAAGAGCCTGCAAGGTGTCCGTCGTCGCCAGGAGGCGGCTTTCCTCCTGGCCGACGGAATAGATGAAAGCGCCGCTCTCCTCCTGCAACGCCAGGAGCGCCACGACCGGGTTGGCCGCGCCGCGCGCCCACGGTGGCGCTTCCGGGTTCTGCCCTATGGCCAGAAGCCCCTGCAAGGCAAGGGCCGTGCTGTTGCTGTTGGTCTTCCCTTCGCTCCCTTGGCCTCCCCAGCCGCCGTCGGGTCGTTGCTGGCTGGCCAGGTAGGCCGTGGCGCTGAGGATGGCGGTGGCGGTGGGGGGAACGCCCGCGCGGATCAGCGCGGTGAGGGCGCGGCCGGTGGTATCCACGTCGGCCCGCAAGGTACGGGTAACGGGCACCATCCAACCCCAGCCGCCGTCATCCCCTTGGCTGGCTAAGATGACCTGGATGGCCGGCTGGGGAATGGGGATGCCGGCCGCGGCCAGGCCGTGAACGGCCAAGAGGTGGCGAAAGAGGCTATCGGGGTGATAGAGGCCGGTAGCGGGGTCATAGGCTTTCTGAACGATGGCGATGTAATCGGTGCCGCCGAAGGCTCGTGGGTTCTTGCCCGCCGCGGCGATGGCCCAGGCGACCTTCCCGGCCTTCCCGGCGTCGCTCCCCACGTAGCCCGGAGCCAAGTCGGCCAGGGCCGCCAGCGCGCTGCGCCCGCCTCGGCTCCAGGCCGCGCCGTCGGGGTCTTCCCCGGCCAACGCGATGGCCAACACCACGTCGGCAGTCGCGGAGGCGTCCTGCACGGTGCCCGAGCGACCGAAACGCCCGTCGGCCCCTTGCTGCGTGTGGAGCCAGGCCAGCGCGCGCTGCACCGCCGCGCGCCGGGCAGGGGTGCTATCGGGGCGGACAGGGGAATCGGCGCGGGCCTCGGCGCAGGGGAAGAAGACCGAGGCCAGGATGATCAGCAAGGCTAGAGCCGCCGCAACCCATCGGCGGATGGAACACATCGTTGCGCCTCCTGCGCGGGATGGCGAAACGAGAAAGCCCCACGACCTTCCGAGTCGTGGGGGCTAAAAAGACGATCCCCTTGCGCTGAGCAAGGGGATGGGGCTGGCGACGGCGCAGCTCCTTATCCCTTTGGCTCGAAGGTCGTCGGAGCGACGCAGAGGCGGGTATCCTGGCTTGCCCACCTAAGGTGGGCTTACAGTTGCGGCACAGCGCCGGACTTGCACCGGCTTCCCCCATGATGCCCTCGCATCCGGGCTACGGGCACCTCTGCGCTCTCGCTGTATAGAATTGGACAAACTATAGCACAACCTTGGCGAAAAGTCAAACGTCGCGCCTTATAGCAGGGGGAAAACAAGACCTCCCAGTCTGCCGCGGCTTGGGCCTTGGGCCAGTCTGGCCAACGAGGTGCGGTCATTTCCGTTCCCTACCTCTGGCGAACTGTGTTCCGAGGAGCAGAGCGATTTGACATTCGCGTCGGGGATGGGTATAATTTTCGTGCCGCCTGAGGAGAGCCGACGCCTGGCCCTTAGGGGATGGGCGCGGAGGGCTGGCATAGAGAGGGGAGGGAAAAACCGGGTGACGCAGGTTATCGTAGAGAAAGGCGAGTCTTTTGAGGCCGCTCTCAAACGGTTCAACAAGCGGGTCCAGGCGGATCGGATCCTGTCTGAGGCCCGTCGCCGACGTTTCTTTGAGAAGCCGAGCGTGGAGCGCAAGCGCAAAGCCGCCGCCAAGCGACGGAAGAGCCGGCGCCAGAGCCGCAAGGTGTTGAACGAGTAGCCCCTGGGACGCGTGGGCGCGTGATCGGCCCCAACAGGGGCTAGCCTAAGGGGGTCTTCCCCTACGTACCGACGGCCGGCCCGCCGGAATGGGGGAAGGCCCCCTTGGCCTTCCTGAGCGGATATGGGATTGCGAGAACGTCTGTCAGAAGATCTGAAGGCCGCCATGCGCGCCGGCGATGAGCGCCGCAAGCTCACCATTCGCGCCATCAAGACGGCCATCGCACGCGCGGAGACGGCCGGCGAGACGCAAATCACCTTGGACGAGGCGGGCATCCTCGCGGTCATCGCGAAGGAAGCGAAGCAACGCCGCGAAGCGATCGCCGAGTTTGAAAGGGCCGGCCGCGCCGATCTGGCAGAGGCTGAACGACAAGAACTCAGCATCCTAGAGTCTTACCTTCCCCAACCGATGAGCCGGGCCGACATTGAGGCCGCGGCTCGCGCCGTCATCGCCGAGGTAGGAGCCAAAGACCTCACCCAGTTGGGCCTGGTGATGAAGCCCTTGATGGCCCGGCTTAAGGGGCAGGCAGATGGGCGACTCGTACAAGAGGTCGCGCGCACGCTCCTCTCCGGCGCGCGCGAGCAAAGCCCTGGCGCATAGGAACCGTACCATGGCCGCAAGGGAAGGGGCCAGCAGCGAACTCCCCATCCATCCTGAAAGAAGGCTGTCCGCCCTAGATAGGATGCGGGCCGTCCTGTTCGGCCTGGCCGTCGCCGTGGGTCTGTGCCTCGCGTTGGTGGCTCCCATCCCCTTGAGCGGTCAGGTGGAACTGCGCGTGGGCGAGGTCAGCACGCAAGACATCCGCGCGCCGCGCCGCATCAAGTACGTGAGCAACATCCTGACGGAGCAGGAGCGCAAGCGGGCAGAGGCCGCCGTTCGCGAGGTGTACGACCCGCCGCAAGCGCGCGTGGCGCGCGAGCAGGTCAGCCGCGCGCGGGACATCCTCAACTACGTTGACTCCGTGCGCCAAGACATCTACGCCACGCCTGAACAACGCGTGCAAGCGGTGCGCGCCGTGCCGGACCTCACCGTGCCCACGGAGGTCATCAGCCGTGCCCTCGCCCTCCCCGACGACGCCTGGGAACGGGTGGCCCGCGAGATCCCCCTGGTCATTGACCGCGCGATGCGCGAGGAGATCCGCGAGACACAGCTCCCCGCGGTGCAACGGGTGATTCCCGCCCTGGTCAGCCTGGACCTCAGCGAGGAAGAGAGCGAGATCGCTGGCGCCTTCGCCAGCGCCCTGATACGCCCCAACACCTTCCTCAACGTTGAGAAGACCAACGCGGAACGCCAGGCGGCGCGCGAGCGGGTGGAGCCGGTCTTCAACTCCTACGAGCAGGGCGAGATCATCGTCAGGACGGGCGAGGTCATCACCCCCCTGGCGCTGGAGGCGCTAGAGGCCCTCGGCATGCGCCCTCGGCCTTGGAGCCGCAACGTCTGGGCAGGCGCGGTCCTCTTTTCGGCCATCGTGTCGGCCCTCTTCTGCGCCCTGATCCATCGCTTCAAGCCCGAGTTCTGGTCTCACGGCACAAGGCCTTGGTTCCTGGCGTTGACCGTGGTGGCCTTCGCCTGGCTGGGGCGGCTGATGGTGCCTGCGCATACGATCTTGCCCTTTATCTACCCCCTGGCGGCCATGACGATGCTCATCGGCGCCTTGCTGGACATGCGCTTCGCCGTCCTGGGGGCGCTCTTCCTTAGCCTCGCCATCGGCTACATGACCGACGGCTCGCTGGAGATCATGGCCTACAGCCTCATCGGCTCGCTGGCGGGAGCCTTGGCCTTGGGGAGGGGTGAACGGCCCACCTCGTTCGTCTGGGCGGGGGCCGCGGTGGCCCTCAGCAACCTGGCCCTTTTGGCCGCTTTCCGCCTCCCCTCAGGAGGGTTAGATGTAACAGGGGCGCTGCAGCTCGCGAGCGCGGCGATCATCAACGGCGGCATCTCGGCTAGCCTGGCCCTCATCTGCTTCCTGATCGCCGGCTCCGCCTTCGGCGTGACCACCACGCTGCAACTCATGGAGCTCTCAAGGCCCACCCATCCCCTCCTGCGCCAACTGTTGCTGGCTGCGCCCGGCACGTACCATCACACACTCCTCGTAAGCAACATGGCCGAGCGGGCCGCCGAGGCCATCGGCGCCGACGCCTACCTGGTCCGCGTTGGCGCTTACTACCACGACATCGGCAAGATCAGCCAACCCTACTTCTTCTCCGAAAACCAAAGCGACGGCGACAACCCCCACGACCATCTGGCCCCGGAGGTCAGCGCGCGCATCATCATAGACCACGTGCGAAACGGCCTTGCCCTCGCGCACAAATACCGTCTGCCGCCGCGCATCCAGGACTTCATCGTTGAACACCAGGGGAACACGCTGGTCACCTATTTCTATCGCAAGGCGTGCGAGGCCTCGGATAAGCCGGCGGACGAGAGGCGCTTCCGCTATCCAGGCCCGCGGCCGCGCAGCAAGGAGACGGCCATCGTGATGCTGGCGGACAGTTGCGAGGCGTTGGTGCGCTCCTGTCGTCCCGGCAGCGCGGAGGAGATTGATCGGTTGGTCAGCAAGATGATCGCCGACCGGCTGTCGCAAGGCGAACTGGACGACAGCGACCTGACCTTGAGAGACCTGGATCGCATCCGCCGTTGCTTTGTGGCGGTCCTGCAAGGCGTCCATCACCCTCGCATCCAGTATCCGGAGCCTGAGGCCATCCCGGCGGTCGCTCCCTCTCAAGCCTTGAACCCCGCGCCGCCCGCTCTGCCCGCTACAGGTGTGCTTCCCCATGAAGAGCACTGAGCCGCGTCCCGCCTCCGTAGAGGTGCAGATCGCGCCGGCCTTCGCCGATCTGGTGGATAGCGAGGCCCTGGTGGCCGCGGTGGAGGCGACGTTGACCAGCGAAGGCCAGCCGGAAGCCGAGGTGACGGTGGTGATCACGGACGACGAGGGCATCCACGAACTGAACCGCGTCTTTGCCGGCGTGGACGCGCCGACGGACGTCCTTTCCTTCAGCGCGCGCACAGAGGCCCCCGGCTTCGTGGTAGCCGACCCAGACGAGGAAACCTATTTGGGCGACATCGTGATCTCCTACCCCTTTGCCGCCGCCCAGGCGGCCACGCGCGGCTTGCCCGTGGCCCGTGAGTTGGCGCTTCTGGCGATTCACGGCACGCTGCATCTCCTCGGGTACGACCATGTCGGCCCGGAAGACGAGGCCCGCATGTGGGCGCGGCAGGATAGCCTCTTGCGCGCGCTGGGCTATGAGGCGTGAAGGCTGACCCGCCGATACTAGCCCGATCCTCGCCGATGACTTGGCGAATCCGCGATCTAGACCGCTGTTGATGCGAAGGAGCAACCCTATGCTTGGCCATCCCTCACGATCTCTCAGCATCACCCTCGTGGCCGTTGTGCTTGCGGCCTCCGCCTGCGGCCAGATATTGCCCCGTCCGACCCCTACCCCGCCGCCCCCTACCGCCACCTTCACCCGCCTGGCTCCGCCGACCCCTACCGACACCCCCGTGCCGGTGGAACCTACGGCAACCCCTACCTTGGAGCCTCAGCCGACCGCGACGTTCACGCCTGAGCCGCCGGCGGGGACCGCGCTGAAGGTCGGACAGCCGGCGCGCGTCGTCGCGCGCGACGGCCTCAACATCCGCGAGAAGCCGGGAACCCAGAGCAAACGGCTGGGCCGTTTTGCCGCCGGCGCCCTGGTGACCGTAGAGGACGGGCCGGTGCAGGCCGATGGGTATCGTTGGTGGCAGGTCGCGGACAAAGGCGGCCTCAAGGGCTGGGTAGCCGAGGCAAGTCCGCAAGGCGAGGTCTGGCTGAGCCCCCAGATAGGCGAGCCGCGCCCCGTGGCGCGAGCGGTGCGCAAAGGCGACCGCGTAACCGTTACCTCGGACCAGCCCCTCTCGCTCCGCTTCCAGGCGGGCCTCAGCGCCGCGGTGGATAGAAGGGTCGCGCCGGGAAGCCAATTCACCGTGCAGGACGGGCCCGTAGAGGCCGACGGCCTACGTTGGTGGCTCCTGGTAGATAAGAATGGGCGCGAGGGATGGGCGGCGGAAGGCAAGGGCAACGAGCGGTGGCTGACCCCGATAGAATGAGCCGAACTGTCCACACCCTCCCCACTTACAACCGTTGCGCCGTCTGCGGAAGCCCTGAGGTCAACCCTCATACCCTGCACGTGCGCTGGCTAACCGACGGCGAGACCGTCTGGACCGAATGGACGCCCCAAGAGGCCCAGATGGGCTACCGCGGCATCGTCCATGGCGGCATCCTCTGCTCCCTGCTGGATGAAGGCGTAGGCTGGGCCGCCGCCTTGGGCGTGCGCAAGATGCTGATCACAGGTGAGTTGACCGTGCGCTTTCTGCGGCCGCTTCCCATCGGCCAGCCCGTGCGGGTATGCGGCTACTTCGGCGAGGATTTCCGACGCTACGTCACCGCGCGCGGCGAGGTGGTGGACGCGGCGGGGGTGCGCTATGCCACCGCGAGTGGCAAGTTCTTCCCCGTGCCGCCGGAGCGCGTCGCCGAGATCGCCTCGTACCTGACGGTAGAGGAAGGCGATCTGGCGTGGTGGTGAAAGCGGGGAAAGGAGGGGCTTGAGATGGGCGAAGGGGAAGCGAATCGGAAGTTGGCCGCCTATGATGACCGACGTGCGGAAAGGTTCTATTCCAAATTGCGGGCGCGCCTTGCCACATGGCTGGAGAAGAACACGGGCGTTAGCGAGCAGGGAAGGGAGTACCTCTTGCTGTTGCCCGACCTCTTTGCCCTCTTGCTCCGCCTGGTGCGGGACTCGCGCCTCAGTCCCGCGCTCCGGTGGCAACTTGCCGCCGTCAGCCTCTATGTGATCTCTCCCATTGACCTGATCCCCGACGCGGTGATGCCGGTCGGCCTGATAGATGATACGGTAGCCCTGGCCCTCATCCTCAACCGCGTCGTCCGCCTCATGGGCGAGGCAGGGGAAACGATCCTGCGTGAGCACTGGGAGGGCAAAGGGGATGTGCTGGCGCAGGTGCAGCGGGTCCTTGCGACCGCCAACTCCCTGCTGACCGAGACGGTCCTGCGTCGCCTCCGTCGGCGATTCGGCTGAGGCGTAACGGAGGAGGAGGCCGCCGATCAAACCTGCAGCGGATAACGGCCGTACTTCTGCACCGCCGCGGCCAGGGCCAGCGCGTTCTCCGGCTTCACGTAGCCGGCCAGGCTGTTCCCGCTGGTGACGATGTAGCCGCCGCCAGGGCCCACGTCGCGGATCAGGCTGCGCACTTCCTCGTCTACCTCCGCCGGCGTGCCCAGCGTAAGGATGTTCAAATCCACGTTTCCCAGGAGGCAAACCCGGGCGCCGTATTCCCGCTTGATGGCCCGGATGTCCATTGCGCCCTTCTCGTTGGGGTGCAGGCCGGCGATCCCGAGGCTTAAGAGGTCCTCCAGCAGGGGCAAGACGTTGCCGTCGCTGTGGATGATCCAAGGGAGGGTGATCTTCTCGGCCACGCGCCGATAGCGGGGGAGGATCACCTCGCGAAAGACCTTCGGCGAGAAGAGGGGCCCCGTCTTGTAGGCCATGTCGTCCGTGGAAACGAAGACGTCAAAGCCCATTTGACAGACGCGCTCGGCCACCGCCGCCGTCCAGTCGCAGTAGCGGTCTAGGACGTATTCCACCAGAGGCCGATTCTCGTACAAGGCTATGCTAAAGTGATCCATCCCCATGCTGAGCATGGCGGAGAAGAGGCCGATCCGGGTCACGAACCAGAGGGCATACTCCCCTTTGCCCTTGACGAAGGTCTCCGCCTCGGCGTACAGGGCATCGGCGTAGGGGTCTGGCAGGCGGAGGAGGGGGAGGTCGGCCTCAGTCTTGATCAACCCCTCGCCGTAGAAGAGGCGACCATCCTGGCCGGGGTGCCGCCGGGCATAGCCGGGCGGGCGCAGGACGTAGCAGATGTTGTCCAGATGCAGGCGTGCGGCGACCGCCTTCGCCTCTTCCACCGTGTAGTCGTTGACCTCCAGATCGCGAGCCTGGCTGATCGGCTGGCCCCAGCCCATGAGCCTCTGCGCCAGGGCGCGGTCTATGCCCAACTCACAGTAAGGGACGCGATCCGGCTCCTCACGGCGCAGCGCCGCAAGAACCCTCTCCCGGGAATCCATGATCATGAGGGTACCTCCCGTGTGAAAGGCTAGGAAGGGCTGGGCTGGTGGGCCCCGATGACGGCCCGGAAATGGTCGGCAAAGAGGCCTATCAGGTGGCGGGTCAGCGGCCCTACCTCCCCCCGACCGATCGGCTGCCCATCCAGGCGGGTCAGCGGCATGATGTGGCGGCTGGTGCTGGTGATGAATGCCTCCTGCCAGGTCTCGCGCTCGGCCAGGGGCAGCGCCCGTTCTTCGGTCGGGATGCCTGCCTGCCTTGCCAGGCGCAACGTGATCTCACGCGTCACGCCGGAGAGGACGGAGGCGGCGGGCGCGGTAAGGAGGACGCCTGCGCGCACCACGAAGAGGTTGCTGTTGGAGCCCTCGGTCACGTGTCCGTTGCGATCCACCAGGAGCGCCTCATGGACGCCCGCGCGCTGGGCCTGGCGTCGGGCCAGGAAGTTGACCAGCGTGCAGAGGGTCTTGGCTGTGGGCAACGTGCGCTCGGCGATCACCGTGATCGCGTCGGCCCCTGCAGCGTAGAGGCGATCGGGATAATGCGGCATCGCCTCCGGCCATAGGAAGCAGAGGGGCTCATACCCGCCGTCGGGGCCATAGGCCAACATCTTCAGGAGACAATCCCCTGTGCCGTTGGCTGCCAGCAAGGGTGGCACCCAGGCCGCCATCGCCTCCGGCGTGGCGGGAAGTTCCAGGTCTATCTGCCGCGCGGAGGCGGCCATGCGGCTCAGATGGTCGTGCAGGTAGAAGGCGACCCCCGCGGCCACCTGCACCGTCTCGTAAACGCCGAACGCGTGCACCAGGGCAGGATGTCGCAGCGGCAGGTGGGCCTCTGCCGCGGAGATGATCTCGCCGTTGCGTGAGACGAAGAGGGGAAGGCTCATGGCGCGCTGGGGCTCCTCAGCCGGTAATGGAGCACCACGCCGTCGTCAGCCAGCCGCTCCACGCTCAGGAGGTCCAGACGCAGCGCCTCGGCATACCGGAGGCCCACTCCTTCCACCAGCGTCGGCGCGTCCTCCCCGCCGAAGATGAGGGGGCCTACCTGCACGTACAGTTCGTCCACCAGGCCGCGACTGAGGAGGCCGAAGTTCAGCGTGCCGCCCCCTTCCACCATCAGGCGGCGCACCCCCCGATGCCACAACAGGCTCAGCGCGGCCTCCAGGTTCACCTCATATTCGCCTAAGATGTGGATCTCGGCCCAGGCGCGTAGGCGGTGGATCGTCTCAGGGTCGGCCTGCTGCGTGGTGAAGATGATCTTGGGGGCGTCGCCCACGTTCAGGAAGTCGCAGTCGTCCCGCAGTTCGGCGCGCGTGCTCACGCCGACCTTGATAGGGTTCTCCGGCAGGCCCGCGCGCAGGCGCCCCGCCCGCAAGGCCTCCGATTTGATCGTCAGGCTGGGGTCGTCGCGCAGAAGGGTTTGCCCCCCTACCATGATGGCATCGGCGCTGGCGCGCAGCCGATCCACCCGCTCCATGTCGGCCGGGGTGGAGATGCGCACCTGGCGACGTTCCACCGTCGCCAGTTTACCGTCCACCGTCATGGCGGCGTTGATGAAGACGAAGGGTCTATGCATCCGGATTCACCATCCCTGCTGTCGGTTTATCCCGGATTGATCGCGGGAACGGTGCGCGGTCGGCGATCTACCTCCCAAGGATAGACGATCCACGCATCGGTCAGCGCGGCGTAGTAATGAGGCGCTTCCTTCGGGAAGAGGGATTCCTTCGGCTTGTAGTGGAGCACGGCCAGTTCCGGATAGCCGCCCGCGTGTTCCACACGCCCCTTGACGGTCATGATGGTGCGTCCGCTGTTCCAGACGTCGTCCACCACCAGGATGCGCTTGCCATGCAGGAGGGCATCCGTCGGGACCTGCAAGAACGAAGGCCAGGAGAGGGTTTTATCCACGCCTGAGTAGAACTCCACCGCGGCCGTGAGCACGTCGCGAATGTCCAGCGCCTCGGCGATCAGCCCGCCGGGGATGATGCCCCCGCGGGTGATCATGAGGAGGGCGTCAAAGGCGCCGCGAAACTGCGGGATCAGATGGTCAATCAGTGCTTCCACGTCGTTCCAGGTCAGAACCTCTCGGCGGGGGGCCTCAAAACGGTACATGGCGGGGCTCCTCGTTCGGCACGCGGCGCGGCTCTTAAACAACGAATGGCACGGAGATCATTTTACACCATCCGTGCCATCCGGGAAAATCGCGCCGCGTCGTCCGCCGGGTGCCTCAATACTCCTCAAGGTCAGGGGCCGGGCGGAATCCCTGGCCGCGGGCCTCTATGCCCAACTTGCGCTCCAGTTTCCATAGAGGGGGCTCCACCAAGATGGAGCCGTCCGGGAAGACGATGGTAGGAACGCTGCGGTAGCCG
>DAOTYP010000211.1:0-6053 GCA_034434975.1 Anaerolineae bacterium | reverse complement strand
CAGGGGCCCCTGTTGGGCAGAGAAGTGGAACCCAACAGCCCTCTAGCGAACGCTAACCCCTTCCCAGCCGTTCCCGGCGTGATCACCGGCACCATCCCCGTGACCGGGGACCTGGACATCTACAGTTTCACGGCTAACGCCGGCGACATCGTTTTCATCTCGCTGGATCTGGACCCGGAGCGCGACGGTTTCGCGTGGGACGGCGTGTTAGATCTGATGGATGCCGGCGCTAACGTGCTGGTTACGGCCAATAACAGCGTTGCGGTTGGTTCTCCGAACCCGCCTTCCGAGGCCATCAGTTATACGATCGGCGTCACCGCCACCTATTACATTCGCGTGACCCACTTTGGCGATAATCAAGGCGGCCCGCAATACACCTATCGGTTGAGCCTCTGCCGTAACCCAGCGGCTCCGCCCCAAGGCTTGATCAGCGGCGTCGTCTTCCAGGATGTGGACGAGAGCGCCTCCCTCAGCGCGCTCGATACCCCCTTGAATGGCGCGATCCTGGATCTGACCGGACCGTTGAACGGCTCCGCCGCGACCAGCGGCGCCGGGCAGTACGCCTTTGCCGGCTTGCCGGACGGGGCCTACACGGTCACGGTTCGCTCCGTGCCGTTGGGGCCGGACCCTGGCGTGACCACCGGCAACCTCCCCTTTACCGTGACCATCAGCGGCGGGGGCGTGGTGCCCGCGAATTTTGGCTACCGCGCGGGCAACCGGATTGAGGGGTTTGTCTTCCTGGACGGCAACGGCAACGGCGCGCGCAACGTGGGTGAGGGAGGCATCGGGAGCGGGGTCACCCTCAACCTCTATCGGAACGGCGTCTTCTACGCCTCCAAGGTGAGCCAGCCGAGCTCTGGCTACTATTTGTTCGCCAACCTCCCCGCCGGCTCCTACGTGGTGGAGGTGGTTGTGCCGGCGGGGTATACCCTCACCACCCTACCCAGCATCGGGCCCTTCGCGGTGAGCGGCGGTCAGAGGTACATAGATCGGAACTTTGGCTTGCAGGTCTCTACGCCGACGCCGACCCCGACGCCGACGGATACGCCGACACCCACCCCGACGGAGACGCCGACCGCGACGCCGACGGAAACCCCGACGGAGACGCCAACGCCGACCGCGACGCCGACCGCGACGCCGACGGAGGTCCCGACGGAGACCCCGACGCCGACCGCGACACCGATCCTGATCTATCGCCAGTTCTACTTCCCGCTGATTTTGCGGGGAGGGTGATCCGCAGCGAGGTAGTTTAGGGGAACGGGGCCGCCTTGCTGGTCAGGCAAGGCGGCCTCTGCTTGTGCGGTAGGGAGGGCTTGTCTCTTCGCTCCACGCCCGCGTCTGCCTCAGGGCGCGCTTTGACAGGTGAAAGCGCCCGTGCTAAAATCTGGGAAAATCACTATAGAAATACCCCAGGGGGGCATCGGCGATGCAGGCCGATGAGGCTAGGAGCATGATCGTGGTCGCGCGGCGCGTCCTTGCAACCGAAGAGGAGCAGCCCAGGCAACAGGGGACGAGACCCCGTTGCCGGCATGACGTTCGCATACCGCCGGGCTCTTTCTTCTACGAGAAGGCCGTGCCGGCCCTTTTGCTCCTTTTGGGCCTGATCTGTGCGGGGCTCATGGTCGGCATCGTGATCGGCTTGGCCACCGGCGCTCTTCCAGGGCGCTGAAGGGCCTGGTGACGCGCGGACTCGGGGCCTCATGCATCGTCGTGAGAAATTATTCTTGAGGAGGGGAGTTGCTATGAGATCGGAGACGCTTTTGCCCTTGCTGTCCACCGTGGTAACGTTCACCTTCGCCTACTTCGTCTTAGCCCGCTATCTACGGCGCAAGGGGCTTCACCTCCTTCTATGGGGGATCGGCCTTTTGTGGTATGGGATGGGCACCTTCTCGGAGTTTTACTCGTCCCTCGCCTGGAGCCCCGTCTTCCTCCGCTTGTGGTACATCGGCGGCGCGCTCCTCACCGCGCCTTGGCTCGGGCAGGGTACCGTCTACCTCCTGGTGCGGCGGCGGCCCGTTCCCGATGTGTTGCTGGTCATCCTCATCGTCGTTTCCCTGTTTGGCGTCTATCGCGCCTTCATGGCTCCCGTCAACCCGGCCTCCTTCAGCATCTACCGTCCCTTGAGCGAGCAATATCGGGAGATCATGGACACGAGCGGCGCGTTGCGTCTGACGACCATCCTGATGAACGTTTACGGTACGCTGTGCCTGGTGGGGGGCGCGCTCTACTCGGCTTACCTTTTCTGGCGCAAGCGGGTTTTGGCCAACCGAGTGGTGGGCAACATCCTCATCGCCGCGGGCGCGCTGATGCCTGCGGCGGGCGGTACCTTCCTAGCCCTGGGTGGGGTGGACTGGCTTTACCTGAGCGAGCTCCTGGGGGCGGTTCTCATGTTCCTCGGCTTTCTGCGCGCGACCGCGCCCTCGGCCGTTCCTGCCTCTGCCGCTCAGCCGGTCCGGGGTTGAGGCGCCTCCGTGCATGGCCCACGCTTGCAGAGGTGTCGGGAGGTTTCTCGCAAGGATCTCAGAGAGAGTACCTGGCCTGGCGGCACCTGCCTTCCCAGCGTGGCCAAATCGTTTTTCCCCAATGACCGGCGGGGGCACTGGAGTGGCTGCCTGGGGCGGTAGTGGGGGGAGGGGGGGACGAGCGTCCATCGGGCGAGAGGATGCCCTTCACTTTTTAACAACAGCGGTCGCGTTACTGGTTCGTACTCCCTTGGTCGTGGCGCTCCGTCCCCCTTCGCATGTCCTGATCCATGAAGGTGTGCGGTCATCTACACGTCTTTGCCGCTCCCAACGGATCAGGGACCTATTTGCGTCGGGATGCGGTAACGGTTGATCAGGTAATCCACGTCTACCGGTTCCGTCGGGAAGGGGCGCTCGGTTCCCGGCGCGCGCAAGACCACATCCAATATCCCGCCGGCATCCTTCACATACTTCAAGACGAGCGCATCCTGGGGGCTGACCGTTAACAAGAGGGCATCGGGCACGCGCGCTTCCGTGCCGCCGGTCGGCGTGCGCCCGGCCACCACCGCGGCGATGGTCAAGTTCTGCAAGAGGCTGAAGGTAGCCTGTTCCTTCTCGCGAACGACCACGCTGCTTACCCCTGCGCTCCCCGTCTCGCCTCCGGGCGCGGCCTGGACGCCACGGTTGACGGGAAACTCCAAGGAGAAGAGGAGATCCACGTGGTCGCCCGGCTTCAGGATACCCACACGGCTCATCAGATCCTGCGCCGGGATGGCCATCAACACCTCGTCCCCCGCGAGGACCAGGGCCGTGCGCCCGTCCGCCGCCGTCACGTTGGGATCTACCAGGCGTTGGGCGAGGATGATCTCGCCCGGGTAGAGGTCCACCAGCGTCAAGCGGC
Source organism: Anaerolineae bacterium (assembly GCA_034434975.1). Classification (GTDB taxonomy): domain Bacteria; phylum Chloroflexota; class Anaerolineae; order JADYZS01; family JADYZS01; genus JADYZS01. The sequence continues at coordinate 2,690 of DAOTYP010000211.1, read as the reverse complement.
CGACGGCCTGCTCTACCTCGCGGATGGCTCCCTCAGGCACCGTATCTACGGGAATCTCTTTCAGTTGCAGGTCTTCCGCGGCCAGGAGCGAGCGCACGGCTATGGTCCTAGAGGCCACTACGACCCTGACCTTTGGCTGCACGACCTCCTGCCCCGCGCGCTGGGCCGCGGCTCGCGTCAAGGTGATGAAGGCGATGAAGCCGGCGAGGACTGCCACGACCAGTCCGGCCGTCAACCACAGAAGCCCTCGCAAGCGTCCCATGGACACCCCCCTTGTTGGAAATCGGCTGTGGATCTGCGTTGAGGTCTATCTAGAAAAAGCGGCGGCGCACCCGACTTGCCCCGGCGCATCTCCCACCGGGCGCTCCCGCCGCTGATGCCCTCGGAGGCCGCGCCCTATTGGATCAGACGCAGGCGAATCCGCTCAAAGATCGCCTGATAGATGTCCAGCAGGTCGGCAGAAGTGGGAGCGTAGAACGCTTCCCCACCGGTGATGTTGGCGATGTCTTGCATCAGGGCCATGTCGGCTTTCTCGCCAAGGCCGATGGCATAGATGACGATGCGGTTGTTGGCGGCGTTGGTCGCCTCCCGGCGCGTAGCGTTCTTGGCCGCAAGGCAATAATCCGGGCACCCTGAGCAACTGTCTCCGGGCAGGATCCCTTGATTGGGGAGCCCATCGGTCAGAAAGACGATGAAACGAAGGGCGTCCGCGCGGCCGCGCGGGCCCGTCAACTCGTTCCTGGCCGTCGCGATGCCTCCCGGCGCGTTGGTGCAGCCGTCGGCCACCAACCCATCAATGGAGGACCTCACGGCGGCGAAGTTAGAGGTCAACTGCTGGTTCAGGGTGTAGTTATCGGCGTAGGAGGCCAAGCCGATGCGAGTCAGGTTCGGGTTGTTCATGTCCACAAAGGCTTTGGCGGCCTCCTTCGCATCGGTGATGGGTTGCGGAGGGAGGAACCAGGTTCCTCCGCAACTAGGACTGGTGCAGTTCGCTTGATTGATCGGGAAGGGGCAGGACGGCGGCCCCGGATACGGCTTCCGGCTGCAGGAGTCGTCGTCCATGCTGCCGGAGCGGTCCATGACCAACATGATGTCCAGAGGCGAGAAGCCGCCTCCGGCGACGCCTACGGCGCTGATGCTGTTGATGCCCAGCACGCCTGCGAAGATGGTCGGAAACGTCGTCCTCGCCGTCACCTGTATCCCGGAGGCGGTGGAGGGTACGCTGCCGCCGCCGACGGCTTGATTCCCCGGCAGGTAGCGCGCCTCATACGTGAGCGCGCCGTTTTGATTCACGGTGTACTCGCGCACAGCCGCGGCGATCTCCGCATCGGTGCCGCCGTTGGCCAGGAGCCACGCCCCTGCCAGGGCGCCCGCGTCCGCCGCGTTTTGCATCCGCCGCCGCTCCGAGTAAGCGAGGCCGAAATCTATGGCCAGGACCAACATGGAGAGGAGCGCCAACAGGCCGAGCGCCACCAAGATCAACGACTGTCCTGTCTCCCGGCGGTTGTGTTGCACCTTCATCGCGACCCGACCTCCTCGCCTTTGGCCATCCCGATTCATTCAATCTGCATCGTGGAGACGCTGCGGATCCGCAGCGTCGGCCTTCCCCCCGCTAGATCCATGACGAACCCTGTGATGAGATCCACATCGTACACTGCCTCTACCCGGATCGTGTTGCCCCCGGGTCGGGTGACGCTGATCTGCAAGGCGGCCTGGTTCAAGCCGGTCGTCAAGCGGCGCGCGGCCGCGATGATCCCTGCGTCGTCGGTGGGATGAACAGCGCCGTAACGGGCCCCTTCGCGCGCGGCATTGGAGATGGTGTCATAGGAGAAGATGATGATACCGAAATCAAAGATGCTGAAGAAAAGGAGCAACAGGAGAGGAAGGATGATGGCGAACTCCACCACCTCCTGGCCGTGCTCGCGCCGCAGTCGCCTGAGCATGGATCGCCCTCCTCCCTCAGCGCGCCCGGAACGCCGCGCTGGCCTGGATCGGGAAACTGGGGGCGCCGAGGATGCCCCCCATGATCAGAGGGAAATCAAGCCGCACGGTCACGCGCAAGGGCGCGCCGGAGCCGCCGCCCGTGATGGTGATGGCCGCCCCTGAGAGGTCTACGCCGCTTGCGCTCGCCTCGTTCAGCACCGCTGCGCGTATGCCGCCCGTGTCCCAGGGGCGGTTGACGCCGTAGCGGGCCCCCTCGCGCGCCGCGTTGAGCATCGTGATGTAGGTGTGGTAGGCCCGGCCCACGTCCAACACTCCGGCCAACAGAAGCAGGAGGAGAGGGACGACAAGGGCCGTCTCTAATAAACTGGCCCCCGCCTCGCGGGGGCGCGCCTCATGTTGCACGACCTTGTCGGGCGAGGTCCGCATGGCCTGTTTCTCATCTATGCCCAAGGCGACCTGCCTTCTACGGCGTCTCATCCCTCGTTTGGGCTAAGGGGGCGGCAGCCGGCTGGGGGCCCAGTTCTTGGCACCGCCGCCCCCTCCCAAGGCCCGCAGGCCGGTTGGGCTATTACTATGGTTGTTATGGTGTTCCCTGCAAGCCCAAGCCATCGATGGCCCGCTGCAAGGCGCTGCTCACGGTAGACGCCACCCCGGGGAAGATCGCGATCAGGGCGACGGTGATGAGGATGACAAGGAGGGCATACTCCACCACGTCCTGGCCTTCCTCCGACCGCAGCGCGTTGACG
>DAOTYP010000210.1:0-2025 GCA_034434975.1 Anaerolineae bacterium | reverse complement strand
GCTCTACGTTAAACCGAGCCTGCCTCGGGCACGGATCAACGTAATAGACCCTCTTGATGTTTTTATTCTGCGCCATGACCGCCTCGGTCTGGACGTAGGGCAACTGTGCGATATCGTAGTTGCCCGCTATCAGCTCCTGTGCCAACAGATCCTTGGACTCCGGCTGGCGAGTATAGACGATGTACTTGGGCGCCGGTATAGCATCTTTCTTCCAGTAGTCATCGCGGCGCTGCCAGATGCAGGTCTTGGTATCCGCGTTGCAGTTGACCAGCTTGTAGGGGCCGGCCTCAACCGGCGGGTTGTTAGCAAAGGCTACAGCATCTTGGCCTTCCCAAACGTGTTTGGGCAAAGGCGCATACCCAAAGAAGGTGCGATGGAAGCGCCACCTAGAGGTCGGTTTTCCGGTCTTAGGATCGGTGAAGGAGAAGACGATCTTATCGTCACCTGCGGCGCGATACGCGACGCCATCAGGCAGCCAGCCGCCTACACCCTTATCTTTGTTGGCAGCCAGGTAATCAAAGGTGAAGATCCAGTCATCAACGGTCACTGGCTTGCCGTCATTCCAGGTGGCGCCCTTGGTCAGGTAAAGTGTCATCTCGGTGCCGTCGGCGTTGTATTCCCATTTCTGGGCCAGGAATGGATAGAGTTTGCCCGCGGACATCACAAAGGCCGGCGCGACTGCCGTCACGGAGCCATTGTAGGCGTTGACCCGCGCGCCGATCAGTCGGTTGAAGTTATCCCATATGTCGTGGCTGGCAGTGCCGGCGAAGATGAGGGTCTCGTTGCGTGGTAGATTGCCAAAGACGGTCTTGACGGGAGCCTTGGTCGGTTCAGTTGTCGGCTTAGCCACCACCATCTCTTTGACGATGACCGTCTTCTCCACTACGACGGTCTTTTCTACTGGCTTTTCCACCACGACGGTCTTCTCCACCGGCTTCTCCACCACAACGGTCTCTTTGATCACCGCGGCGTCGGCGTAGCGCAAGCGGAGAGAACCATCGCCAGGGTTACCAACAGGGTGATGATCCTCCAACTCTTTCGGGAAACGGCAACTGTGAACATGGTTTGCCTCCTCCTTACTGTGAAAAGGTGGTCGGAGACTGATGAGCGTTTCGGGCCATCAGATGCCTTGGTTCACTCCGTTCGCTAGGCACCTCCTTTCCCGCGTTGAACGCAACGCTAACCATACAGCCCATACGTCTTCGCGGTCTCCACCATCGCCCGGATGTTCTCGTCGGGCGTGTCGCGACCGCACTGATCGCCGGTGGAAAGGATGAAGCCGCCCCCCTTGCCGGCCGCGTCAATGGCCTCGCGGCACGCGCGGGCCACATCCTCCGGCGTCCCCATCAGCATCACCGTGATGGTGTGGATGTTACCCATGAGCGCCAATTTATGGCCGTATTTCTGCTTGATCTCGGCCAGGTCGCAGTCCCCCGTCGGGGGCGGCTCCAGGGGGTTGATGCAGTTGAGGTCGGTCTCCTCGGCGCACATCTCCACCAGCGCGCGCTCCTTGCCGCACGAATGCAGCATCGTGGGCACGCCGGCCTCCCGCGCCATGCGGGTCAGTTTCTTGATCGTCGGCAGCGAGAGCTCGCGAGCGATGGCCGGCGATTGCAGCGTGATCGTGCCGGAGCCCCCGAGGAGCACAAAGTCTGGGCGTTCGTCCAACACCATCTCCATCTCTTTGATGGTCCGACGCTCGTGGAGCTCGCGCAGCTCAAGGATCAGATCGTGCTTATCGTAGTAGGCATAGGTCAAGGGGGCGAGCCCGCCGTCAAAGTCTGCACAGACCCAGGACTGAAGACCCGGGTAGCAGATTTGAACCCCGAACGCGCCCAATTCCCCCAGGCAGCGCCGCTGTTCACGCAACAGGCTGGGATCATACCCCACCGGCTCGGCATACCACTGTTTGACCAATTCCCAGTCGCGCTCCAGGTCCTTGAGCGGCTTGACCGTGACGGTCGGTGAATCGGCGATGTAATAGGTAACTTCGTAACTGTAAGGGTGGCCGCCGAGCACCCCTTC
>DAOTYP010000209.1:0-24805 GCA_034434975.1 Anaerolineae bacterium | reverse complement strand
TGGGGTGGCTGGGATCGGCTTCAATCTTCTGCCGCAGCCAGCGGATGTGGACATCCAGGGTGCGTGTGTCGCCTAAGTACGAAGTATGCCACACCTCTTCCATGATTGTGCGGCGGCTGAGGACGCGGCCGGGGTTTTGCATGAAGAGGAGGAGGAGATCAAACTCTTTGGGCGTGAGGGTTTGTTCCCCTTTGGGCCCATGGAGGCAGCGAGTGCTCAAATCTAAGACAAGGCCATCCACTTGCAGGGTGCGGTTAGCGCGCGTTTTCAAGAGCGATTGCAGACGGGTGCTCAGTTGGCGCTGGGTGAAGGGTTTGACCAAGACCGAATCGCAGGGGGCATCTGGGAAGCGCGCGCCTGCGGCGATCAGAAGGAGAAGGGCGCTGGCAGGGGAGCGCTGGCGCAAATGATGGCACAGACGCTCAGGGGCCCGGCGAATCGTCGTCGTATCCACGATGATGATGGCCGGCTGTTCCGAGCCGACGCATTCTACCGCGCGCTTCTGGCTAGAGGTCAAGATCACTCGCCAACCCTTGTCCTCTAGGGCCCGCCAGTGGGCATCCAAGGTGGGGTCGGCCCGGCCAACATAAACGATAGAATGAATGATATCTTTTGCCATAAATAATGACGACCTGGCCGGTTGGCAACGGATGAGATATCCCTATTATACCTTAGACTGCCCCTTCCTGCAATACGGAGTTCTATGGGCGCCCAGGCTTTTCAACGTTCTCGCCAGGAATGTTATGATGTTATAATAAAGTGCAAGGCGTTAGGAGGATGCGATATGCGCGTGCGTTCCCGGCATGGCTTGGGTGTCGCCCTGATCGTCTTGCTTCTCTTCACCCTTTGGGTGCTCAACGTCAGCACCGTCGGACGACCGGAAGGATGCCTGGAGGGGTGTGCCCAAGGGGAGGGGCGACGTGATGGCTTCCTGCGGGTGATGTCCCTCAACGTTTTGCATGGCTTTCCGGAATTTGAACGTCTGACGGCGCGGCTGGACCTGATCGCTGATGAGATCCTCCGTCAGGATGTCGACCTCGTTTGCCTGCAAGAGGTCCCTTGGACGCCGAGGCTGGGGAACGGCGCCCGTTACTTGGCCGAGCGCGTCGGCATGAACTACCTCTTTCTGCGGGCCAACGGCCAACGCCGAGCCATTCTGTTTGAGGAAGGCTCTGCCATCTTGAGCCGATACCCGCTCAAAGGCCCAGCGTTCACCGAGTTGAGACCTCGGGCCGGGTTCTTTGAGCATCGCATCGTGCTCCATGCGATCGCAGTGACGCCCTGGGGCGACTTGCGCGTCTTCGTGACCCATTTGACCCATGGTGAGCAGGCCGTCAACGAAGGGCAAGCGGCGTCCTTGTCGGCCTTCGTGCAGGCGACGGGCAGCGGGCCCGCCGTCGTCGCAGGCGATTTCAACGCGAGGGAGGACTCCCCTCAGATTGAGGCCCTTGCGCGCGCGTGGGTGGATGCGTACCGCGTAGCCAACCCCGACGATCCCGGCCTGACCTGCTGTGCGGACGATCTGACGCGAGGACCGGATGAGCCGTTGGAGAAGCGGATTGATTACATCTTCCTGGTGCCTGCGTCGGGCTGGGGGGCCGAGGTTCTCGCCGCGCGGCGCGTGTTGGAGCGGCCGATGCCGACGCGCGACGGCTGGCTATGGGCCTCAGACCACGTGGGCCTGCTAGCGACCATTCGGCTCGGGCGATGAACAAGACGTTGCGTCTGTTGTTCCTTTGTGTTAGAATGCCTTTGCCGTAGCCGGTCGTTTATTTTTTATTGAGGAGGGATGCCGCTGGATTCGGTAGAACTGGCTCACGCGATCGTAGACCTCGTCAGCGACAAGCAGGCCGAGCAGATCGTCCTTCTTGATCTGCGGGCTCTCTCGCTGTTGGCTGATTACTTCGTCATTTGCACCGCCACCACCGAGCGACAGGCAAGCGCCATCCTGGACGCGCTGGAGGAGGAGATGCAGAAGCAAGGCGTGCGCGCGTTGGCCACGGAAGGGGCATCAGGCTCCGGCTGGGTGTTGAAGGATTACGGCAGCGTGATCGTGCACATCTTCGCGCCGGAGCAGAGGACATATTATCAGTTGGAGCAGTTGTGGCGTGAGGCGCCCGTTGTCCTCAAGGTGATGTGAGCCTGACCGTCCGGGCCGCCTCTTCAGTGAGTACTGAGGCGGCCCGGCGACTTCTTCGCATCCCTCGCGCACGCCTACGAACCCTTGTCTGCTACGCCTACGAGGAAATGGTGGGGAAGGATGTTCGGCTTTCCTACCACCTGCAGGTGGCTTACCGGCTCCTGCACCTGCGCCAGCATGGCCGGATTGACGTAGCAGATGTCGGGTGCGCGCCCGAACTTCTCCTGGTAGCGTTGGGCGGCGCGGCGAATCTTCTCCTCTATCCGCCGCTGTGGATCGTTGTCGTACCATAGGAGTCCCGTCTTCATGCCATGCTCCTCTCACAAAAAGCGAACCCTCGCTTATAAACCCGCGCGCGGCGCGTGCGCAGGCGCGACAACGCCTTGCGCAAGAGGCGGAACGCGCGCCGCCGATGGAAGGGAAGAGGGTAGCGGGGCTGCGACGCGGCCATGGATCCGGAGGCGGCCGAGTAAGGAGGGAGGTAGATTTTCCACGAGCCGCTCCCGATATCCTGGGCTAGTTCAAAGGCCCCGGCCGAGGTGCGCACCCGAAAACGCACCTCTTTGCGCCAGGGGAGTAGCCAGTCGGCAGGTGCCACGTGGCACCCCTCTATCGCCTCTACTTGGAACCACCGGCCCCGCCAACCGAACACAGCAGGGAAGAAGCCGAAGCGTTTGGCAACCAGTTCCACAGGCTCGCAGTCAGACGAACCGATCATGTCTGGCCTCCTCTAAAGCGATCTACCATTCGTCGCTGCTGGCAGGCTCTTCGCCAACGTAATGGACTTGGCGCAGCGTCGGCGTGACGAACGCGGGCGACAAAGGCCAGGGCGCGGCATAGCCACCGTAATTCGTAGAAGAAGGATGTTGCCCACCCGGATTCACCACGATGACGGGCGGCCACTCTCGCCTTCTGTCTCCGTACGGTTCCGTCTGAACGGAGGTCGTGATAGGCTCGGCGCCTTGCCGTCCTATCGCCGCGATCAGGAGACTGGTGGGAATGCCTGCGGCCACGCCGAAGACGACGCCGATGGCAACGGCCATCGCCTCCGTGCTCATGCGGGTGCCGATCACGGCGGCCAAGGTGATGGCAAACCCCAGGATTGCGATCACGATCATCTTGCGCATCGTTCCCCCTCGCGTTCAAGGTTCATTTGACGAGACGAATCGGTATGCTCGGTCGTCGCGCCGGCCCTCCCCCGGCCTTACCTTCGGTGCCCGTGGCCGATTCCGTCGGGGGGATGGCCGACTGCGGCTTCTGCAAGCGTTGCACGAGACGGGCGATCGCCTCCGGGCTGATCCAGGCGGCCTGGAAGCGGATCGTTTGCCCTTTGCTGACCAGTAGGAAATCGCCGTGCCCGGTCAACTTCTCCGCGCCGCTGGCCGCGATGCCCGTTGCGACCTTCGCTTCCTCCGGGCTGCCGACGCTGCCCACCAAGCGCACCGGGAAGTTGGCCTTCGCCAGGCTCCCTAGAACCGCGGCGGTCGGCTTCTGCGTGCTGGCGATGACGTGGATGCCGGCCTCCCGCCCGCGTTGTGTCAGCCTGGTCAAAAGGTGGATCACCCGATCGCCGCCCAGCATCGCCAGTTCTGCCACCTCGTCAATGGCGACGACCAGGCGCGGCTCCCGCACCTTTCGGCGGTCTCGCCGCTCCATCTCCACCACCACCCGGTTGAGCACATCGGTCGCGTCCCACACCTCGCGCGCCATCGGCCCCAAGCGGTGCGGCAGGTCCGCCAGCAACCCCAGGCCGTGGCCTTTAGGGTCTATCAACACGATCTCCAGCGCGCCGGTGCGGTTGTACATGGCCAGGCTCACGAGGATGCTGCGCAACAGGGCCGTCTTGCCGCTGCCGGTGGTGCCTGCGATCAAGACGTGCGCCACGTCAGGGCTGGGTAGGCGCAGGAGGAGGGGCGCTCCCAACTCGTCCACGCCGAGGACCGCTGTGCAAGGTGGGGGCGGCGTCGGCATCGCCTGGCAGAGGGCCTCTAACTCTACCTTGCCCGGCTCCTCGCGTGGAACCTCCACCTGCAACGCCCCGCCGACGCGGACGATGCGGGCCGAGGGCACCCCCAGGGCCAAGGCGATCTCCTCGGCCAGCCCTGAGATGCGCTGAACCCTCGTGCCCAGCGCTGTGGCCAGGCTGAAGCGAACGACACGCGGCGCTACGGTCATGGCAAAGACCTTCCCCGGCACGCGCTGACTGGCGAGCACCATCTCAATCGTATCGGCTTGCTGTTCCAGAAGCGCGCGACGCATGATCCTTCCGCTTCTCCTTAAGCCAGTTGGCGAATCACGAGCATCACTTTCCCCTGGATTTCCACTTGGTCCGGGCGAAAATACAGGGGGCCCATCGTCGGGTTGGCCGGCTGAAGTCGGACGTGCCCGTTCTCGCGATAGAAGCGCTTCAGGGTTGTCTCCCCGCGCTCCGGCAGCCAGACGGCGACCAGGTCGCCGTTGTCCGCGTGCCGTTGGTGCTTCATGATCACCAGGTCGCCGTCGTGGATCATGGCATCTATCATGGAATCCCCTTTGACCCGCAGCGCGTAAAGGCCGGGTTGCTGGCGCAGGATGTCGCGCGTCAGTTCAATCGTCTCTCCCGCGTAGCCGTCGCCGGGGTCGCGGGGCGGGCTGGCAGGGATGCTCGCCAACAAAGGGACGGTGTAGGTAGCGGTGTCCGCCTCTAATAAGCGCACGCTTCTCGCCTTGCCGTCCTCCCGCGCGATGACTCCCGCCTCCTTCAGGGCGTGGAGGTGGTATTCCACCAGCGATTTGGTGCTCCAGCGGAGGCCCTGGCGCATCTCTTCTACGGTGGGCGCGTAGCCGTTCTGTCGTTGAAACCAGCCGACGAAGTCCAGCAGTGCTTTCTGACGCTCTTGCATAGGCCGCCTCCTGTTCACGGAATAAAATAGAACGTCAGTTCTAGTATCATTATACCAGAACATACGTTCTACTGTCAAGAGAGTTGATGAAAAAGGCACAAATTTTAAGGTTGAGCGCGCGCCTGCCAGGCTAACTCAAGCGGCGGATGACGGCGATGACCTTGCCTTGTATCTCCACTTGGTCGGCATCCACGTAGATCGGCCGGTAGTCGGGGTTGGCGGGCTGGAGCCGCACTTGCTTCCCTTCCAAGTAGAAGTACTTGAGGGTTGTCTCTTCACGGTCTTTCAGCCAGACGGCGACCATCTCGCCGTTGTGCGCGGTGCGCTGCGCTCGCAACACCACGATGTCGCCGTCGTTGACCGAGGCGTCCATCATGGAATCGCCTCGCACCTGTAGGGCAAAGACGTTTTCCGGCTCCTTCACGATGTCGCGCGTCAGTTCAATCGTCTCGCTGGCAAAGGGGTTGTCGGTCACGCTGGGCAGATGGATCGGTTGGCCGGCAGCGATGCGTCCTACCATAGGGACGCGGACGAGGGATGCCGATGTTCGCTCTGCCCTGTCGCGCCGCTCCACCAGGCGCAACCCGCGCGACACCTCCCGATTGCGAGCAATGTAACCGGCCTCTTGCAGCTTGTTCAGGTTGTAGTTCACCACGGAAGTGGAGCTAATGCCGACGTGCTCCCCGATCTCGCGGATCGTAGGAGGCCGGTCGTATTCCTCCATGTAACCCCGGATGAACTCCAGCATCTTCTTTTGGCGCTCGGATAAAGCCATTCTAGACCTCCTCGGCCTCCTCAAGGATTCTCCGCTGACAACCCTATTATACAAGAACGGGCGTTCTATGTCAAGTACGGAAGTCGGAAGAAGGGGGGACAAGGGGGCTTGGGGCCGTCTGGTGGCCCCTTTTCGGCCCCTCAAAAGGCCCTGAGTGAGCCTGAAACCGGCTGTACCAGACGGAGAACCTCTGAGAACGCTGGTTATTCAACGCTCTCGCCCCTTCCTGCCTTTGGTCATGAAGGTCCTGTTGTGGTACAATGGCTTTAACATTTTGCAGGCCAGGACGCGTTGATGCCTACCAGGGCGCTGCTGATCTACAATCCCGGGGCCGGCGGCCGCGAACTCCATGCCGAGGTTCAGCGCGTCATTGCCGTTTTGGCCGCCAAAGGATGGGACGTTGCGTGGCGCGAGACGGAGTGTGTGGACGATGCGGCGACCTTTGCCCGCGAGGCGATAGCGCAAGACCGTCGCACCGTCTTGGTAGCCGGAGGAGATGGCACCATCGGCCGCACGGTGGACGGCCTGGTCTCGGCCAAGGGCGATGGCCCGCCACCCACCATCGGCCTCCTGCCCTGCGGCACCGGCAACGTCCTCGCCAGGCAACTGGGGCTCCCCCTCACGTCCATCTTTCGTCCCCACGCCATGCAAGAGGCAGCCCAAATCATCCTGGAAGGACACGCGCGCCCGGTGGACGTAGGCCGCGTCAACGGTCGGCATTTCCTTTGTTGGGCAGGCGTGGGCTTGGATGCGCAGATCACCGCTCTGGTGGAATCGCAGCCTGAAATGAAGAAACGCTTGGGCCAGGGCGCGTTCTTCCTGGCCGTCATGCCCACCCTGCGCGGCCCCTTGGGCACGCGAGCGCTTGTGCGGGCCGACGGCGCTCGCATCAGTCGCCGCCTCGTCCTGGCGGTGGTCAGCAACATCCGACTTTACGGCGGCTACTTTCACCTGGCGCCGGAGGCGTGCATGGATGACGGCCTGCTGGATGTCTGCTGCTTCCAAGGACATACGGTAGGGACTGTGCTGCACCTTCTCTGGCAGGTCATCTTAGGGCGCCACACCCAAGATCGCCTGGTTACCTACCACAAGGCCCGGCGCATTGAGATTCGTACCGCCTACCCTCTGCCGTTGCACGCCGACGGCGAGCCTTTCGGCACAACGCCAGCCACCATTGAAGTCGTCCCGCGCGCGATCAACCTGATCTTACCCCACACACTGCCCGATGGCCTCTTCTGTGGAGCGTAGCCCCGATCGCCTATTGCAACCTCCGAGACCTCATCCTCTCATGTTAGGGTAGCCCGATGCCCGATTTCGTCTACACGGTGACGGAGATCACAACTTACATCAAGGGCCTCATTCAAGAAGACCTCCTCCTGCAAGATGTTTGGGTCGCGGGCGAGGTCTCCAACGTTAGGCGCTCGCCGGCAGGTCACTACTACTTCACCCTGAAGGATGCAGGCGCCACACTCTCTTGCGTCATGTGGCGCAGCCTGGCCGCCTATCAGACGACCCTGCCCGAGAACGGCCAGGCGATAGAAGCGCGCGGCGCGTTCTCCGTCTATGAGCCGCGAGGCGAATATCAACTGACGGTGCGGGAGGTCCGACCGGCAGGCATCGGACGACTCTATCAGGCCTTTGCGGCGCTGAAGGCGCGCCTGACTGCCGAAGGGCTGTTCGCCGAGGAGCGGAAGCGCCCTCTACCGGCGCGGCCACGGCGCCTCGGCCTGGTCACCTCGCCGACCGGCGCGGCGGTACGGGACATCTTGCGCGTCTTGCGTCACCGCTATCCGCTGGTGGATGTGATCCTCGCCCCGACCTTGGTGCAAGGGGAAGAGGCGCCAGCCCAGATCGTTGCAGCGATCGCCGCGCTGAATGCCTGGCATGAGCCCATTGATGCGATCATCGTGGCGCGGGGTGGCGGTTCTCTGGAGGAACTGTGGGCGTTCAACGACGAACGGGTGGCGCGGGCCATCGCCGCCTCGCGTATCCCGGTCATCAGCGGCGTGGGCCACGAGACCGACTTCACCATCGCCGACTTCGCCGCGGACTACCGTGCCCCCACCCCTACCGGCGCGGCGACCGCCGCCGTGCCCGATGTGCGCCAACTGCGTGCCCAGATCGCGGGCTGGAAAGAGGAACTCAGCGCATGGATGCAGGGGCAATTGGCGCAGCGTCGGGCGGCTCTGAAGAATGAAAGAAGGGCGCTATGGCGCGCCTCGCCCGCGGGAAGGATCGCCCGCGCGCGCCAGCAAGTGGACGATCTGGCCCGCAGGGCCGTCTCTGCGTTGCAACACCGCCTGGCCTTATGGCGGGAGCGCGTGGCCGCACGGCGGGCGCAACTCTCAGGCCTGAGCCCCTTGGCCGTCCTAGAGCGAGGCTACGCCCTGGTGCAGCGTGCCGACACGGGGAGCATCGTGCGACGCGCCGCGCAGGTAAGGCCCGGAGACGCGATCCGGGTGAGGGTCGCGGAGGGCGGATTCGGCGCCGTCGTCGCGGCGGACGGCTCCACGTCGCCGAGCGATCTTTCTGACTGAGCGAGGGTTGCCCTATGGGGTTAGAAGAGATGGACTTTGAGACGGCGTTCGCCGAATTGGAGGCGACGGTGCGCAAACTGGAGGCGGGCGACCTGTCCTTGGAAGAGTCGCTGACCCTGTTTGAACGAGGCATGGCGCTGGCACAGGTCTGCGAGAGTCTCCTGGATCAGGCCGACCTGCGGGTGCGCCAATTGGTGGCGACGCCTGACGGCGGCTATCAGGCCGAGCCGTTTTCCGAATCAAACCTGGGCATATCAGCAGACGCCCCCGACGCGTGATGGCCTCCGATCCTCGCCTCCTCTGGCAAAACGACGCACTGTGGCTGCCGATCCTTGCCGGCGCGCTGGTTCAACTCGTTAAGTTCCTGGGGCATTGGTTCCGTCACCGGCGCCCCGACTTCTTCGTCCTTATCCAGGCCGGGGGCATGCCCAGTTCCCACGCGGCCATGGTGTGCGCGCTGGCCACTGCTATCGGCTTTCGGGAGGGCTTCGGCTCCAGCGCCTTCGCCATCGCCGCCGTGCTGGCCATCATCGTCATGTACGACGCCGCCGGAGTGAGGCAGGCAGCAAGCCGCCAGGCCCGCGTCCTCAACCGGATCATTGACGAACTCTTCCAGGGGCACCCAATCAGCGAGGAGCGGCTGCGAGAACTGATCGGCCACACCCCTTTTGAGGTGATCGTCGGCGCGGCCATTGGCATCGCCGTGGCGTGGTTTTCGGTTTCCTGGCGAGGGCTGTAGCGCGGAAAGTCCCCACGCGGCAGGCTGCCGTTTGACAGAGGACGGGATTGGGATGATAATAGGCTGCACTATGGAACCCGAGGATGCCAGTGGCCGTCGAAGTCATCACCTACGGCAAGTTGACGTGGGTCAACATCGTCCAGCCGACGCAGGACGATATGCAGTACCTGCGCGCCCGTTACCCATTCCACCCTCTGGAACTGGAGGATTGTCTCAGCCAGATAGAGCGGCCCAAGATAGACGAGCATGGCGATTACCTGTTCATCGTCATGCATTTCCCCCTCTTTGATCACCAGGCTCAGATCACCCGCCCGTCCACCGTTAACTTCTTCATCGGGGCCAATTACCTGGTCACGGTGCACGCCGGCGTGTTGAAGCCGCTGGTGCAACTCTTCAACGTCTGCAAAGAGGACGAGGCCGCCCGACAGCGATACATGAGCAAGGGAGCAGGCCGGCTTCTCTACGACGTGCTAGATCGCATGGTAGACTACTGCTTCCCCATGCTCAACAAAGTAGGGCAGCACATCCGAGAGATAGAAGAAGACATGTTCACCTCGGACATGCGTCGGATCGTGCAACGCATTTCCATCGTGCGGCGCGACCTCATCGCGCTGCGGCGTGTGATCAAGCCTCAAATCGCCATCGTCAGCAACCTGGAGCGCAAGGATCGCCCGTTCATCCAAGAGGAACTGGATGTCTATTTCGGGGACATTGCCGACGGCTTCTCCCGCGCCTGGGATATCTTGGAAGATTACGAAGAGGTCATTGAAGGGCTCAGCTCTACTGGCGATTCCCTCATCTCCTACAGGCTCAACGAGGTGATCCGCATCCTGACGCTCATCTCCGTCATCATGATGCCGCCTACCCTGGTGGCAAGCATCTACGGGATGAACGTGAGGTTGCCCCTGGCAGAGCACCCCTTCTCTTTCGCCGTGGTGCTGATCGTCATCATCCTGTCCACCGTCGTCACCCTGGCGTACCTGCGCATGCGGGGGTGGGTGTGAGCGTCAACGTGCTGACCGCCGCTTTGCCGCCGCCTGTGCTGGTTACTAGGTCGGACCAACTGACCGATCTCCTGGAACGGCTGAGAAGGGAGCCGGTCGTCGCGGTGGACACGGAGTCCAACAGCCTGTATGCTTACTTCTACCGCGTCTGCCTCATCCAGATATCCATCCTGGAAGCCGACTATCTGATAGACCCTTTGGCGCCCGGCCTGGATGTAAGCCCGCTGGGGGACCTCTTCGCCGACCCGTCTGTGGAGAAGGTCTTTCACGCCGCCGACAACGACATCTTGATGCTCCAGCGCGACTACCGCTTCTGCTTTGTGCGCTGTTTTGATACGATGCTGGCCGCCCGCATTCTAGGCTGGCGTCAGGTCGGGTTGGCCGCCATCTTGGAGGAACGCTTCGGGGTGCGGTTGGACAAGAGCCTGCAAAGAACCGATTGGGGCCGGCGCCCCCTTACAACCGAGCAAATGGCCTATGCTCGCTTGGACACGCGCTACCTCCTCCCCTTGCGAGAGCGAATGCTGGCCGAACTGCGCGCGCGTGGTCGGCTGGAGGAAGCCAGAGAAGCCTTCGCCGCGTTGGAGAACCTGACCTGGGTAGAAAAACCCTTTGATCCGGAGGGCTTCTGGCGGATAGAGGGGGCGCGCGGGCTATCGCCGCGCGCGTTGGCCGTGCTGCGTGAGCTCTACCTGTTTCGTGATGCTGAGGCCCGCCGTCAGAACCGGCCTCCCTTCAGGATCCTCAGCGATCAGGCCTTGATCAACTTGGCCGTCGCCCAGCCACAAAGCGCCGATGCTTTGCGGCGCGTCGCTCCACGGATCGGCTCGGCCTCCGCCCGGCGGTGGCTGAGGGCACTGCTGGCGGCCATTGAGCGAGGAGGAGCCGCCCCTCCCCCTCTGCCGCCTCAGCGCTACACCAACGGGAGCAAGCCCGATGAGGAAACCCTGGCCCGCTTTGAGGCCCTACGCGCCTGGCGCGCTCAGAAAGCCCAGGCGCGCGGCGTAGACCCGGATGTGATCGCCACCAACGAGGCCCTGATGACCCTGGCTCGCCTGGCCCCGCGCACCGAAGAGGAATTTCTGCGCGCGCGGGTATGGGGCCCCTGGAAACAGCGCACCTACGGCCCGGAGGTCCTCCGGGTCCTCACCGATCTCCAACGCTCATGAAGCCGTTGACTCATCGGTCGGTTATTGCCTTGCTCATCTTCATAACGGTAGCCGCCCAGGATGCCGCCGCGCAGGGCGAGACCCCCTTTCAGCGCTACGTCTTTCCTGTGCAGCCGGCGGGTTCGGCGCGGTTTACATCCGAACACCACGACTATCCCGCCACCGACATCTTTGCTCCAGCCGGCAGCCTCTTCGTTGCCCCGACGGCCGGCGTCATAGAGTTCATCAGCCGAGAAGATGCATGGCATCCGCAGGTGGACGATCCTGCGACGCGCGGCGGGCTGGCGATAAGCCTGGTAGGGGATGACGGCGTGCGCTACTACGGTTCGCACCTGTCCGAGGTCGCCGAAGGGTTGGCCGTCGGCGCGCGGGTGCAAGCGGGCCAAGCGCTGGGCCGTGTAGGGCGATCGGGCAACGCGCGCGGCACGCCCGCCCATTTGCACTTCGGCATCTCTCACCGCACCTTCCCCGAGGATTGGCTGACCCGGCGGGGCGAGGTATCACCTTACCCCTATCTGAAGGCCTGGCTCCAGGGCGAGATGCGCACACCCCAGTTACCCTATCGCTCCTGCGCCGCAGAGGGGACCCAAGCCGCGCCCAACTGCCAGATGATCGCTACTTCGGTAGAGGGACGAGCCGTTGAAGCGTATCGTTTCGGCGATGGCCCGGTGAAGATCGCCTTGATCGGCGGGATTCATGGCGGATACGAGTGGAACTCCGTCGCCCTGATGCAGCGTCTCATCGCTCATCTGACCGCCCATCCTACCGCCGTCTTGACGCAGACGACCCTCTACGTGATCCCCCTCCTCAACCCCGACGGCCTGGCCCGCAGCGGCGGCGCCGAGGGCCGCTTCAACGGGAACGGGGTGGACCTCAACCGCAACTGGGGGTGCCTGTGGCAGCCGAAGGCGACGTGGAAAGGCCGCGCCGTGAACCCCGGCCCGCAGCCCTTCTCCGAACCGGAGAACCAAGCGCTCCGCGACCTCTTGCTCGGGAACCGCTTCCACGCGGCGATCTTCTACCACAGCGCCGGCGGCATGGTCACGGCCGGGGCGCGTTGCGGCGGTGGCGAGGCGTCGCGAGCCTTCTCCCACGCCATCGCCCGCGTGATCGGCTACACGCCCATGCGTTTTCCCCAGTCCGATGTCACCGGCGACGCCGCCGACTGGCTTGCGGCCCAGGGCATCCCTGCTGTCACCATAGAATTGAGCACCCGCACCGGCCTGGATTGGACGCAAAACCTCAAAGCCCTGGAGGTCATCCAACAAGTCGCCATCCAACAAGCAGCGGGGCAAGAGGTGAAAGCCCCTCCACAGCCGCTTCTCCCTCTACCGTGGCCCTCTTACCCTCTCATCGGGAGGCTGGCAGAAGGCCTGTAGCGGGCACGGCAAACCGATGATTCGGGCACGGACTCCGCTATGAAGATCCAATTCCTCGGCGCGGCACGCACCGTTACCGGCTCTATGCACCTCTTGACCGTCAACGGCCATCGCCTCTTGCTGGATTGTGGGCTCTTCCAAGGTCGCCGGGCGGAAGCCTGGGAGCGCAACCGCCATTTCCCCTTCGGCGTCACCGACCTGGACGCCGTGATCTTGTCCCACGCTTACATCGACCATTCCGGCAACCTGCCGAGCCTGGCCAAGACGCTGAACAGTTTGGACGGGCCCGCGATCGTCATCTCCGCCTCAGGGATGTGCGAGGCAGGACGCATCCTGCACCACTCGCGCAACCCCATTGAAGATCCGCGCGCTTGCGTCCTTAGCCTTGGCCGAGGGATTGCAGCAAGAACTGGGCTTGCGCCAGGTGATCGTGCCGGAGCGAGGGCAAGAGGTAGAACTGTAACCGCGCGGCGCCGACGACGAAAAGCCCTGAAGGCCTCGGAGAACCTTCAGGGCTTTCTTCGCCTTGACGCGCCTGTGCTACCGATAGGTGATCTTGTAATCCAGTGGGACGATCTCAAACCACGTGTTGCCGGGCTTGAAGGGGATAAAGCGGCCATCCGGGAAAAGGTAAGCGGTGTTCTGGTCGGGTAGGCTGCGCCAGATGGCCTCAAACACCTGGCCGTCGCGAAAGACCAAAGCCCGTCCCTCGCCCCACAGTTCAATGAGAATGCTTTTGCTCCCCAGGCTATCCTCCCGGATATCAGTGTCGGTATGCTTGGCGAATTGTACGACCACGTTGGCCGCGCTCAGTTGCTCTTTGGACGCGGCATCCACATGGGCTTCGCCCGCCATCATGCGCAAGTAACGACCGCTCGCCGCGTCGTAGGTCCAAGCCACCTCGTTGTTCAGACGGGTGAATTTGGGATAGGGGATATGGATGGAAGTAGCAGGGCTGCCACCCGACGGGATGCCAGCAGAAAATAGGAAACCCCGCACCTGGGGAACTTTCTCCAGCCCCTTATCGGTAAGCCAACGGCGCAACCCTTGCGTGCTGGTTTGCAGGCGGGTGCGATAGTCGGTGCCCACGTTGAAGAAGTAGCGGTTGTTGCCGGGGTCGTCCAGGTCGCCGTCTATGTACGGGAAACCCACCTTGTGCTTGAGTATCCAGCGCACTGGATCGCTGCCGCCGGAACAGGCCAAAAGGCCGTCGTATTGGGCCGTCAGTTGCGCATTGATGAGGCGCGCGGAGCGGACGGGGCCGATGCGCTCGGCTTCCTGGCCCCAATAGACGGCGGTGAAACGGGTGATGAAGTATGATTCCATCACGTACTCGTAGACCACGTCAGCCTGCGGAAAGCCGTATTGGGGCCGCGCCTGGGGATCGTTGTTGATGCAAACATGGATAGGCCGGCGCGCCAGCCTCGCCGGGTCCACCTCCAGACCGGTGAGCGGATTGATGTTGGCCGGCCGCGACGGGAGGGCCGGCAGAGGCGGCACCTGAGGCACTGGGCCGAAAGGCGGTGGCAAGAGCCATACCTCGCCGCCGGCAGACTGACCCGTGTTCGGCGTGGAGGACGGCTGAGGCCTACCGCCAGCGCCTTCGGATGCGGCAGGCGTGTCGGTAGGGGGAACGGGTGTCTCCGTCGGCAAGGTAGGCGTATCGGTAGGTGGGACGGGCGTGTCCGTCGCCGTGGGCGCAGGCGTTACGGTGGGCGAAGGCGGCAAGGAGGTAGGGGTAGACAAGGGAGGTAAGGTCGCCTTTTGCGCCACGCGAGGCGTCTTGGTCGGGGTCGGAGATGGACGGGGCCCTGGGCTGCCGCACGCACCCAAGGCCAGAAGAACGACGGACAGCACAACCAGGCCCCTCCACCGTCGGCGTGCTTGCTCGGTGATCATGCGGGAAGGTCCTCCTTCGCAAAAACCCATTTTTCTAGGAGACGAAAGCCCAAGGCCGAACGTTCCTCGGCGAAGGACGCTCGGGCAGTCCTGGCGAGCCTTGCCCTAGTAGTCCACTCCCAAGGCGAAAACGCCGTTGCTGGGGTCACCGTAGAAGGAACCGATGTACAAGTGGTAGGTGCCGTCGGGCAAGGGGACCGTCGTCGTCAGGATGGGCGCGCCTTCATCTTTCTGAGCCACCAGCCCTTTCTGGTCGCTGAAAGGCCCGTAGTGTTGCAGCCACCAGTGCCCATCGCGGCCCTCGCGTGAGGCGTAGGCGTCGTCGCCCGTCGTGTAGCGGGTGTCCTCGGCCTCAAAGCGCAGTTCATCTCCATGGGGGCCTACCAGCCGCACGTAATCGTAAACGGCGTCGTGCCCTGGTATCGGCCCTACGCGCAACGTCAGTCGCCCTCCCGAAACCTCCACGATGCCCACATCAATATCCCACGGGGCCGAGGTCGTGTTGCCTATAAAGGTGTGCCGTGGGCTCCAGGATGTCGGTGCGGGCGTGGAAGGGGCTGACGGTTGGGCAACCGCGCCTGGCGTCCGTTCGGCCTGGGCCGCCGTCATGTTGCCCCTGACGCGCAGGGTGGTGAACAGCAGGTCGCCGTGCGCGCTATGATACCGCTTCTCCGTCGCGTCCGGATAGCGCGCCCGCAGCGCCTCCAAAACAGCCCGGTGATGAGGGGGCACGACGAACAGGGCATCGGTCGCAGAAGTTTGATCGGGATCAACTGCCTCCGCCTCATCTAGCGCGCGGATGGGATGACCATAACCTAGGAAAGCCAACTCGCGCTCGCTTCCGTTGAAAGGGTCTTTGATCAGCAAGACCGGCACGGAAGGAGGCAGCGCGGCGATGATCCTTCCCAAACGCACCAAGGGAAGCGCGTTGTCGCGCACCAGCGCGTAGTAGACTGTCCAATTGCCCAGCCCCACGTAGATGAGGGCCGCGGCGATCAAGGCGCCTCCCAGGCGATCCCCCGTCTCCCCCAGCAGCATGGCTCCGGCCTGCCACAACCGTTCCAACGCTATCGCCGCCAGGATGCAGACCGGAATCAAGATGATGACCAGATGAGGCCAGAAGGGCGGGTCGTTGCTGATGAAACTTCCTAAAAGAAGCACGCCGATCACCCAAACAAGGAGAAGGAAATAGCGCGCCTGACGCACCCGGCGCAGGCTGTAACCCGTGCCCAGGGTCAGGAGAGCGGCGGTGAAGCCGTCCACGAGAGGACGCGCCAGGCCGAAGTGGGTGCTGGCATCGCCGTAGGCGCTGAACATGAGCAGGGTGCGCTTCAGGTTCTCCCATAGCACGCCAACGACGGAATCCACGCCGTACTTGCGCCGGAGGTGGTCTATGACCTGGGGGTTGAAAATGGTTACAACGTTCCCACGACCGATGAGTAGATCGGGATGTTGCAGGCCGAAGGCGAAGAAGGGGCCAAAGGCGCAGAATCCGCCCAACACCATGAGCCCTAAACCGCCGCCGTGGCGACGTATCAGGTCTCGCTGCCACAGGTAAAGCCAGGGAAGAAGGAGGACCAAAACGATGACCATGATGCGCGCCGGGTAGTAAACCTGCAACCCTAAACCGAAAGAGATGCCCGCCAGCACGAACGAAAGGCCACCCCTGCCGCGCAGCCCACGCGCGAGGAAGTAGAAGGTGAAAGCCGAGAAGGTGAGGGCCGAAGCGGTCGTAACGATGCGACTGAAATGGATGTGTGTGTAGGAAACGGCAAGAAGCGCCGCGGCCAAGAGGCCCACCCGCCGATCAAACAACTCCGTGGCCAGCAGATAGACGCCCAAGAGCGTCAGGATGCCGTGCAGGGCCGCGCTCATGGAGAGGCCGAAGAGGTTGTCGCCGAAGAGCCGCATCGCCACGGCCATCTGCCAGAAGTCAAACATGGGGATATCGGACCAGCCGACGGTGAACAGGTCCGTCTGATGCCCTTGCAAGATGGCGCGGGCCTCCATGCCTTGGGAGGCGATGTCGCCGTGGATGTCGTCGGGGATGACGCCCAAGCGATGTAGGCGTAGCCAGGCTCCGGCGATCAAGATGATCAGAAGGGGGAGATGGTCCCCCCCCCCTTTGCGCCAGCGGGCCTGCCAGCCGGAATGTAAACGAGGCAGCGTCGCCTGAGACAACGCCAGGCCTACCATGCTGGCGCCCCAAAGGAAACGCACCAGCGCGCCCTCACCCACGACGAGCATGTGTACGAAGGCCACCAACGCCATCATCGTCGCGGCCGCGGTCAGCGCCGCGCGCGGTCGGGATCGGCCTGCCAGAAGCCCCCTTAGCCGGGCGGATAAGGCGCGCCAGACGAAGGAAAACCGACGTCCCCCCATCGCTGGGGACGCGCCTTCTCCGTTCCAAGGGGGCTCCTGCCCGGAGCCGCCCCCAGCGGAGGGAACCGGAGGGTTAGATTCTACCCCCAGAACGGCGTCCATCTTCCCGGCGACCGATTCTTCCATCAGCCCTTCCGTGCAATGCACACGAGCGATTGGCCCCAAGGCACATCCACCACCGCGCGCAAGGCCTTCTCGGCGGCGATGAAGAGGGGCGCCAGGGCGTTGAACCCTCTGAGGCCCGCGCGGGGCAAGATGCGATGCCGCAAGACCCGACTGCTGAGGAACCAGCCGGGGACGCCCGCCAGGTTCATGTACCGTAACCGCTCTACCACGAACCCGACAGACGCCACCAAATCGCCCAAAGGCTTGCGCTCGTAGCGACGATAGTGCCCCAACCCTTGATCCAAAGTGCCATAGAGGTAGCGCCCTGCCGGCGTGACCAACAGGAGCCGCCCGCCTTGCTGAAGGACGCGATACATGTGCGCCAACGCGCGAGCATCATCCCGAATGTGCTCTAAAACGTTCAGGCACACCACCGTGTCAAAGCCGTAAGGCTCCAGGCGTGCCACAGTGGCTTCGCTGGTGATGTCGCCTTGCCAGGTGATCAGGTTCGCATGGCCGGCGTATTTCTCCCGCACCAAGGCCACCGCTTCGGGGAGAAGGTCCAGCGCAACCAGGAGAGAGCGATCCAAAAAGAACGCGGTCATGTTGCCGATGCCACAGCCGACTTCCAGGATCCGCTGCCCGGCATAGGCGCGAATTTCGTCGTAGATCCAACGATTGTAGCGATCCACGCTGGCCATGCGGCGCAGGGTCTCTACACCGATGGGGTCGTTGGAAGTCGCCGCCCACTCCGCTGTAACCACCGCCCTCCGTGCTCTCGCTTCCGCGTCTCTGCCCAACTCGCTCCTCCCCCAAACCAGCCCCTAGTCGCCGCCAGCCGATACCTTGAAAGCGTAAAAGGCCTTTTCCGCTGGCGAATTCCCGGGATGGGTTATGGTGATGCCATGAGGATAGCGCTTCTCTAAGATAGGGATGAGATCAGCATGGTTTGGCGTGATGATGATGAGCCCGGGCCCGCTGAAGTCGGGCAGGCTTCCCGACAGCACCTGCTCTCGTGTCAGGTCGCCCAGGAAACGCCCAGGAACCAGAAACTCAAACTCGCGGTCCCGATAAGAGAAAGGGTCCGAGATCATCCACGCTTCAACGGCAGGGCCCTGCGCAGCCATGTAGCGAGCGATGAGGGTGCGGGACGTGGCCCACGATCCTTTGTATCGGTCGTATTCGCGCCAATTGGCGTAGCCGATGAAAGCCAGTCCTGCGACTAGAAAGACGACGACGCCCACCTGAGAGGCCGGGCCGACGCGTGATCTCAACCACGCCTCCACCGGCCTTACCAGAAGGTCCACCGCCAGCGCGATCAGGAGGGCCACCGGCGGCAGGAGCACGACTAGGCGCGGCCAGAAAGGCGCATTGCTCGTTAGCATACAGCCGATGATCAATACGACCGACAGCCAGAGGAGAACGAAGGCGTAGGCCTGTCGCCGCAGGCGGAAAAGCGCATAGCCGACCCCCAAGGCCAAAAGGGGCGCGGTGTACGGGTCCAAGAAGGGACGTGGCATGCCGAACTGGGTGCTGGTATCAATGTAGTAGTGAAACATGAGGAGCGTGCGCTTGAATTGCTCCCAGACGAGGGCCGACATCGTCGTTACATTGTACTTGCCGAACAGGTGCTCCACGACCGGCGGATAGAACAGGAAGACCGCGCGGCTCCGCTCTACCAGGCTCTCTTGATTGCGGATGAAGAAGATGAGCATAGGCCCCATCGCCAAAAGGAAGCCGACGGCCGCCAAGAGAAGCCCTTGCCAGCGGGCCGCGAGCCAGCGCGGCCGTAGAACGGCCAGGTAAACCAGCCAGAGCGCGGCCACGACGAACATGGCCCGACCCGAATAATACATCATGAACCCGAAGGCGAACAGGAGGCCGCTCACCGCGAAGGGCCAACCACGCCCCCACCGCAGCCCCTTCATCAGAAAGCAGAGCCCGAACACCATGAAAGGAAGGGGGTCCATGTAAGCAGCCACGCGACTGAAATGGACGTGGACGTAGAGCACCGAGGAGATCGCCGTGGCCAGGAGCGCTACACGTCGGCCAAAGAGGTCGCGCCCAAGAAGGTATGTCCCGATGAGGCTCAGCATCCCCCCTATCACCCCCGACATGTTCAGCCCTACCTGGCCGGTGCCGAAGAGAAACATCGTCAACGCGGGAGGCAAATAGCCGATCATCGGGATGTTGGCCCAGCCGACGGTGAAGAGGCGCGTCTCCTGACCGGTCACGAGCGCGCGAGCCTGGATGCCATAGGAGGCGAAGTCGCCGTCCAGGTCATAGGGGAGGGTGGTCAAGCGCACCGTGCGCAGGACGAAGGCCGCCGCCAGAACGCCTACCAGAGCCAGGCCCCAGAGGGCTTCTGTGCGGGAGGGAAGCCGAGGCC
The DNA here is from genome assembly GCA_034434975.1 of Anaerolineae bacterium. Lineage (GTDB taxonomy): Bacteria > Chloroflexota > Anaerolineae > JADYZS01 > JADYZS01 > JADYZS01. The sequence goes on along the minus strand of DAOTYP010000209.1, from coordinate 5,405 downwards.
GCCATGGTCGGCCGGGCCGGGGCCGCGCGACCGCCACCAAGAGGGCGATCATGCTGGCGATCCATCCCCCAACGACGGCGCGCGTCTCCCCCGCGCCCTGATAGTATCCCATGGTGTACCCGTAGAGGCCGAGGGCCAGCGCCAACCAGCCGAGAAACCACGGCTCGGCCAGCAGGGGCGCGAGGGCCGGCCGTTCTTGCGCCGGCAGTTCGCCTACCGCCTGCTCCGGCTCCGGCCGCGGCCCCAACAGGCCGAAAAGGGCCATCCCCACCGCCGTCGCGGCCGACCCCGTTATCAGGAGTCGCGCCTCAGGCCAGTTCAAAACAGGCGGTTTGCGTTGGAAAATCAAAATCCCCAGATAAGCCAGCGCGACGGCCAGCGCGGTGCCGGCAAGGCGCAACGCCTGCCACGCCTGACCTTCCTTTGACAAAGCAGCGGGGCGAACCGGCGAGAGAGGAAACGTCGCTTCCGGCCCGCCGACGCCGTTCAACGCGGCCGAGGGATCAACATTGACAGAAGCCTCCAGCAGGCCGGGGACGGGCGCGGGTTCGGAGGCCGGCGCCGGCTCCGATAGAGAACGAGGATGAGGTTGCAAGCCGGGGTCGTCTTCCCGAGGAGGAGCCAGAAACGCGGTCAGGGCCATAGCGGCCAGGGTGAAGACGGCAGCCAGCAGCCAGGCAAAATCTCGTGAGAGCGGTAGAGGCGCCTGCGCACCGAAAAGGGCTTGCCCTGCCGCCGCCAGAGCCGCGGCCAGCCACAAGCCGCCAGCGATGAACAGCCGTTGTCGCATACCGGATTGAGTTGACCTTCCCAGGATCGGTGCCTCCCAGGGGCGCAGCCCGCCTTGGCGCTGACCCGCTGCAGCCATCGGGCGCATTATAACGGCACTTCTAGCCGCTGTCAACCGATGCGTTGACACCGCGCCCGCTCGCGGCTATAATGGCCCCTAAATCGCGCGCTCCTCGTGCCTCATCGCGCCCGCGCCAAGCCCGCAGAGGGGAATATAAGCATGGAGATTCCACCTCAGCCGTATGAAAGCGGAACCGCCCACATCATCGGCGCGTGCCCGCACGATTGCCCCGACACCTGCTCCTGGGTCGTGACGGTGCAAGATGGCAAGGCCATTGACCTGAGGGGCAACCCACGGCATCCCATCACGCGCGGTTTCCTCTGCGCGAAGGTGGACCGCTACCTTGAGCGCGTGTATCATCCGGAGAGAATCCTGCATCCTCTGCGGCGCGTCGGGGCTAAAGGCGAGGGAAGGTTTGAGCGGATTTCCTGGGAAGCGGCCTTAGACGAGATCGCCTCGCGCTTCCGCGCCATTGTGGAAGGGCCACATGGCCCTCAGGCTATCCTCCCCTACAGTTATGCGGGGACGATGGGGCTTGTGCAGGGGCAGAGCATGGACCGGCGCTTCTTTCATAGGCTAGGCGCATCGCTCTTGGCGCGCACCATCTGCTCTACGGCAGGAGCCAAAGGATACAAATATACGATCGGAGCGAGCGTCGGCATCTCGCCGGAGGCCTTTGCCGCCGCCCGTCTCATTCTCATCTGGGGCTCCAACGTCCTCACGTCTAACGTGCATCTGTGGCCTTTCATCCTGGAGGCGCGAAAACGAGGTGCGCGCCTTATCTGCATAGATCCGGTGCGCACCCGCACGGCAGCCCAATGCGATCAATGGCTTCCCATCCGGCCCGGCACGGATGCGGCGCTGGCGATGGCGATGATGCACGTGATCTTTGCCGAGGGCTTGGAGGACCGAGACTACATAGACCGTCACTGCTTAGGCGGTGATCTCTTGCGGGCGCGCGTCGCCGAGTGGACGCCGGAACGGGTCTCAGCCATCGTCGGACTCCCAGAAGGGGATATCTCAGCCCTGGCCCGGGCCTATGCCACCACGCGGCCCGCCGCGATCCGCGTGAACTACGGCCTGCAACGCCACGCGGGCGGCGGCATGGCTGTACGCACCATCTCCTGCTTGCCCGCGGTGGTCGGCGCATGGCGCGACTACGGTGGCGGCATCCAATTGAGCACCAGCGGCAGTTTCCCCCTGAACACCGACGCCTTGGAAAGGCCAGACCTCATCCCACCGGCCACACGCACCTTGAACATGGTGGAACTGGGCAAGATCCTGAACGAGGTGGATGACCCGCCGATCCTTGCGCTCTGCATCTACAACTCCAACCCCGCCGCCGTCGCCCCCGACCAGGAGGAAGTGATCCGAGGGCTTAAACGGGAGGACCTCTTCACCGTCGTCCTAGAACAATTCCTGACCGACACCACGGATTACGCCGACATCGTCCTTCCGGCGACGACCCAATTGGAACACTGGGACCTGAACAAGCCCTACGGCCACCTCTGCCTACAATTGAACCGGCCGGCCATCGCGCCGCTGGGCGAATGCAAGCCGAACAGCGAGGTCTTCCGCCTCCTGGCCCACCGCATGGGCTTCACCGAGGCTTGCTTTGAGGACAGCGACACCGACCTCATCCGCCAGGCGTTGGCCTCCAACGCGCCCGCGCTCCAAGGCATCACCTTTGACCGTTTGCTGCAGGAGGGCTTTGCGCGCCTGAACCTGCCGGAACCGTTCATCCCCTTCGCCGAGGGGAATTTCCCTACGCCGTCCGGCCGATGCGAGTTCTATTCAGAGCCAATGGCGCGCGCGGGCCTTGATCCCCTTCCCTCTTTTACACCCCCGCGCGAGAGCGTGGTCAGCGCGCCGGAGTTGGCCGCGCGGTACCCTCTCGCCCTGGTTTCGCCACCTGCCCACTACTTCTTGAACTCTACGTTCGTGAACGTGGAGTCTTTGCGCCGGCGCGTGGGCCAGCCGGAACTCCTGATCCATCCAGAAGACGCCGACGAGCGGGGGGTGCGCATGGGCGACCCGGTGCGCGTCTTCAACGAGCGTGGCGCCTTCGTGGCCCAGGCGCGCGTCACGGAGGGGGTACGGCCCGGCGTGGTGATGGCGCCCGGAATCTGGTGGCGTAAACTGAGCCCTGACGGACGCAACGTTAACGCGGTGACCTCGCAAGCCCTGAGCGACATGGGAGGGGCCACCTTTTACGACTGCCTGGTAGAGGTGGAAGCCCTATCGGAACGCCTTGCCAACTGAGAGAGCCCTCATGCTCACCCCTGCTGACCTTGCTGCCTACATCGCCGAACACCGCATCCGCGCGGAACTTCTGCCGATGCGCGAGGATACGCCCACTGTCGCGGACGCCGCGCGCGTCCTGGGCGTCTCTCCGGACCAGATCGTGAAATCGGTTGTCTTCCTGGTAGATGACCGCCCCTATCTGGTCATCGCCAACGGCTCGCGTCGGATCAGCCAGGGGCGGTTGGCCGCGCTCCTCGGCTTAGGCAAGAAGCGCGTTCGGCTGGCCTCCCCTGAGGTCGCTCTGGACGCGACGGGGTACCCGGTGGGAGCGATGCCGCCCTTCGGCCACGTCACGCCCCTGCCGACCCTTTTGGACCGGCATGTGCTGGCCCAGGAGGAGGTGTTCGCGGGCGGGGGTGGAATAGATTACCTTTTGCGCATCGCTCCGGAGGAACTCTTGCGCGCGACCGGCGCGCAGGTGGTGGAGGTGACGGAAGAGAGTGAGGTGCACGCCCTCTAAAAGCGCATGACGCGCCGACCAGCGTCGTATAGGGAGATGGGGCCATCATGAGAGATGACAACGGCGAGGCAATCGCATTCCGCGCTCATCTTGGCCGCGCTGGTGTGGCGAGCGCCGGCTTTGGGGTCTACCTCGGCCGGCGTGTGGGCTTGAGGGCGCAGAAGAACGGTCGCGCCGCAGAACTCGCCGCGGCTATCCACGATGGTGGCACCGTCCTGCTTGGCGAAGTTGATGAGCTCCTCGTCGGTCAGGTTGTCTAGGTTGGCGGTCAAGATAGCCGCGTAGCCGCTCAGGCGAGGCTTCTCGGAGCGGTTGAGGATGTCATCGGCGTCCCCCAGCATGAACACCCCTCCCAGGTTGTGTTCTGACATCTCAAAGGCGCAGCGTAGCACGCGCTCCACCACGCGCCGGTCGTAACCACGCTGGGCAACCAGACTCTCTACCGTGCGATCCAATTCGGGCATGCTCTCCGGCTTCCAATCGCCATCGCCGTAGCGGCCGATGATCTGCCCATCCGCGAAGAGTTTGACTCGCCTCCCTTTTTCCGGCACGAAGAAAACGACGCCCTCCGACAAGGCAGAGATGGCGCAGTAGCGGCGAAAATAGATCCCTAGGAGATGGCTGCCTTCCATGGGGAGTTCCACATCTACCTTGCGGATGTCGCGCACGATGCCCATCTTATCCACGGCGTAGGCTAGAACCAGGCCGTTCACCAGTTCGGCCAGAGTGCGGATGATGGGGGACATCTCACGAATGTGGCCTGTACGCACCAGACGCAGTTCACTCTGAGGCAAGAGCCGCTCAATTTTGTCTATGTCGCCGACGATGAAAGCGGTGCTTATCGGTTCGCCTTCGTGCAGCGATTGGGCGATGTCTGTCGACAGGTCGGCCACGTTGATGATGGAAGGCGGATCAATCCCCTTGCGCCGGGCGAGTTCTATGAGAAAACCGAGCCCTTCTTCCTCAATCCAGGTATCAAAGAAGCGCTCCTTTTCCAACAGTTCCGCCAAACGCGCCTCATTTATGGTCACATTGCTCATCGTCCCCTCCTGAGCGCAGGCTGATGTGCTCACTCAAAGGATCTCAATATCGTAATCGGTCACCTCGGCATCCAATCGCCATCCTTGCACGGCTTGCACTACGCGCGTCAGGAGGCCATGAGCGTATTCGGAGTCGGCGGAGACGCAAGCCACCGCGATGACGGCCCTCTGCCAGTGATCCTGGCTATCTACCTCGGCCACGGAGACGTTGAACTCGTTACGCAGGCGCGCCATGATCGGCTTGAGGATCCCGCGCTTGCCCTTCAGCGAGCCGTTGCCGGGCAAACGAAGCTCAATGGTGAGAAGACCAACAGAAGCATGCATGGCAAACCTACGGGCCGGCCGCATGCAGCGGCTCAGGGAGAGAGCGATGGGCCGTCCAAGCCTCGGTGCCATACTTCTCGGCGACCAGCCGCTGCGCGGCTGCGTATTCCTCCAGGCTCAGTTCGCCTGGCGTCAAATCTAGCGCCAGCGCCTGCGCGAAGCCTCGGGCCAGCGTCTCGGCTACCTCGCGAAAGCCGACCGCGCGTCCCAAGAGCGCTTCCACCGTGGTCGCGCGCGCGGCCAAGGCCGCGCGCAAGGCCTCACGCTCTTCCTCGTCCTCAAACCGCAAGTAGTTCACGATGCGACTTACGTCGCCGGTCAGAGGGAGCGAGCCATGTTGGAGCACCCACTGTGCCCGCCGATTCTGCGCGCTCCCCATCAATTTTCTTCCCAGCGCGGTGATCTCATAGGCCGACGGCACCTCAAA
>DAOTYP010000208.1:0-8182 GCA_034434975.1 Anaerolineae bacterium | reverse complement strand
TCGTCAAATACCAGCGCGGCGAAGACGAAGACGTTCTTGTGCCACTGCCGCGGGCGCATGGTCTTGAAGAGGGCGACTAACATGGCGCGATGATACCGCATTCAGCTCATTTGGTCAACTTCTGCGCCCACCTGGGAAAGAATGCCCGCGTTGTCGGCGGGCGCGATATTTGCAAAGCCCGATAGAGATGGTATAATCGTTATGTATAAGCGCTTTGGGCACCTTGGGAGGTAAGTAACCGCGTGATCCCTCGCCAGACCCAGTCCGCAGCATACTGGGAATCTTTCGCCGTTACATCTGACGACTTAGATTACCTTGCCAATTATCTTCTGGAAGCCAACGGGCCTCGCAGCATAGACGATCTGGCGATCGCCCTCATTGAGCATCGTTGCCGCCAGGAAGAGCAGGCCCTTGCCAAGGAACTGGCCAGGGGCGCCCTGTACCAGCCGCGCGACGCTTACGAGGTTGGCCAGAAACTGGTTTTCCCGGCCCTCGGCTTTCGCGTTGGGACGGTGCAAGAGATACGGCCGGGCTTCAACCCAGAACACGGGGATTTCACCGTGATTCGCGTGGCCCTGGAAGGGGAACAACGCCTGCGCGAGTTCGCCGCCTCTCTGCGCACCCCCCATAAATTGAACCGCCCCGCAGGCCAAGATGGCGCGCTATTGGACAGCCAAGGCCTGCGCCCTCCCGCCGAACTCTACGCCGACGTGGCGGCACCGGTGCGCCAACGGCTCCTGGAACGCCTGCGCGCCGGCGACGCGCACGATTTCGTAGAGGTAGATGAGCAGTGGCTGCTGCGGGAGATGATGGCCGACGTGCATATCGGCCATCTGAACCTGGCCGAGGCGGCCATTGAGGAACGCAACGCGCCCATCAGCACGGGCGATCTGCTGAAGGTCATAGAGCTTCCTGCCGAGATCCCTCCTGCTATCAGGAGTTTCTCCCTCATCTATGCCCTGCTGCGCGATCCACGCTTTGACGATGTCGGCTCCGGGAGGCATCGCTGGTTCTTGCGCCGTTTGGAGCCGCCGGAAGCCATAGAGCCGCCGCAGCGCCTGCGCTACCAGCCGATGCCATACGATCGCTCGGTGCTGACGCCGGAGCTCCTGCGGTTGGAGCAGGAATTGGACGATGAGTGGAGCGACGAGACCGGAGGCGAAGCCGAGGCAGAGGCCGCCAGCGCGACCATCACCCTCATCTATCCCCACCGGCGGTCCGGGACGCTCCCCCTGTCGACGCGCACGCGGCCGTTCTTCCCCAGCCCCACCGGCGAGCGCTCACAGGTAACGCTGATAGACGGCCGCTGGGGACAGCGCATCCCTGCCTGGGTAGTGCCGGGGGCCCGTTTCGTGGCCGGCCTCGGCCCCTGGTACGAACAGAATAAATTGCCGGTGGGCGCTTACTTAGTTCTGGAGCGGACGCGCAACGCCTACGAGGTCAAGATTGATTACAAACCCCGTCGCATGAAGCGCGAGTGGGCTCGACTGGCCCGCGTGGAGAATGGTCAACTGATCCTTGAGAACCGTAAGTTGGAGATCTCCTGCGAGTACGACGAGCTAATGGTGCTGGGCGAGTTGAACCCTGCCGATACGGATGCCCTCAGGGAGTCGTTGCACGAGAAGGGCGTTTCCCTAGAGGAGTTGCTACGCCTCGTGATGCCCGAATTGATGAAACTGAGCTCTCTGGGCACCGCCCACGCCAAGACCATTTACAGCGCCATCAACCTGCTGCGCAGGGTCCCGCCGGGCCCCATCTTCGCCATCATGGCCTCCGACCCCGCTTTCAAGAACGTCGGGGGCGGCTACTGGAAGTTCGTTGAAAGGGGATAGTCCTCGCTGACCTCGCACATCCTGCGGAGACGCAAAGACCGATCATGGCTCAATGGGTTAAGCCGACGATCAAGACGAAATTTCACATTGATATGGACTGGTGGGCCCAAAGCGGCAAAGATTTCCGGATCTTCCTGCGCAGCCAGCTTTGCCCGCGCTGCCAGGAACGGTTCGCCAGCCACGTGGCCACGGAGATGGTGGATTGGGTAGATCCGGAAACGGCAGAAGTGAAGCGCACGGACGCGTTGTGGCAGTGTCTGCGTACGGAGTGCGCGCAGGCGTCGGATTACATCAACGATCGGCTACCGTTGGTAGCGGCGGTTTTTCGCGTCTTCCTCGCGAACGAAAACACGCCGCTCTCCCCCCTGGAACTGTATCAGTACATCCCTTGGAAAACCCCGGAGACGATCTTGCGCACGCTGTCGGGCCCGCAGGTGTACTTGGGAATTCGCCCTCTCCCACCCGATGAGCAGCCGAAAGAGAATCAGTAAGTTGCAGCCTCGGAGAGGCCGACGGCCAGGGCCACGCGGCCCACAGGATTGAAGAAGGTCGCGGCTTCAGCCTTCGCGTTTCCGCGACCGCAAGCCTCCGCAACTTCTACCACTTGCTCGGGGATGAGCCATGGCCACAGCCGAGATCATCTCCATCGGCAACGAACTGTTGCTCGGCGACGTGCTGGATACCAACAGCCACTGGCTCTGCCGCCAGCTCACCGGCCTCGGCGCGCGCGTGCAGCGTGTAACGATGGTGCGGGATGACCCTGCGGCCATCGGCGAGGTTGTCCTCGGCGCGCTCGCCCGCGCGCCCGATCTCTTGCTGACTTGCGGTGGCCTAGGCCCGACCGCCGACGACCTGACCCTGAGCGCGATCGCAGCCGCTTTGCATCGCCCTTTGATCCTGCATCCGGAGGCCGAGGCAATGGTGCGAGCAACCTACACCTCCCTCGCCGCACGGGGCTTGGTGCAGGAAGCCACCTTGACCGAGGCGCGCCGCAAGATGGCCTACCTTCCCCAAGGGGCCGAGCCGCTTCACAATCCGATCGGCGCCGCGCCGGGGGTGCTCCTGCAATGGGGATCCACCACGCTCATCTGCCTGCCCGGCGTGCCAGAGGAAATGAAAGGGATCTTTACAACCTCGCTGACGCCGCTCTTAGGCAAGAGTCTAGGTCGGGCCGTTTTCGTAGAGCGCGCGCTCACGGTCAACTGCGGCGATGAATCGGCGCTTGCGCCCATGGTAGATCAAACCGCGAGGCACCATCCGACGGTATACGTCAAATCGCGCGCCCAACCGTATGGCGAAGGCGTGCGACTCCTGATCACCCTCTCGGCATCGGGGCAAGAGCAGGTCGAGGTGGACCGCGCGTTGGATGCGGCGGAGCAAGAACTGACGCGACGATTGTCGGACGCGGGGATCCCGATCGTAACCCGACGCGTCATCTGAGCGTCGGGCTACTCTTGCCCTGCAAGGCTTCCTGCTATCCCGACGGCGCGGCGCTTGGGCGCGGCCGCCAGGCAACGCTCCAGCAGCCCTTCCTCGTCCACCGGCGCGCCCGAAGCCTGCAACGCCAGATGCAGCAGAAACTCCACGTTGCCGGCCGGCCCCAGCAAGGGAGAAGGGACCAGCCCTTGCACGAAAAACGCTTCCACGCGGGCCCATGCCATCACCTCGCGCAGCACAGCCTGATGCACCTGCGGATCGCGCACAACGCCTCTCTTGCCGACCCGACCGCGTCCGGCCTCAAACTGCGGCTTGACCAAGGCGATGACCTGCCCCCTGGGCTTGAGGAGCCGCCGCACGGCGGGCAGCACGAGCCTCAGCGAAATGAAAGAGACGTCCACCGTCGCCAGATCGCACGGCTCCGGCAGGGCTTCCAGGTAGCGGATATTTGTGCGCTCCAGCACCACGACGCGCGGATCCTGCCGCAGCGTCCACGCCAATTGCCCATAACCCACGTCAATCGCGTAGACGCGCGCCGCGCCCCGCTGCAGCAGACAATCGGTGAAGCCGCCGGTAGACGCGCCTACATCGGCCACGGTGAACCCCCGCACATCCAGAGCAAAGGCATCCAGGGCCGCTGCCAACTTCAGCCCGCCGCGGCTGACGAAGGGCGGCGGCGCCGTCACCGAGACATCGGCTTCCTCCGCCACCAGCATACCCGCCTTGTCGGCCACGCGGCTCCCCACGCGCACCTCTCCAGCCAGGATGAGCCGACGCGCCTCCTCCCGGCTCCTCGCCAAGCCCTTCGCCACCAACAACAGGTCCAACCGACGACGTTTCACGCCCACAGGATAACAACGGGCCGAAGAAAAGTCAAGCCTCCTCCGGGCTCTGACCCGCTATCCCTTTTGTGTGGGCACCTCATCTTTCTCTCCTGGCAGATTGGTAGTATGATTATACCATCACGGAGCAGAGCAAAACTTTGCCCTGCTACCGGTTGTGATATCATTGAGACGGGGCTGATCTTGGGAAGGCTACTGACCGACGCCGGCGGCATCTTGCCGGATAATGGTCATGTGAGCGTTTTCACCACACCTTTATCGCATCCTTGATTTAGGAGTGTGAGCACATCCATGCGACGCGCCGTTACAATCCTGTTGATCCTCGCAACCGTCGTCGGCGCTAGCCTGTACGGATACCGCGCCTTCGCCGGTGAGAAGACCCCACCCCCGCCCGACTACGAGGCCGTGCGGGTGGAACGGGGCACCCTCATCTCCACAGTCAGCGCCACAGGGAGCATCCTCCCCGAAACGCAACTGGCCCTCAGCTTTAAGGCCACAGGGCGGGTGGCCGAAGTCCTGGTGAGCAATGGCCAACGGGTCCAGAAAGGCGACCTCCTCGCCCGCCTGGAGTCGGCAGAACTAGAGTTGCAGCTCCAGGCCGCCGAAGCGCAACTGGCCATCAGCCAAGCGCGCCTTGGTCAACTGCGAAAGCCCGCCAGCGCCGGTGACCTAGCCGCAGCCGAGGCGCAATTGGCCAGCGCGCAGGCGAACTACCGCCAGTTGCTCTCAGGGCCTAACCCAGACCAGGTGCAGATCGCCCGCGCACAACTGGAAAAGGCGCGCGCCCTCTTACAGCAGGCCCAGGCTGCCTACGATCAGGTAAAGCACCTGCCTAACATCGGCGCCTTGCCGCAATCGCTACAGTTGCAGCAGGCGACCTTGGATATCCAGATCGCGGAAGCCAATTACCGCCTTGCTACCGCCGGCCCTACGGAAGCCCAGAAGGCGGCGGCATTGGCCCAGGTGGCCCAGGCTCAGGCCCAGTTGGATCGGTTAAAGGCCGGAGCCAGCGCCGAAGAGATCGCCATCGCCGAAGCGCAGGTGCGTCAGGCAGAAGTGCAGGTGGCCCAGGCCAGGCTGGCCCTGGAGAACACGCGGTTGCTCGCGCCGGTAGATGGCGTGGTCGTCTCCGTCAACATCAAGGCCGGGGAATTCCCTAGCGCGGCTCGTCCTGCCGTCCTCCTCAACGATGACTCACGCTTCCACATAGACGTCAACGTGGACGAAATTGACGTGAGATCGGTGGCTGTGGGTCAGCCCGTCACCGTCACCTTGGACGCTTTGCCTGACGCGCGCTTGACCGGCCGCGTGACCTACGTCGCGCCGGCGGCCACCCAGGAAATGGGTGTCGTGTCCTACCTGGTCACCGTCGTTTTAGACCCCACGACGGAGCCTTTGCGCGCGGGAATGAGCGCCACCGCCAGCATCACCGTCGCCGAGAAGCGGGATGCGCTGGTGGTTCCCAACCGCGCCATCCAGATAGACCGCGCGACGGGCAAGGCTTACGTGGAGAAGGTGGTGAACGGCATGCCAACGCGAACGGAGATCCGGTTGGGCATGCGCAACGAGACGCAAAGCCAGGTGCTGGAAGGTTTACAAGAGGGAGACGTCATCGCGATTCGGAACGCCAGTCAGCGTGAACGTCTCCAACAGTTGTTCTTCGGTGGCTAGCCGACAGAGCACGGCGCTACGGTCAGGAGGGGAACATGGACGCGAACGGGAACGGCAACACCCCTATCATAGAGATTGAGAACGTCACCAAAGTGTATCGCCTTGGCAAGGTGGAGGTGCACGCGCTCAGGGGGGTGTCGTTGCGCATTCATCGGGGCGAGATGACCGCCATCATGGGGCCTTCGGGCTCGGGCAAATCCACCCTGATGAACATCATCGGCTGCCTGGACCAACCCACTTCCGGCACCTACCGCCTGGAAGGCGTGGACGTGTCGCGGCTCAACGACAACCAGCTGGCCGACATCCGCAACCGCAAGATCGGCTTTGTGTTCCAGAACTTCAACCTCTTGGCACGCACGACTGCTCTGGCCAACGTGGAGTTGCCCCTCCTTTACGCGGGCGCGAAAAACCGTCGCCAAAGGGCCGTAGCCGCCCTGGCCGCGGTCGGCCTGTCGGACCGCCTCTATCACCGCCCCAACGAACTCTCCGGCGGCCAGCAACAGCGGGTCGCCATCGCCCGCGCCCTCATCAACGAGCCGAGCATTATCCTGGCCGACGAGCCGACCGGCAACCTGGACTCTAAAAGCGGGGCGGAGGTCATGGCGATCTTTCAACGCTTGAACCGTGAGCGGGGCATCACCATTGTCTTCGTGACTCACGAGCCGGACATCGCGGCGCACACGCGTCGGATCATCCGCCTGCACGATGGGCTGATCGTGAGTGATGAACCGGTCCTCAACCCACGCGAGGCGGGTGAGTATGTGTACGAGGCCAACGGCAGGGCGGCGTGAACGTTTCTTGACATGCTGGCTTTTTTCCCGAGGCGAGAATGGCGGGCTTGGCCAAGGAGAACGACTGTGGACCTGATTGAGAGCGTACGTCTCGCCATCCGAGGGCTTGCGGTCAACAAACTCCGTTCCGCCCTCACCATGCTGGGCATCGTCATCGGCGTCGGGGCGGTCATCGCCCTCCTCTCGGTGGGCCAGGGGGTTGACCGCTACATCAGAGAGCAATTTCTCTCCATAGGCACCAACCTTCTCTTCGTCATCCCAGGCACTTTGGAAGAAGGGGGGCCGCCGTCGGCGCGATCTGGGCAAAGCGCGGCGTTGACCTTAGGCGACGCGCGCGCGATCGCCGATCCCTTGCGCGTGCCGGATGTGGTGCAGGTGGCGGCGGAACTCACCCGCTTCACCGTCGTCAGCGCCGGCAAGCGAGAGGCGACGGTCCAAGTGCGAGGCGTGACGCCGGAATACCAAGATGTGCGCAACTGGAAGCCGGTAGAGGGGGCCTTCATCACCGAGGCGGACGTGGCAGGCCACTCGCGCGTGGCGGTTCTGGGCCAAACGACCATGAATCGCCTGTTCCCGGACGACCCCTGGCCGATCGGTAAGACGATCAAGATCAACAAGATCCCCTTCCGCGTCGTCGGCATCATGGAGAAGAAAGGCGGCTCCGGCTTCGGCGATCAGGACAACACGGTGTTCGTGCCGTTGACGACCGCCCAGACACGCCTTTTCCCCAGCCGCACCCTCTCCGGCGAGTACAAGGTATCGGTCATCTACGCCCAGGCCGTCGCGGAAGATCGGATGGATGCGGCCGCCGAGCAGATCTCTGAGGTGCTGCGCGAGCGACACAACATCGCCTTCAAAGATGATGACGACTTCAGCGTGATCAACCAGGCCGACCTCATCAACATCTTCGGTCAGATCACAGGGGTGTTGACCATCTTCCTCGGCGCCATCGCCGCCATTTCATTGCTGGTGGGCGGCATCGGCATCATGAACATCATGCTGGTATCCGTCACCGAGCGGACGCGCGAGATCGGCTTGCGCAAGGCGGTCGGCGCCAAACGACGCGACATCCTCATGCAATTCCTGATTGAAGCGGTCGTCCTCTCTCTCGTCGGCGGCTTCATCGGCATCGGCCTGGGGGCGATCGGCGCGTTCGCGATAGGTCGGCTGGCGGAGGAGTTGCGCACCTACGTGTCGCTGCAAGCCGTGCTCATCGCGACCGGCTTCAGCGTCGCGGTAGGGCTCTTCTTCGGCATTTACCCCGCAAGCCGCGCCGCGCGCCTGCACCCGATTCAGGCCTTGCGCTATGAGTGAAGGTATGAAAGCACAAAAGCGGCTCCTTTGCTTAGTTCTGTTGGCCGCCTGTTTCTTGCTGAGCGGTTGGGGAGGCAGCCCGGCTCAGGCGAGGGCCGCGCCAGGGCGCATGGGCCTCAGCGACACCCTGCCCGTCAACGCGTCCGCGTTGACGCCGACCGCGATCTGGGTGCGGGGGTTCATCCTTACGGCCGCGGCCACCGTGCGGAGAGACCCGGATCCGTCCTCTCCGGCGTTGGGGAACCTGCGAGGCGGCGAGGGCGTACAGGTGGTGGGCCGCACCGCCTCAGGGGAA
>DAOTYP010000207.1:0-27492 GCA_034434975.1 Anaerolineae bacterium | reverse complement strand
AGAAGAGCGCACGCATCGTGGGCGAGGTCTTGGGGAAGTACCATCCGCACGGCGACGCGGCGGTCTACGAGGCGATGGTCCGCATGGCCCAGGATTTCGCCATGCGCCACGTCCTGGTGGATGGGCAAGGGAATTTCGGCTCGGTGGACGGCGACGCGCCCGCGGCCATGCGCTACACCGAGGCCCGCCTGGCGCGCCTGGCTGGCGAGATGCTGCGGGACATTGAGAAGGATACCGTGGACTTCGGCCCTAACTTTGACGGCACGCTGACCGAGCCCCTGGTCCTCCCCGCGCTCCTGCCCAACCTCCTGGTCAACGGCGCCTCCGGTATCGCCGTAGGGATGGCCACCAACATCCCTCCGCATAACCTGGGCGAGGTCTGCGATGCCCTCGTGTACATGATCGGGCGTGCCGGGGAGTGGGACGCGATCGGGGTGGGCGACCTGATGCGCTTCATCCCCGGCCCCGATTTCCCTACGGGGGGCGTCGTCTTCCGCTACAGCGGGGGGGAAGGAGACGGCAAGGCCGACGCCATTGAGACCGCCTACGCCGTCGGGCGCGGCCGCTTCATCGTGCAGGCCAAGGCCCACGTGGAGGAGATGAGCCGCAACCGCCACCGCATCGTCATCACCGAGCTCCCTTACGCGGTCAACAAGGCGCGTCTGGTTGAGCGGATCGCCGAACTGGTGCGCGACGGCCGGATAGAGGGAATCGCCGATGTGCGAGACGAGTCCGACCGTAGCGGGATGCGCCTGGTCATAGAGTTGACGCGCGCCGCCAGCCCACCGAACGTCTTGACGCAACTTTTCAAACTGACCCCGCTGCGCTCCATCTTCGGCGTCTCTATGTTGGCACTGGTAGAGGGCGAGCCGCGCACCCTTTCCTTGAAGAAGATTCTCCAGCACTACCTGGAGCATCGCCAAGAGGTCGTCAGACGCCGCACCGCCTATGAACTGCGGCTGGCCAAGGAGCGAGCCCACATCCTAGAGGGCCTGCTCAAAGCGCTGGCTTACCTGGATGAGGTCATCCAGATCATCCGCCGTTCCCAAACGACTGAGACCGCGCGCGCCAACCTCAGCAAACGCTTCCGCTTCACCGAGGCGCAGGCCAACGCCATCTTGGATTTGCCCCTCAAGCGCCTGGCGCAGTTGGAGCGCAAAAAACTGGAGGAGGAGTACACCGAGAAGAAGAAGGAGATCAAGCACCTGGAGGGCTTGCTCGCCGATCCGCGCAAGATCCTGGGCGTCATTCGGCAGGAGTTGCTGGCACTGAAGGAACGCTACGCCGAGCCGCGGCGCACGCAGATCGTGGACCGCGCGGAAGGGCTGCTCACCGCGCGCGACTTGCTGCCCGATCAGATGGTTTGGGTGAGCGTCGGCCGGGGGCGTGTGGCTCGTCAGGTCGCGCGTTCTGGCGACGCGTCGGCCTTGATGCAGGCGGCGGTCGGCGCGCCGGCCGTCTTCCTGGCGGCTAATACCCAGGACGATCTCATCCTTTTGACGGCGGATGGACGCGCCGCGCGCTTGCCGGTTCATCAGGTCCCTGAGGGAGAAGGGGGCCCTTGGGACGACCTGACCGGCCTGGGCCGCAAGGATCGGGTCGTTGCGGCCTTGGCGTTGCCGCGGGCCGCGAGCGCAGGGGCGGGCTACCTCGTTTTGGCCACCCGCCAAGGGAAGGTCAAACGCCTGGCCCTGGCCGAGGCCGAGGCGGCCTTGGCCTCTACACCGGTGGTCATCGGCCTGGACGAAGGGGATGAGGTCGCCGCGGTTACGCTGAGCCCCGGCGACGGCGCCCTCCTCCTGGCGACGCGTCGGGGACAGGCGATCTCCTTCCGCGAGGAAGAGGTGCGGCCTATGGGCTTGGCCGCAGGGGGCGTCGGCGCGCTGAAACTGAGCGCGGGCGACGAGGTCATCGGCTGCGCGATCGCCCGACCCGGCTTCCACCTTCTCCTGCTCACTCAGGGCGGCTTCGCCAAACGCACGCCTTGCGCCGACTTCCCGCTCCAGGGACGCTACGGTCGCGGCGTGTTGGCAGGCAAGGTAGGTGGCGCCGCAGGGGAACTCGCGGCCATCGCCGCGGTCGGCCCGCACGATTGGGCCGTGTTGTTGCTGGCCGACGGTCGGGCGCACGCGGAACCCGTGGCCGCCATCCGTGAGGCGGCGCGCGCCGCGCAAGGGAGCCGCCTCGCGGGGCTGGATAAGGGCAGCCAGGTGGCAGGCCTGGGGATCGTGCCGGGGGAAGCACCTGAGCCTGCCGCGAGGCCCACAGGTGCGGAGGTGAAAAAGCCCCGGCGCCAGGCCCGGCCCCCTAAAGAGGCGAAACAAGAGGCGGTTGCTGCGCCATCCTCGGCAAAGCCTCGCGCAGGGGCCTCCCCGGCTCAGCCTGCACCCGAGCCCGCGCCTTTGAAGCGGGGTCGGGCGAAAGTGCTGCCCCGGCCCTCTGCGACAGAGGCTTCCACGCCGCGGAAGAAGCCGGAGGCAACCCCGCCCGTGCCCACGAAGGCGGGCAAAGGGAAATCCATCCCCATTGAGAAACCGCCCAACCCTAAAAGCCCTAAGGGCCGGTAAAGTTTGCCGAACCGTTTTCTAAGGAGCGCTCAGAAGGTGCTATCTCTGGCGGAACTCTCCCTTCCCCGTGTGCTGGAGGCGTTGGCCGAGGCGACGCCGACCCCCGGCGGCGGCACCGCCTCGGCGCTGGCCGGCGCAACGGCGGCCGCCCTGGTGGAGATGGTCTGTGGGCTGACCATCGGCCGCGAGCGGTTCGCGGCCGTGCAAGAGGAGGTCCACCGCGCGCGCGAACGCGCCATGACCCTGCGGGCGCGCCTGATGGCCCTGGCCGAGGAAGACGCCGCGGCCTTCAGCGCGCTGAGCGCCGCTTACAGGCTCCCCAAAGGGACCGATGAGGAGCGGGCCGCGCGAGCCGAAGCGATCCAGCAGGCCCTGCGCGCGGCGACGGAAGTGCCCCTGCGCACGGCAGAGGCCGCTGCCGAGGTCGCGAGGCTCGCCTGCCTCCTGGTGGAGAAGGGAAATCCCAACGCTGCGAGCGACGCGGGCGTGGCGGCGCTCCTGGCCGAGGCTGCAACCCAGGGCGCGTCCCTCAACGTCTGCACCAATTTGCAGGGGTTGCGAGATGCCGACTTCGCGCGCCGGGCAAGGGAGCATGTCGCGGCCTTGACGGCCGGCGCGTCCTCGGCCCGCGCGGCGGCGCTGGAGATGTTGGCCGGCCGCCGGATGTAAGGGCTTCCGCAAGGCATTTCCGCAATCGTTGGAGGAGGGCACATGAACATCTTCCGACTGGTGGGCGAGATCATGCACAAGGGCGTCCTCGCCTGTCAGCCCCAGACGCCGATGGGCGAGGTCGTGCGCGTCTTGAGCGATTCCGAGCATCACACCCTTGTGGTGGTGGATGCGCACGGCGAGTTGCTCGGCATCCTCTCCCACATGGACGTGCTTCCCTACTACGGCCAGGACCTGCAGAACTACCAGGCGAAAGACGTGATGACCCCGCGCAGCGAGATCTGCGTCGTCACGCCGAGCATGCCGATCGCGGAGGCGGTGCGCCTGATGGCGGAGAGGCGGATCCATCACCTGGTGGTGACGGAGGAAGGCTCTGATGGCCTGCGGCCCGTCGGCATCGTCTCCACGGCCGACATCATCCGCGAGATGCGCGGCTCCCGCTGGATCTGGCTCTTGGAGTGAGGTTGTAGAGACGGCTTTCCCATGTTATAATGCGCCCACCCCACCAGGAAGCGAGGTGATGCGGAAAGGGAGATCCTCGTCTGAGGGGAAGACAGCGCATGGGCCCCGCTTGGCCTGCGGCGAGGGCGAGGTTTGCCATCCCCCTTCGCTCAGGGGACAAGGCTCTGCCGTAGGACGCCCAGGCCGTCGGGGTTGACGAGGAACGAGGTTCCCCGCCGCGAGGCGGGGCTTACCCCGGGCACCCGGGGGAAAATCGGGGGATCAGCGGATGCCTCGGGGGCCGGCCACGGCCCCGAACTTCCCCTTCTGAGCGCCTTCGGCGCGCGAAGCCTGCCGCCAATGCCCTGCCGGCAACGGGAGGGACAAAACGGCAGGCAGTGGCGAAATCCGGCAGGGAGCGCAAAGGCACGTGGCGGGCGTCGGGGAGTTGCCCGGCTGCCCTGCTCACGTTGCGCCTGCCCATTCAGGAGGGGAAATATGTGTGGCATCGTAGGCTACGTCGGCCCGCGCGCGGCGACGCCTATCGTCATGGAAGGGCTGCGTCGCCTGGAGTACCGGGGGTATGACTCCGCGGGCCTCGCCGTCATCACGCGGGACGGTCGGATTGAGGTCCGGCGCGACGTTGGCAAATTGAGCAACCTGGCGCGCATCCTGGCCCAAGAGCCTGCCGAAGGGCACGTCGGCATCGGCCACACCCGTTGGGCCACGCACGGGAGGCCTGCGCGCCACAACGCGCATCCCCACGTAGATTGCACCGGCACCGTCGTCGTCATCCACAACGGCATCGTGGAAAACTTCCTCTCCTTGCGCCAGGAACTGATGACGCAGGGCCACGAGTTCGGCTCCGAGACCGACACCGAGGTCATCGTGCACCTGGTGGAGGCGGGCCTGGCCGACGGTTGCGATCTGACGGAGGCCGTGCGGCGGGCCTTGCTGCGCATCCAGGGCGCGCACGCCATTGTGGTCATGTCCAGCCGCGAGCCTGACAGGCTGGTGGCCGCGCGCCTCGGCAACGCGGGCGGCGTCACCGTCGGCTTGGGCGACGGCGAGGCCTTCGTCGCCTCGGACATGCCCGCCATCCTGGAGCACACCCGCCGCATGCTCTTTTTGGATAGCCGCCAGTTGGCTGTCGTTACCGCGCATGGCGCGCGCGTCTACGGCGTGGACGATGGGCGAGAAACGCGGCCGGAGGTGCACCTGATCCCTTGGGACCCCATCTCGGCGGAGAAGGGCGCGTTCAAGCACTTCATGCAGAAGGAAATCTACGAGCAGGCCCGCTCCCTGACCGATACCATTCGGGGGCGGGTGGACCTCGCCAGCGACGCCGGCGAGGTGATCCTGCCGGAGCTCAACCTGCCGGCCAAGGTCGCGCGGCAGATGGAGCGGGTGGTCATCGTCGCCTGCGGCACGGCGGCCTACGCGGGGCTCGTGGGCAAGTTCCTGATGGAGGCATTGGCACGCCTTCCCACCGAGGTAGATTACGGCTCCGAGTTTCGCTATCGGGACCCCTTGCTGAACGAACGCACCCTCGTCGTCGCGGTGACCCAATCGGGCGAGACGGCGGACACCCTGGCCGCGATGGAGGAGGCGCGGCGCAAAGGGGCGCGCCTGGTCGCCGTCGTCAACGTCTTCGGCAGCCAGGCGCAACGCCTGGCCGACGGCTACATCATGATCCAGGCAGGGCCGGAGATCGGCGTCGCCTCCACCAAGGCCTTCACGGGGATGCTGGTGGACCTTTACCTTCTGGCCCTCTATCTGGGCGGCGCACGCGGGGTGCTAGAGGGCGCGCGGCGGCGCGCCCTCCTGGACGACCTGGCACGCTTGCCGGATCTGGTCGGTCGCGTCCTGGAAAGGGCCGACATCTACGAGCGCTTGGCCGCGCAGTTTCAGCATGCGGAGCATTTCCTGTACCTGGGGCGAGGCATCAACTACCCCATCGCGCTGGAAGGCGCGCTGAAACTGAAGGAGATCAGTTACATCCATGCCGAAGGCTACCCCGCAGGTGAGATGAAGCATGGCCCCATCGCCCTGATAGACGAGCGGATGCCCGTAGTCGCCATCTGCCTGCGCGACGGCGTCTATGATAAAATGGTGAGCCAGGTGGAGCAAGTGAAGGCGAGGGGGGGCACCGTCATCGCCCTGGCTACGGAGGGGGATGAGGAGATCGCCCGCAAGGCCGATCACGTCATCTACGTTCCGCCGGCGCCGCCGCTCCTGGCGCCGGTCGTGGCGGTGGTGCCGCTGCAACTTCTGGCTTACCACATCGCCGTGCGCCGTGGCTGCGACGTGGACCAGCCGCGCAACTTGGCGAAGAGCGTGACGGTGGAATAAGCGTTGAGGGTCGTCCTGGTCGGCCCTTTTGGGCTACGGGTCAAAGGGACGACGGCGCGGCGGGCGCTGCCGCTGGCGCGGGCGCTGGCGGCGCGCGGCCATGAGGTGACGCTCTTGATCCCTCCTTGGGATTCGCCGGAGGATGGTGGCCAGGAGTGGGTGGATGGCGACGTGCACGTCGTGCATACAACCCTGCCCATCCCCTCTCCTCCCTCCCTGGAGGCCGGTGAACCTGGGCCTGCACGTTCGTTCATGCGTTACCACCTCCGCCTGGCGGCAAGCCTTGTCCGGGCCGCGTGGGCCAGACGGCCTGCGGCCATCCACCTTTTCAAGCCGAAGGGCCACCCGGCCGTCGCTCACCTTCTCCTGCAATCCTTGCGGCAAGGGGGAGGCATCCGCCCGCGCTTGATCGTGGATAGCGACGACTGGGAAGGGCCGGGCGGTTGGAACGACGTGGCAGGCTATCCCCCTTGCGCGCGGCGGCTCTTTGCCTGGCAGGAGCGTTGGGGCATCCGCCACGCCGACGCCGTCACCGTGGCCAGCCGCTTGCTGGAGAGGCGCGCGCGGGCGTTGCGCGGCGATGACGCGGTGTTCTACCTGCCGAACGGCGTGGAGGAGGGAGAGGCCGCTTCCCCGCTCTGGAGGGAGAGGGAAAAAAGTTCCTCATCCGTTCCTTGCCTCCTTTGGTTCACCCGCTTTAGCGAGTGTTCGCCGGCGCGGGGTCTGCGCCTCTTTCAGCGTCTACGGGAAGAGATCCCCCAGGCAAGGTTGATCATCGCAGGCAAGGGATTGCGCGGTGAGGAAGGGGTGTTGGCGGAGTCCATCCGGCGCCACGGTCTGGAGGGCGCGGCCGATTACCTCGGCTGGGTGGAGGCCGCGCGCGGGCCTGGGCTTTTCGCTTCGGTGGCGGCGGCGATGTTCCCTATGGACGACGTCACGCTGCAGCGGGCGCGCTGTCCGGCGCGCCTGGCCGACCTTTTGGCCGCGGGTGTGCCCGTCGTGGCCGAGCGGGTGGGCGAGGCCGCCAGCTACATCGTAGATGGAGAAAGCGGCCTGTTGGTGAGGCCAGGTGATGAGGCCGCCTTCGTCGCGGCGTTGGCCCGCCTCCTCGCCGACGAAAGGCTGCGCCGCAGGCTAGGCGAGGGCGCCAGGCGCCGGATGGTTCAGGAGTTCTCGTGGACGAAACTGGCCGCGCAGGCAGAGGCAGCATACCGGACGGGAGGTTGAGCGCGCCGGCTGCCCCGAGGGGCTGGTGGGAAGGGATCTTCGGGCGCTGGCTGCCGCCCCTGGCTTGGATGGGGCTGATCTTTTACCTTTCGGCGCAGCCCGATCTGCCCCACGCGCCCGAGCCGCTTCTGGATCTCATCCTGAAGAAGGGGGCCCATGCCCTCGTCTACGCGGTGTTGGCCACCCTCTGGCAGCGGGCGCTCAACAGATGGGTGGGCGGGGCTTCTTTATCCTGGCTGGTTGCCGTCCTCTACGCGGTCACCGACGAGATCCATCAGACCTTCGTGCCGGGCCGCCATGGGCGAGCGACCGATGTCCTGATTGACGGCATGGGCGCGGCGACGGGGCTCCTTTTCATGGCGCGGCTTCGTCGGCGGGCAAGATCGTGATCTCGCCGAAGAGCCTCTCCTGCTGCACGAGGACGGCTTTGCGCTTAAGGAGCTCCAGCACGGCCAGGAAGGAGACGATGATCTCCACGCGTGAGGCCGCGCGCGCCAGGAGGTCACGGAAACACACGCTTCCCCCCTCGGCCAGCAAGCGTTGGATCAGGTCCATCTTCTCCGCGACGGTAATGCGCAAGGGTTCTAAGGGCAGGGGCGTCGGAGGCTCCTCTTTCTCCGCCAGCGCGCGCGCCACTGCACCGACCAAATCCGCCAGCGTTACTTCCAACGTCTCCAGCCGCGGCGGCAGGTCAGGCGGCGGCGCCAAGCGCACGTAGGAGTGGAGCGCTTCGCCCCGCTCGGCCAGCCTCGCCGCGGCCTCCTTGAACATCTTGTACTCGCGCAGTTGCCGCGCCAGCGCTTCGGCCGGGTCCTCTTCCGCCTCTTCGGAGCCGGGGATCGGCTCCGGGCGCGGGAGGAGCGCGCGCGACTTGATCCACAAGAGGCGCGCGGCCATCGCCGCGAAGGCGGCCAGCGGCACCGGGTCCAGCGTCTGGCCTTGGGTCCGCTCCCATTCCAGCAGGAGGTGTAAGTAGGCCAGGTACTGTTCCGCCACCTGGGCCAGCGAGATCGCGGTGATGTCCAGCTGTTGCCTCTCAACCAGGTAGAGGAGGAGGTCAAGAGGGCCTTCAAAGATGGGAGGGAGTTGGACGCGATAAGGTGGGATGCCTTCCGGGGCAGGTTCGCCCTCGCCTTCTTCTCTTTTTGAAAGGAGGCCGGCTTCTTGGTCGTTCATCCTCTCATCCGCCGCGCAAGCGCCGCACGCGCTCAAAGAGGCCATCCCGCCACTTGGCCCCGCTCAGCCACTGGTCGCCGGGGCAGGAGGTGGAGTTGTTAGGGTATTGGCGGTGCCCCCATACCCGTTCCAGGGGGATCTGCAGTTCCTGCATCAGCCAGGCGATGAGCCGGGCCGCGCTGTCCAGTTGCGCAGCCGTCGGCACGGTGCCGATGAAGTTGCCGCCCAGGCAGATGCCTACCGTGTGGCCGTTGTTGTCGGCCACGTGGTAGGAGATGGTTTCCAGGCGGTTGGTCCAGTACACCGTGCCGTCGGAGGGGATGTAGTAATGGTAGCCGATGCCGGGCCAGCCGCGGCTGTTCACGTGGTACTCGGCGATCGCCTGCGGGCTGAGGTCGCCAGCGGCGGCGCTGTGATGGATGGCCAGATGGGAGATCGCGCCGCGTGGGCGGGTCTCGTAGCGCAAGGTCGGATGCTTGGGCAGCGCATCTACCACGTCGCGCATGGGAGGCGGCTGCACGCCGGCCCCTCCTCCCCGCAAGCGTTCAATCTCTGCCTCCAGTTCGGCGATGCGAGCCCGGGCTTGCTGGAGTTGCGCCTGCAGTTCCGCGATCTGTCGGCGCAGGGTTTCTACATCGTCTTCGCTCCCCGCGGCCGCCGCCTCTAGGATGGCCCGCACCCGGTTGACCAGGAGGTCCTTCCAGCGTTGGCCTGTGAGCCACTGTCGCCCCGGCGAGCCGTGGGTAGGCACCAGTTCCCTCACCCCTACCAGGGCGGAGAGGGGAAGGTTGCGATCATGCAGGAGCCAGGCGCACAGGCGGGCGCAACTGTCCATCTGGGCGTCGTTGGGGATGACCTCGTCAAAGTTCCCTGCCACGCAGACGTTGATCCCTTGCACCAAGTAGATGCGGTTGGGGTCTGCGATCACGTCCCACGGTTCGGTCTGGAAGATCTTGCCCTGGGCATCTATGAAGTAGGTGTAGGTGATGCCGGGGAAGCTCTGCCGGTGGTACTCGGCGATGCGCTGCAGGGGGATGTTGGGGTCGCCTGCCGTATGGTTGATGACGACGTAGCGGATGCTCTCCAGCGAGCGGTAGGCGAAGCCGTTGGGGTCTCTGGGGAGCGAGTTGATGACGTCCTCAATGGCCGGGCGCGGGGGCGCGCCGCCGGCTAGCCGCCGTTGCAGTTCCACGACCTGATCCCGTAGCCGCGCGGCCTCGCTACGGGCTTCCGCCAGGGCATCCTGAGCCTGGCGCAGTTCCGCGCGCAGGCGAGCGATGGTGGCCGCGGCGCCGGCAGAGGGCGCGGCAGCCAGCAGGTTCTGTACCTGATTCAGGAGGATGTCCTTCCAGCGCCGCCCGCTCAACCATTGCTCGCCGGGCGAGCCGGAGGAGATCAACTCCCTGACGCCTACGACGGCGTCGCGCGCGAGGCCCAACTCTTGCAAGAGCCAGGCCACCAGCCGCGAGAGCGCGTCCATTTGCGCGTCGGTCGGGATGGTCTCGTCAAAGTTACCTGCCACGCCGATGTTGACGCCCTGCGCCAGCCAGGGCTGGTCGGCGCTGATGGCCTCCTCCAGCGGCTCCGTCTGGAAGATCTGGCCGTTACCGTCCACGAAGTACTGGTATGAGATGCCAGGCCAACCGCGCTGGCGATGCGCGGCCGCGATGCGCTCTAACGGTACGTCCGGCGAGACGGCGGTGTGGTTGATGACGATGTAGCGCACGTCCAGCGCGGTGCGGCGGTGGAAGCGATCCGCATCCCGCGGGAGCGCATTGACCACGTTCTGCATGGGCGGCGGCGGCACGCCCGCGCCGGTGATGCTGCGCAGTCGCTCTACCTCGGCCTGCAGCTCGGCGATGCGGCGGCCCCAGGTGTACATCGCCTCACCGGCCGCCTTCAGGCGGATCTTGTCTTGCTCGTATTCCTCCAAGACCACCCGCTGGAAGTATTGGGTATTGAGGTGGGTGGCAGGGTCCACCAATTGGTCGGAGATGGGCGCGCCGGTGATCGTCTCGGTGTATTGACGGTAAAAGCGCAGGAAGGGACCTCGGATCACCTTGCCGGTGAGCGGGTGGGTGTACTCTTGCTCCTCGGCCACCTGCACGGCGACGTCCAGCGTGGCGCTGCCGCGCTCGGCGAACCAGGCGATGCCGTGCTCTACCAAATCCCATTTGAGAAGGTATGGCCCCAAGGCCTCGGGCACCACAACCTGGGCGGTCAGGGTTACCTCGCCGCCGGAGGGAACGTCGTGGGGTAGGTTCGCCGCGATCCCCTCTCCGACGGGCGGGCCGGAGGGCTGCGAAGCCCTGAACCAGCGGTAGCCCAGGCGCACCGGATGCTGGCCGTCCTTCACCCAGCGATTGAAGCCCGCGTTGCGCAGTTGCAGGCTGACGGTAACCGTCTGCCTCTGGGGCATTTGGGCGGGCGTGTTGTGCGCCAGCCAGCGGACGCGGTAAGAGGGCGCGGGGGGCGTGGGGCGCCACTTGTAGTCGTTCTGCATCGCCGCGCGGAAGTCATCTATGACGCCGTTCTTGCCTTGGATGCCCCAGCGGTCGCCCGATACCTGCGGCCAGCGATAGAGGATGAGAGCGCGGATGGCCTGGTTGTCGGGGTTGCGGTTCCAGGCGTCTATCTCGCCGTAGGCTCGCTGCACCCAGCCGCTGTTCCGATCCAGCCAGGGATCGTCGCCTTGGTTCGTCTCGGTGATGTAAGCCGGGAGGTGGCGCATGTTGGGCGGCACGACGGCCAGAAAGTCTTGATAAGCGCGGAAATGCCAGCGGTAGGCCGTGAAGGGGGGCTGCGAGACCCTTTCCTCGCTGGAGATCAGGGCCGGATCCGCGCCGTGGGTGTAGGTGTGCAACGCGAGGCCGTCGCAGTTGTCCGGCCCTTCCAGGATGGCCAACACGTCCCGCAGGTAACGCACCCAGTCCCCGGCCTCGTTGCCGGGATAGGTGGTCTGGGTGTTCCAGGGCGCCGGCCCGGCGACGAGGACCTGATCCTCGGTATGGCCGGGGAGGGCGCGGATCGCCTCGCGGCAGAGGCGGTATGCCTGGGCGTACATGGCAGGCGTGATGACCTGGCCGGGCTCTATGACGGTGGGCGGCCAAGCGCTGTGATCCAGGCGGACGCCGGGGCGCTCGGCAGGGTGGTTGGGCTCGTTGCCGATGATCCAGATGTGGGCGCCAGTGGAGGCGGCGACGAAGTTGGCGCAGCGGCGGGCGAAGTTCTCGTATTGGCCGTAAGGGGGGATCGTGCCGTCGGGCTCGTAGCCGTGGTTCAGGCGGACGATCACGCCGAAACCTTGGTTGCTCCAGCGGCTGTAGTCATAGCCGCTGCGGTCGGCAGGGTCCGCGCCGAGGCGCTCGGTGAAGAGTATCCAGCCGCGCTTACCTCGTTCGGCCATAAGGTACTCGCCGCCAGGGTCGTGCAGGCCGAAGAGGTACTCGGAATCACACAGGGGACGAGGCATGGGCAGGTCTCCCGATCGTCCAAGAGATGCTGTTTGCCAGCGCGGGAGTGGCCGGGCGGAGGGCCCTTTGCCCCGGCCAAGACGCTCAAAGCCAGGAGGCCGATGACATTATACCCCAAGACCCACCGGCAGGCAAAGAAGCCGTTGGGATGCTGCTGGTGAGGCGGCGCTTCTTGGCAGCCGGGGCCCGATGTGCTAAGATAAGGAGCGTCTGTTTCGCCAACAAAGAAGGGTTCTGGACGCAATTCGGCACCAGCAGAGACTACTTGAACCGCATGAAATCCCTCGCTTTCTGGGAAGCGGGGGCGGGAAAGGCTGTTGGAGAAGATTCACAAGGCGGCATGAAGCAACCTTTGATCCTCACCGGCCGCGCCATTTACGCCGGGCGCGCCGCGGGCGAAGCCCTAGTCTCGCCCGCGCCTATCGGCTTCCTGGGCGGCGTAGACCCGGAAACGGGCATCGTGATTGAACCGGGCCATCCTTTGCAGGGAGAGAGCGTGGCCGGGCGCGTGCTTGTGTTCCCTACCGGCAAGGGGAGCACGGTCGGTTCCTACACCATCCTGCGCCTGGCGAAGGCGGGGCGGGCCCCCGTCGCCATCATCAACGCCCAAAGCGAAGCGATCGTGGCCGTCGGCGCCATCATCGCCGAAATCCCGATGGTGGATTTGATTGACATCGGCCAGATAGAGACCGGCGATTGGGTAGCGGTGGATGGCGAGACCGTGGTGATCGCGCGTCGACGGTAGCCAGGCCTGAGCGAAATCTGCCCCTTACCTTGATCCTCCTGGGGGGCAGAGGCGAGGTTCCTCAATGTCTGAATTGGTCTTCCTCAAACTCGGCGGCTCCCTCATCACCGACAAGACGCGGGAGGCTACGCCCCGTCTTGACGTCCTTGCACGCTTGGCCGGCGAGATCGCCCAGGTGCGCGCGGCGCGGCCCGACCTGCGGCTGCTGGTGGGGCACGGCAGCGGCTCCTTCGGCCACGTTGTGGGGAGGCGATACGGCACCCGCGACGGCGTGCGCGATCCCCTTGGTTGGCGCGGCTTCGCCGAGACCGCGGCCGCGGCCGCGCGGCTGAATCGGCTGGTAACCGATGCCCTCCTGGCTGCGGGCATCCCTGCCTGGTCACTGCAACCTTCCGCCTCGGCCCGTTGCCACGACGGAGAATTGCGGGAACTAGACGAGCGCCCTATTGTGGAGGCTCTGGCGCGAGGGCTTGTGCCGCTGGTCTACGGCGACGTGGCCTTGGACGACGTGCGCGGCGGAACGATCATCTCTACCGAGGAGATCTTCGCCTGGCTGGCGCTCCGTTTGCGTCCGGCGCGCATCATCCTGCTGGGCGTGGTGGATGGGGTCTACTCGTCCGATCCTCTGCGCGATCCGGCCGCCGAGCGACGGCCTCGGCTTACCCCTGCCGAGGCGGCGCGATGGGGTGGCGCCCTGGGAGGCTCTCATGGGGTGGATGTAACCGGCGGGATGCTGGCGAAGGTGCAGATCATGGCCGGGCTGGTCATGGCCTTGCCGGGGTTGCGGGTGCAGTTAGCGTCGGGCGAGGTGGCAGGGCGGTTGACCCAATTGCTGACCGACCCTACCTGCGACGTCGGCACGGTGTTGGCAGCCTAGTGAATGGGGTTTGCAAGCACTTGCTTTATGTCGCCGACGAGGGTATAATGCGATTATCAGGGTGAGGGCCGCTGCCGGCCCGAAAGGATGGGCCATGTTGCTGACGCTTGTTTCGTTCCTGGTGGTGTTGAGCATCCTGGTATTTGTGCATGAGTTGGGGCACTTCTTGGTGGCTAAACGGTCGGGGATCGTGGTGGAGGAGTTCGGCTTCGGCTATCCGCCGCGCCTGGCTACGCTGTTCCATTGGCGGGGCACGCCCGTGAC
Source organism: Anaerolineae bacterium (assembly GCA_034434975.1). Lineage (GTDB taxonomy): Bacteria > Chloroflexota > Anaerolineae > JADYZS01 > JADYZS01 > JADYZS01. The sequence continues at coordinate 13,701 of DAOTYP010000207.1, read as the reverse complement.
GTTGAATGCCGTCCCCTTCGGCGGCTTCGTGCGCATGAGAGGTGAGGATGGTCAGGAAGGGCCGGGGAGTTTCGTCAGCCAGAGCAGGGGGGTGCGCGCGCTCACGCTCCTGGCCGGGCCCGCGATGAACTTCTTGCTCGCTTTGGTCTTTTTCACCTTGGCCTTCGTCCTAGGTTGGCCGGAGGCGCAGCCGGGCGCACGCATCAGCGCGGTCGCTCCCGATACGCCTGCGGAGCGGGCAGGCCTGCGCCCCGGCGACATCGTGCTGCGGGCAGACGACCGTCCGATTGAGCGCCTGGAGGACCTGACCGCTTACACCGACGCCCACCGTGGCCAGGAGGTGACCCTCACGGTGCGGCGGCAGGGTGAGGAGATCCGGGTGCGGGTGGTGCCGCGCGTGAACCCGCCGGAAGGTCAAGGGGCGATGGGGATCTCCATTGGGCCGGTCATGGGCGTTCGGCGCTCGCCCTTGCCGGAGGCGATGGTCAGGGCTGTGGGAGCCACAGGCCGCTTCATCTACCTCACCCTCTCCGTGCCCGCGATGATCCTGCGGGGCCTGATTCCGGCCTCGGAGGCGCGGCCCATCGGGCCGGTGGGCATTGCCCAACTGACCGGCGATGCGGTGCAGGCCACCTTCGCCTTGGGATGGTGGTTTCCTATTTTGCAACTCCTGGCCGTCCTGAGCGCGGCGCTGGCGATCACGAACCTGCTGCCGCTCCCGGCTTTAGATGGCGGGCGCCTCCTCTTCATTGGCGTTGAGGTCATACGGGGGCGGAGGGTGGACCCGGAGCGGGAAGGGGCCATTCATTTGATCGGCTTCGCCTTCCTACTCACGTTGATGCTCTTGATCACCTATCAGGACATCGTCTCTCCTGTGCCGCGGTTTGACTGGGCCAGCCTGGGGATGTAAGGTTGTCAGGCGACTTGAGCGCGCTGGAGGAGTGAGGTTCCGAGCAGAGGGTCCAACAAACTACCGTTCGTTATGTAAACCGCATGACCCATATAGAATGCCGCCGTTGTGGGGCAACGCTGCCTGTAGGTACGGTCATCTGCCCGGAGTGCGGCACGCGCCAGAGGGCCCGTCCGGCCCGGGTGCGTTGCCGCTACTGTGGCCGTCGCGCGTCCGTGGAGCTCACCGTCTGCCCGCATTGCGGTCGGGATCTGAAGCCTGCCGGCTTCCCCTGGCGACGGTTGGGATGGGCGCTGGTGATCTTGGGCTTGGCCTGGGGCCTCTATACCGGGCGCAACCTCATCACCGAGGAGACCTTCCGGCCGGTCCAAAGACTTCTATCCGCCTTGCTGAGGCCGCTTCCTACCTTGGTCGCGATCATCACCCCCACGCCGACGGAGCCGCCGCCGACCCCGACGCCCACCGTAACGCCGCCCGCCGTCTCGCCTACACCCACCGCAACCCCTTCCGCGACGCCGACCCTGCGCGCGGGGCAAACGATCTCGCCCACCTATGCCGCATCCTCCACGGTCGCCCTGACGGGAACGGTTGCCCTCACCGGCACGCTGGCGCCGACCGCGACGCCCCAATCTCCGACGGCGGAGCCGACGGGCGCCCGAACCACTGCGATCCGATACAAGGTGCAGCCGGGGGACAACCTCACGGTCATCGCTCAGCGTTTCGGCGTTACCGTAGAGGCCATCGTGGCGGCCAACGGCCTGCGCGATCCGGAGCGGCTACAGGTAGGCCAGGAGTTGATCATCCCGCCGCCCGGCGCCACCCCCGCGCCGACCGCGACGCCGACCCCACGCCCGACGCCCCGGCCTACCCCTACTCCGACCTCGGCGCTCGTGTATCCGGCGCCGACGCTGAAGGAACCGACGGAGGGCGAGGTTTTCTCCGGCGGCAGGGACGTGGTGATCATCCTACGCTGGGAGGCGGTCGGCCCGCTCGCGGCGGATGAGTGGTATGCGGTGCGTCTGCACTACCTGGCGAACGGGCAGACACAGTACACGGGCGCGAACGTCAAGGAGACATCCTGGCGGGTCCCTGCCGACCTCTTCGGCAAGGCGGACCAGCCGGATCGCGTCTATCAATGGGATGTTACGGTGATCCGCGTGGGGCCTGACGGGACCGGCCAGGAGATCAGCCCGCGCAGCCAGACCCGGTCTTTCCGCTGGCCGTGAGGCGAACGGGGAGTCCGACTTTGCCCTTGTCCTCCGTCGGGGACGATGGTAGAGACGAACGAGGAGCGTTGAGAGAGTTCGTGATGGAGCGCACGTCTAGCGAGTTGCAGTACACGTTACGGCGTCTCATTGACCCTAGACAATCTTTGAGCGACCGCTTGCTGTACGGCCTTTCCGATCTGAACCGACAGGAGATCGTGGAGTTCCAGACGGCATGGGCGCAGATGCCGCATGAGCGACGTCGCAGGCTGGCGCGCGCCCTGGTGGAGTTGGCGGAAGACCACATTGAGGTGGATTACTGCGCCATCTTTCGCTGGCTTCTGAACGACGCCGACCCGGCCGTGCGCGCCGCGGCGGTGGAGGGCCTGTGGGAGGATGAGGATGTGGCCCTCATCGGCCCCCTGGTGCGGCTTCTTGCCAGCGACCCCGATGTGAACGTGCGGGCCGCGGCGGCGACCTCCATCGGGCGGTACGTGCTATTGGGAGAGTTGGAGGAGATAGAATCGGCCTTCGCCATGCGCGCCGAGCAAAGCCTGCTGGCCGCCATCCATTCGCCCGGCGAGGATATAGAAGTACGACGCCGCGCCATTGAATCCATCGCCTATTCGGGCGAGGCGGGCGTGCGCGAGATCATCCAGAGCGCCTACGAGCACGAGGACGAGCGCATGCGCGTCAGCGCGATCTTCGCGATGGGGCGCAGCGCCGACCCCTATTGGCGCAACACCGTCTTGCTGGAGTTGCACAGCGACCGTCCGGCCATCCGCTACGAGGCCGCGCGCGCCGCGGGCGAGCTGGAGGCGAAGGCCGCGGTGCCGAGGCTCATAGAGCTGATTGACGATGAAGATGCCGAGGTGCGAGAGGCGGCCATCACAGCCTTGGGGCGCATCGGCGGCCCCCAGGCGCGCCGCGCGCTGTTGCGCTGCCTGCGGGCCGACAACGAGGCGATCCGCGAGGCAGCCGACGCGGCCCTAGAGGAGTTGGAGTTCACCGAGGCCGGGGCAGACATCCCGCTGTTGGTGGTGGACGAGAACGCAGAGGACGATCGGCTTGACCTGGATGACGACGAGGAAGACGAGGACGAGGAGAGTTGAGCGCGCTCCTGGGCATCTTAGGCCAGGTCATTGCCCCTTTGTTCATCATCATCGGCCTGGGTTACGCCTACGAGCGGCGTTTCTCTCCAGACCTTCCCTCCCTTTCTCGGCTCAGTTTCTATGTGTTGAGCCCCTGCCTCATTTTCAACAGCCTGGTGACGACCGAGTTGCCGCAGGCGGATCTGCTGCGCATGGCCGTGTTCGCGACGCTGAACGTCCTGGGTGTGACCTGTCTCGCGGCGCTCCTGGCTCGCCTGTTCCGCTACGAGCCTTCCCTGGCGAGCGCCTTCACGCTGGTCGCGCTTGGCACGAACGCGGGCAACTACGGCTTGGCGGTCAACCTCTTCGCCTTCGGTCAGCCGGGGCTGCAACAGGCCCTCATCTACTTTATGATCAACGCGATCCTGGTCAACACCCTGGGCGTTTTCGTCGCGGCGCGCGGGCAGGCCAGCGTGGGTCGGGCGTTGCGCCGCGTCTTGTACGTGCCTTTGGTATATGCGGTCATCATAGGGGTGCTCGTGCGGCTGTTGCGTTGGCAGTTGCCGACCGCCATCTTGAAGGCTACGCAGTTAGCGGGGCAGGCGACGGTGCCGATCCTCCTCCTGCTGTTGGGCATGCAACTGGCGCGCACCGAGGTCAACCAGGCGTGGAGGCCGGTCGGTTGGGCGGTGCTCGTCAAGTTGGTCGCCTCGCCGCTGTTGGCGCTGGGGCTTCTCTCCTTGCTGGGGCTGCGTGGCTTGGCCTGGCAGGTGGGGCTCGTGCAGGCGGGCACGCCGACGGCGGTGACGGTCACGATCCTGGCCGGCGAATACGACGCCAAGCCGCGCTTCGTCGCAACGGTGGTGTTCGTCTCTACGTTGCTGAGCCTGGTGACGGTTACCTTCATCTTGACCCAGGTGATGTGAGGTAGGGTGTGGGATGGGCGGCGAATCTAACGTCGTCTTCTTTGACCTGGAGACCCAGCGCGACTTCAACGAGGTAGGCGGGCGAAGCCACATCCGGCGCATGGGGCTCTCCGTCGCCGTGACGTACTCTACCGCGACCGGTCAATTCCGCCACTACACGGAAGCGAACGTGGCCGAACTGGTCAAGGAACTGCAAGAGGCCGACCTGGTCGTCGGCTACAACATCCTGAACTTTGACTACGAGGTGTTGCGGGGCTACACCGACGCGCCGCTGGCGCAGCGGCCCACCGTGGATTTGCTCATGCACCTCTACCAACGCCTCGGCTTTCGCGTGGCGCTGGACAACGTAGCCGAAGCGACGTTGGGAGAAGGCAAAACCGCCGACGGCCTGCAGGCGATCCGTTGGTGGCGGGAAGGCAAGATCGGAGAACTGCTGGCGTATTGCCAGCAAGACGTGGAGGTCACGCGGAAGTTGTACGAGTTTGGCCGCCGCCACAAGTACGTGCAGTACCGGGATCGCAACTTCCGTGTGCAGCGGGTCTTGGTGAATTGGTGAGGAATAGATGAGCGAGGAGTTCTCAGCGGCCTACTTGGCGCTCGGTCCCAGGGAACTGATGCGCCGGGCTGCGGAAGGGTACGAACGGCTTCGCGACTGCGCCTTGTGCGGCAACGCCTGCCATGTGGACCGGCGCGCGGGACGGCTGGGCCTCTGCCGCACGGGGGAACGCGCGCGCGTCTCCTCGCATTTCGCTCACTTCGGCGAGGAAGATTGTCTGCGCGGCTGGCGCGGCTCCGGCACCATCTTCTTCTCCTACTGCAACCTGCGCTGCCAGTATTGCCAGAACTACGAATTGAGCGCGTTGGGGCAGGGCGAGGAGGTGGAACCTGAAGACCTGGCGCGCATGATGCTGGAGTTGCAGGCGGAGGGTTGCCACAACATCAACCTCGTCTCGCCGACCCATGTCGTTCCGCAAATCCTCGCCGGCCTCGCCATCGCCGCCGAGGCCGGGCTACGCCTGCCGCTCGTTTACAACACCGGCGGCTACGACACGGTGGAGACGTTGCGCCTGCTGGACGGCATCGTGGACATCTACATGCCCGACATGAAATACAGCGACCCGGCCATCGCCCGGCAATACTCCAAGGTCGCCAACTACCCTGAGGTCAATCAGGCGGCGGTGCTGGAGATGCATCGGCAGGTCGGCGACCTGGTCATCGGCCCGGACGGCGTGGCGAGGAGGGGGCTCCTCGTGCGGCACCTCGTCCTGCCGGGAGGGCTGGCGGGCACGGCCGAGGTGATGCGTTTCCTGGCGCGGAACGTCTCACGGGACACCTACGTCAATATCATGAGCCAATACCGCCCGGCCTACAAGGCCCATGCCTTGCCGCCGCTGAACCGCCCCATCACCGCGGAGGAATATCAGGCGGCGCTGCGCACGGCGCAGGGGGCCGGGCTGTGGCGTTTTGATCAGCGAGATGAGCGACGACGAGAAAGGCCGGATTGGCTTGTCTGGCTCGCAGAACTCTGACGCGCGCCGAGGCTCGCGCGAGGGGGAAACGGCGGAATGGGCGCGGCTGCACGCCATCGTCCGCGGGCATGTGCAAGGCGTCTATTTCCGCGCGCACACCCGCCGTCGCGCGCAGGACCTGAACCTGCGCGGCTATGTGCGCAACCGTTGGGATGGGACGGTGGAGGTGGTCGCAGAGGGCCCGCGCAAGGCGCTGGAGCAACTCCTCGCCTTCCTGCACGTCGGCCCTCCCTCCGCCTGGGTGGAAGGGGTAGACGTAGATTGGGGAGCAGCCACAGGAGAGTTCTGGGCCTTTGAGGTGCGCTACTGATGCGTCGTTCCAACCCGGATCGCCTCGCCTGGATCGTGCTGTTGACCTCTTTTTTCCTCTGCTGTTCCCTGGGCACCGGCCTCCCCTTGGCGGCGCGTTGGTACATCCTCTCGGCGACCGTGCCGCGCCTCTCGCGGCTGAACGTCTTGAGCGGAACGGTCCTGGTGTTGGAGCCGGGCGCGAAGGAGCCGACCGGCGTGACGACCTCCCGGCTGGTCCCCGAAGGCTCGCGCATCATCACCGACGGGACGGCGCGCGGGGTTCTCACCTTCCTAGAGGATGCCAAAGGCCAGGTCGTCTTGGGCACGGTGCAATTGTACAACAACACCCAATTGCTCATCGTGCGGGCGCGGGTGCCGCGTTATCGCTTCAGCCGCAACCCCAACCTCATCGTGCTGGAGTTGGCGGGGGGATTGGTGCGGGTGGCGCGAGGCAACTCGGGCCGCGTCCCGTTGGCCCTGCAGGTGCGCACGCCTCACGCCCTCGCCCACCTGAGCGAGGGAAGTTTCTCCCTCTCGGTCACCAACGAGGAGACCCAGATCACCGCCCGCTTCGGTAGCGCGCAGGTGGAGGCCAACGGCTCGGCGGTCTCTTTGCTCACGGGCCAACGGACCTCGGTGCGGTTGGGCCATGAGCCGATGGCCCCCTTGCCGGCGGCGCAAAACCTCATCGTCAACGGCGACTTCACCGAGCCGCTGGCGCCTGCCTGGCAGGTGGAGCATTACGAGCAGGGCGAGAACCTGGTGCCGGGCCGGGTGGAGGTCACCACGAGCGCCGGTCGCCGCGCCGTGATGTTCATCCGCGAGGGCGAGGAGAACGTTCACACCGAGACGCGCATCAAGCAATTCATTGATCGGGACGTGCGCGATTTTGAATCGCTGGTGCTGAGGCTGGACGTGCTCCTGGCGCATCAGTCGCTGGAGGGCGCGGGCTACCTGAGTTCCGAGTTTCCCCTGATGGTGCGGTTGGATTACACCGACATCTACGGGAAGGATCAGTTTTGGGTGCACGGCTTCTACTACAAGGACCCCGACCCCGGCAAGGGGTGGATCATCCAAAACGGCGAGAAGATACCCCAGATGGTCTGGTGGCCTTACGAGTCTCCTGAGCTCTTTGAGCTCTTGAAGGATACCCGGCCTGCCCGCATCAACGCCATCACCATCTACGCCTCCGGCTGGAACTACCAGAGCATGGTGGCCGAGGTCGGCCTGATCGCCCGCTGAAGAGGGCCTGCTCACCTCGCGGAGTGGCTGTGAGCGCGCACACCCTTCCTCCTCGGATTCTCGCCAGGGCCTCGCCGGCGCGCGCCTTGGCGATGGCTGTGCCCCTTTTGGCTATCCTCCCCTTTCTCGCCCTCTCTGGGCATCAACTCAGCCTGCCGGGCCTTCACTACGACGAGGCCAAGGAAGCGGGGTTGAACGCGCTGCAACTCCTGCGTCACCTACCGGTGGAGGCCTTCCGCGGCGCGGGGGTGCGGGTGGGCGATGTCCTCCTCCCCTTCATGGTCCAAGAGTACATCGGCGCGTTGAACGTTTATTTGGCCCTCCCCTTCTTGGCTCTGGGGGGGCCGACGGTCGGCGCCCTGAGGCTCCTTTCCGTCCTGATCGGCGCGGCCACCCTCCTCCTCCTTTATCGGCTGGCCCTGGACATGGCCTGCGGGCGGAGCCTGGCCTTCGCGGCGACGCTCCTCCTCGCGGTGAACCCGTCTTACATCTTTTGGAGTCGTCAAGGGATCTTCGTGACCAACGTTACCGCGCTTCTCTTCGTGGCCAGCCTCCTCGCCGCGCGCCGCTGGTGGCGGACGGGGAGACCCTCCGCGCTTTACGCGCTCGCCCTCCTCTGGGGGCTAGGGCTGTGGGCCAAGCTCCTTTTTGCCTGGGCCGTGGGCGCGATGCTCGGCTGGGGGCTTGTCGCCTGGGCGACCTGTCGGAAGCGAGGGATGGCCTGTCCGGAGCGGAGGATCGGGCTGCGACAGGGGATCACGGCGGGGGCTTTCCTGATGGTCGGGCTTGCTCCCTTGCTCCTCTTCAACCTGCGCACCGGTGGCACGGTCGCCTCCGTGCTCAAGAACCTCGGCACGTCCTACTATGGCGTGCGCAACGCAGCCCTGGCCGACAACCTGGCCGAGCGGTTGCGACAGGCCGTCACGCTGCTGCGGGGCGATCACCTCTGGTACCTAGGCGGCGCCGCCGCGAACCTGGCCGCGCCATGGCTGGCGGGGGGGCTCGTCATCATGGCCCTCGTCCTCATGACGTGGGGATGGGCAAAGGGCCTTGCTTCCCGCAGGGAAAAAGGAGAAGGCGAGGAGAAGGTCGGGCTTCCGCCCTTGCTGAGCGTCCTTTTCCTCTTAGGCCTGATAATCGTGCAGAGCAGTTTCACGGTCTCAGGCCTTTTCGTCACCCACTATGCCCTCCTCTTGCCGCTGTTTCCGCTGGGGGCCGCGCTCGCGGCGGAGGCCATCCGGCGGCGGGGCGGGCGGGCGTTGGGCATTGTGGCCCTGGTCGCGCTCGTCGCCTGGGGCTGGGGCGACCTACGCGCGACCCTCGCCTATCACCGCATCCTCGCGCGCACAGGCGGGCACTCCGCCCATGCCGACGCCGTCTACGCGCTCGCGCGCTACCTGGATGAAAGGGGTTACTCCGCGCCCTTGGCCTTGGACTGGGGCTTCAGCGCGCCGATCGCTTACCTGACGGCGGGGCGCGTGCACCCGCTAGAGGTCTTCGGCTACGAACGCCTGGACGCGCCCGACGACGCCTTTGCCGCTCGCCTTCGCCCCTTCCTGGCTCATCCGGCCAACGTGTACCTCTTCCATGCGCCGGAGGACACCGTCTTTCGGGGGCGGCGCGAGGCGCTAGAGCGCATGGCGCAGGAAATGGGGTTGAAGATAGAGGAGGAGCGGATCATCGTAGAGCGCAGCGGCCGCCCGCTGTTCATCGTGGCGCGGGCCAGCCGCCGATGAGGGCGAATGCACCCTGCGCCGCGCGCCGCGATCGGTGCTCAGACAACCCGTTCAGGGTAGGAAACCGTAGGGGTTGCGGGGGACTCCCTGGTAGCGTATCTCAAAGTGCAGGTGAGGGCCGGTAGAGTTGCCGGTGTTGCCGACGGAGCCGATGCGCTGGCCCTTGCCGACCGATTGCCCTACCTCCACCAGGATGCGGCTCAGGTGCGCGTACAGCGTTTGGTAGCCGTTGCCGTGGTCAATCAAGACGTAGTAGCCGTACCCGTTATCGCTCCAGCCCGCGCTGGCGACGAAGCCGGTATCGGCGGCCTTCACCGCGGTCCCGTTGGGCGCGCCGATGTCCAAGCCTTTGTGCCTGGACCAGAACTTCTGCGTCACCACGCCCGACACCGGCCAGACGAAAAGCCCCGTCCCGCGCTTGGCGCCCTTGGGCACGGGCCCGTTGTAGGCATGGGCCACGCGCTCCACGTAAGGTTTCGTCCCGCCCGGCACGATGAGCCGCTGCCCCACCTGTAAGGTGGGGTTATCCTTGTTCAGTTTGTTCCATTCGTAGTTGAGGATGACCTCGGGCGAGACCTTGTACTTCTTGGCGATGCTCTCAAGGGTGTCGTCTTTCTCTACCGTGTGCAGGACGCCGGACACGGGGAGGATCACCAACTCCTGGCCCAGGCGGAGGAGGTCGGGGTTGTCCTCCAGGCGGCTGTTGGTCCACATCACCGTCTCCGGGCTGATCTTGAAGCGCGCCGCGATGCCGAAAACGGTGTCGCCCACCTGGACGGTGTAGGTCAGGATGTCCAGGCGAGGCCGCTCCGGGATGATCGTGTAAGGGACGGCCGCCCGAGATAGGAGCTTGTCGCTCACGATGGGCGAGGTTTGGCCGGGGCCGAGGGTAAACAAGGACGTCGCGCTGGCGGAAGCGGCTTGCGGGCCGTTGGCGGCTGCGGGTAGGGTCAATTCCCAAAGGGGGAGCTCCACGCGGCTGAAGAGGACGGCCAGCACCGTTACCAGCAAGACCGCTGCGTGGGACGCCAGGCGCACGGGCGACATCCGATCGGGCCCGTGCCCGGCGATGATGGCCGTCAGCCGCAGCCAGAGGGCATGGCCTGGCCCCCACTCTTCTGCGCTGAGCTCCGCGCTAGGTGCCCCCGTCGCGGCGGTCTCCGTTAGCGGGGCGGCCGCTTCCTGCGCTGTGGCCGAGCCGCCGCGCCGTTTGAGAAAGGTGGCGAGGCGCGCCCAGAAAGGGGAGGGCGATTCCCACTCTGCCACAGCCCCTTGCGCGTCGGAGAGAGCCCGTTCCGCTTCAGGCGGTGTGGGTGGCATGAGTCCTCGCTGGGTGTTAGATGTCCTTGTTCAGCGTCGCCAGAAACTCTTTGTTGTTGCGCGTGCGGGCCATCCGTTCTAACACGGGGATGATGGAGTCCACACCGGTGCCCAAAGCGTCCAACATGCGCCGCAAGGTCCACACCCTGCTCAAGGTCTCGGGGTCCAACAGGAGTTCTTCACGCCGCGTGCCGGAGCGCTCAATGTCAAAGGCGGGGAAGATGCGCCGGTCGGCGAGGCGACGGCTCAGGTGCAATTCCATGTTGCCGGTGCCTTTGAACTCCTCGTAGATCACGTCGTCCATGCGGGAGCCGGTGTCCACCAGGCAGGTGGCGATGATGGTGAGGCTGCCGCCCTCTTCCAGGTTGCGGGCCGCGCCGAAGAAGTGTTTGGGGGGGTAAAGCGCGGCCGGGTCCAGGCCGCCCGACAGGGTGCGGCCGCTAGGGGTCACGGTCAGGTTGTAGGCCCGCGCCAGGCGGGTGATGGAGTCCAGCAAGATCACCACGTCGCGTTTACATTCTACTAGGCGCTTCGCCCGCTCCAGGGCCATCTCGGCCACGCGCGTGTGCGAGGTCACGGGGTCGTCAAAGGTGCTGCTGTAGACCTCCGCCTCCACCGAGCGATCCATGTCGGTTACTTCCTCCGGCCGCTCGCCGATGAGGACGACCATGAGGTGCACGTCGGGGTAGTTCGCGCTGATGCCGTTGGCGATGCGCTTGAGGACGGTCGTTTTGCCGGCCTTGGGCGGCGAGACGATCAGGCCGCGCTGGCCGCGCCCGATGGGGGCGATGAGGTCTATGAGGCGCGTGGCCAGGATGCTCGGCTCCGTCTCCAGTTTCAGTTGTTTGTCGGGGAAGATGGGCGTGAGGGACTCAAAGGTGGGGCGCAGTTTGGCCATCTCGGGGTCCATGCCGTTGACCGCCTCCACCTTGAGGAGGCCGTAGTACTTCTCCGACTCTTTAGGGGGGCGCACCTGGCCGACGACGAAATCTCCCGTGCGCAGGCCGAAGCGGCGTATCTGCGACTGCGAGACGTACACGTCCTCAGGCCCTGGCAGGAGATGGTCGGAGCGGAGGAAGCCGATGCCGTCCTGCATGGTTTCCAGGACGCCGCCTCCGAAGGTGAAGCCCTGTTGCTCGGCTTGGGCCCGCAGCAGACGCATGATCAGGTCATACTTCTTCAGGCGCGTATAACCTGTCAGGCCCATTTGGCGGGCCATCTCTTGCAGGGCAGACAAGGTTTTGGTTTCCAACTCGGCCATGTTCATAACTGATCACTCTCCCCGCGGCGGGCAAGCGGAAAGGACCTGACCCTGCGCACCCGATGACGAAGCGCAGGGCGCAAGGCAAGTGGTTGAGGCCCGATATGATAATCGCTGTGGGGCACGACCGACCATCTAGGCCCAAGTGCACTGCAGGCGCGTCAGCCTCAGAAACGGCTCTGCCGCACCCACATGCTCCTGTAGATATGACCTTTTGCCGCTCAGCAGCAGCGGCGTGCAATAGCAGGCTCGGGAAGGTCTATACCGAGGGGGCTCGATGCCAGGCGGGATGCCCAGAAACGCGAAACAAACCTATCTTGACTTCTTCTGAATGTAGGTCGTGTTTCTTTGGGGTTATCCCATTTTTCTGCGTTCATTATACCACGAATCATAGGGGGCGTCAAATCCAACCGTCAGGAGCAGCAATTCCAAATATGACAAGGTGGGTGATCTGTGGTAGTGTCATCGCCAACTCAGGTAGGAGTGGAGGCGATGGCAAAGCCACTATCGTTTGCTCAGTTGTTGGCGATTCTGACTACCACCTTCATGGAGTTGCCGGAGCACCGGACGGGCCAGAACACGCGGTACAGCCTATGCGATGCGGCGTTGGGGGCGTTTGGCGTCTTCTTTACCCAGTCCCCCTCGTTCTTAGCATATCAGCGGGACATGCAACGGCACAAGGGTCGCAACAATGCTCCGAGTCTGTTTGGGGTGGCCCAGATTCCCAGCGACCCCCAGATTCGCAATCTCCTCGATCCGATCGCCCCCATGCACCTGGGGCGCCGTTCTGGACGATCCTAGAGCAATTGACTCAGGACGAGATCATGGACCCGGCTTATCGCTTTGCTGGCGGATGGCTCTGCTCCCTGGACGGCACCGAGCACTTCCATTCCACCCGGATCCACTGTCGCCACTGTACGGTGTCCGTCAGAGGTGAGACGACCCACTATGCCCATACGGTGCTGATTCCGGCCCTCGTGGCACCGGGCAAAGCCGAGGTCCGGGTGACGGTGCTAGCCGATGACCTGTACTGCCATCAGCCCTTCTGTGAGTTGCTCTTGGCCCATCATCTCGATTTCATCATGACGTGCAAGCCCGATTCCCACCTCGCCCTGTACGAGGAAGTGGCGCTGTTGACCAAGATAAACGCCGTGACACACCTGGAAGACCGCCGCTGGAGCGGTCAGGGCTGCGAACGCTGGTGCTATCGCTTCGTCAATCAGGTCCCCCTCCGCGCCGGAGCCAAAGCCCTCGCCGTCAATGGGTGTGAATTGACCATCGTCCGCGAGGCCACCGGCGAAATTCTCTACCAAAACGCTTTTGCCACTAACCACGAGGTAACGGCGGAGGCCACGATCCGGCCCCTGATCGCCGCCGGCCGGGCTCGTTGGAAGATCGAAAACGAGAACAACCATGTGCTCAAGAATCATGGCTATCACCTGGAACACAACTATGGCCATGGCCAGCGGTACTTATCTATGGTGGTGGTCATCCTTGCTCTCTTGGCCTTTCTCTGCCACACCGTACTACAACGGTGCGATCGCCAGTACCAACGCCTGCGGGCTGAACTTGGCACTCGCCACACCTTCTTCGACGACATCCGGGCCTTGACACGCTACTTGTTCTTTGAGAGTTGGGAGCACCTTCTCACATTCATGACCACCCACCTTGATATGGCCCTAGAGTGACTACCTTATGCCATATTTGGAATTGCTGCTCAGCGAAGCACCCTCTTGACAGCGCAGGATTTCATGGTATAATTGGTATAGTATTGTATACACATGAAAAAGCCTGCTTTCGCCGTTCGCCGGGAAGGCCCATGCCCCATCTACCTGCAATTGGCCAACCAGTTGCGGGAGCGCATCCTGGCAGGCGATCTTCTACCCGATACCCGCCTAGAGACGGAATGGCAACTCGCGCAAGATCTTCACATCAGCCGAGGGACCGTGCGGCAAGCCCTGGCGACTTTGGAGAATGAGGGCCTTCTGTACCGCGTCCCCGGCAAGGGCACCTATGTGCGAGGATTCCTGGCCAAGGTCTCCAACACGTCGTCTTTGATCGGTTTCATGGTCCCCTTCGCCCACGATCCTTTGACGATGGAGATGCTTTCCGGGGCGGAGTCCACCTTGAGAGGGCGGGGGTATCGGCTCCTTTTGACTACATCCACCAGCTCAAGCGTGAGATCAGGGC
>DAOTYP010000206.1:0-21582 GCA_034434975.1 Anaerolineae bacterium | reverse complement strand
CTGGACGGCTATCGGTTCGGGGATGTACCGTTCGGCGTGCAGGAAGCGCAGGAAGGTCTTGACGCCGCGCGCGTGCGCGTGAATGGCCGTGTCCTTCAGGCCGCGCCGTCGCGCTTCGGCCAGGTACGCGCGCACATGGCTAGCCTTGACCTCTTCAGGCCTGACGACGCCGCGCGCCTCTAGCCACTCCACAAAGACGCGCGCCGTGTAGTGGTAATGTTCTAAGGTCTTGGGGGTACACCGCATGGCCTCGCGCGATAGCAAGAAGTCGTCATAGGCCAGGCGCAAAAGAGAAGGCGCGGAAACGGGAAGGATTTTAAGGTGAGGCAGGTGCTCATGTGGCACGGTCTTGCTCCCCCTGCGTCGCGCCACAATGCGTAGGGTCAATCAGCCGTCAATTCCCCTACAGGTCGCGTAGAACACGCGTACGCTCAACTGGCAGAGCACCTGCCTTTTAAGCAGGGAGTTGAAGGTTCGAGTCCTTCGCGGCTCATGTACCACCTGTAGGTTGCAGCATCCCCTTTCCCCCCTACCCCTTGTGGCATTGGCGTAGGTGGACTAACGCCATGCCACATGAGCGACTGCCTCACCTTAAAATCCTTCCCGTCTCTGCACCTGCTCCCCTGCGCCTGGCCTATGACGACTTCCTGTTGTCGCGCGAGGCCATGCGCTGCACCCCCAAGAGGCTGGCGCATTACCCGAACAATGCTGCCCAAAAGGGTTGGATTCCCCAGGGCGTGGCGGCTACGGATGGGCACATCAATGTTGGTTGCACTGCCCTTAAGGTGGCAAGGCCGTTTTTTCGTCTTGACCGGCGCAAGGGAAATTCACGCGAATCAAGTGGTCGCGACCCAACTGAAGTGCGCCAGGCGCGGTGGTGGACGGTGTGAAAACAACAACCTGTAGTGGCACTACAAGGGGCAAGCCACTACAGGTTGTTTCTCAGGTCGGGGCGCCCGGATTTGAACCGGGGACCACTTGAACCCCATTCAAGTGCGCTACCTGGCTGCGCTACGCCCCGCTAGATGTTGTGGATTATGGCTCATGCACCAACTACCGGTAGTGGCGCAACGGCCTTGCGGACGTTTGACGACATCCGTACGACATCGCCAGGACTCGGTTGTGAATGAAAAACCCGCCCAGGTTTGCCACCTAAGGCGGGTCTATGTTATACTACGCTCGCCTGTGGTGTGCACGCACCTAGGCCCTGCCCCTGGACGTTGAGCCCGTCGCAGGGGCTTTTCTGTTGCTGGAGGTATTCTACACCAAGTCCGCAGGAATGCAAAAGCGGGCGCCCGTCGTCATTGACTGCGCCCGCTACCTATTCAGTTAGAGACGCACCGACTCGGTCGGGGCCCAGCCTGGCAACATAACGGTCATGCCACCCTTGCCCGTTGCCTCATGCCTTGCCTGCTGAAAGGCAGCCAGGAGCCTGGGCCAACCCAGTTCCCACTCCTGCCGAACCTTGATTGCCAGCCGTGCCGCCGGGGGCAGGTGTGGCAACCGCACCTGTGCGATGGTATTCAGGACAGCCCGAGTGTAACTCGCCACCCCTTTGGCCTCCAGGTAGGCAGCAACCTCGGCCTCTAGCGCCCGAAGGGTAGCATCGTCGCCCGCCTCTGCCGCCTGCTTGGCCAGGCTCCCGATGCGCTCAATCAGCGCCGGGCCGTCCAGCCGATCCAGGACGGGGCGGATGCGTGCCCATGCCCGCTGCTCCTGCAGTTCGGCGAGAATGCGGGCTTGGGGATCGCCCTCCGGTCGCTGCTCAGCAGCAGCCAGAGCACGCTCAATGCTCGCCTTGGCGGCCTGGCACTCCTGCTCCAGGCTGTCAATCGCCTGCAGGGTCCGGTTGCGGATGCCGTTCTCAATCTCGGCCATCCCCGCCGGGGTCATGCGCCAGGCATTGTCGGCTTGCGCCTGGTGTACCTCATTGCGCATGGCCACTATCAGGGCCGCCACCCTCGCAGTAGCCCCTCTGAGAGTCTCCAGATCGGGCCGCAGACGATCCGCCAGGCGTTGCGCCTCAACCGACTCAACTAGTCTTTCCTCATAGGTTGCCATTGTGTACCTCCCGTGCTTTCTGTGCGTTGGCGGTCAGAATCTCTGCTAGCACGTCGCCGGGCTCACGGCCTGTAGCCGCCGCTTCCCTCGCCCATTGCCGCAGGGTTTCCTCGGACGCTGGCCTGTGGGCTGGATCAAGACCGTCCATGATGCGATCCACATCCCGCAGTACGGCCAGCCATCGCCTCGTCAGGCTGGCGGGTCTCAACATCCGCTCCAGCCGCATCACAGCCTTCCTTACGCTCATGATGGTGTACTCCTTTCTGAAACGATTCGCTCCAGGTCCTCAACCCGCTTGCGGAGTTCGCTCGTCTCAATCAGTTTCGCTCCAGTCTCAATCACCCCCCTTACTTCCCGAACAGCGGCCAAGGCTGCCCGCAGATCGCCAGCGTCCTCGGCCTTTGCAAGCAAGGCCAGCGCTCGCTGCTGCAGATCGGCCAAATCGCACAGCAGTCGCTCAACGGTCATCGCCTGCTGTGCCTGGACTGCCGCAGCGATGTGGGCCCGATGCCTGCCCAAGGCGGCCCGACTCACCCCGTAGCGGCCCGCTATGGCCCGCTCTGGCTCGGATGCAAGCAGCGCCCGGTCAATCTCAGGCCGCTGTGGGTGTGAACAGATGCTACAGACCCTCATGTCTCTTCACCTGCCACAGGGCCAAACCATACCTCAAAGTCGGACAGGGCCATAACGACCAGATCGCCGTCGTGACGCTGGCCGACTTGGTGTAGGATGGCAATTGGCAGCCGGTACTCCGGGCAGCCGACACGTGCCTGCCGCAAAGCATCCCCCAGCCAGATCGGCAGACGCTTGCGAGTCTTGACCTCCACCTGCAGCCAGTCGGCTACGACGTCGGGGCCAGCCCGACCGCTCGGACCGGTTCGCCGACCGCCTAGGCGCTTCGCTAGGACACGCTCGCTGGCTTTCCAAAGTTTGTCAGACATGGTTAGCTCGGGCAAGTGTTGCAGTGTTGCAGTGTTGTTCGGAGGGTATATACCCCCCTCCCCCCTCTGCCAGGGAGTAATTTTCGTAATTTTGGCCTTGAGGGGGTTCGTAACCCCCCGTTGGAGTCAACGCTGCAACAGTTTCCGGGCTGGGCAGTATCGGCTCTTCCGTTGGCAACGGTTCGCCAGGGAGCAGCTTCGCCGGGCGGCCCCGTCTGTCTTCGGTGTTGACCAGATAGCCCAGGTCCAGCGCCACCCGTACCCTGCGACTTGTTGCCGACTTGTCCAGCTTTAGCCGTTGCGCCAGTTCGGTCACGCTCACGGGTCGGTCGTGTTGGCGGCTTAGCTCGGCCACCGCCTCAACCGTCTCTCGGAGGGCGGGGCTTACCGTCGCCTCTACGCCTTCACTGATAACTGGCAGTACGAGATCGTACACAGCCCGGTAGTCGTCCAATACCGCCATGATGCGGCCTTGCCCGTCACGTTCTCGGCTGCCTTGGTGTAGGATTGCGTGCGCCTGGTTCAGTGACAATAGCTGCCCAAAGTCTCGCCGTAGACGGACCGCCTTCGGGTTCGCCTTCTCTGCCAGCACGTGAGCGTAGGGTATGGTCACTCTCCGCTCGCCTGCCAACTCAAGCCAGGCCTGTAGCGCCTGCCAGGGCGCAAGGTCCGGCTCAGCCGGGCCTTGCCCGTTCGCCCGGTCGGCCATGGCGCCGAAGATGTTTCGGGTCTGCTCAGCGTCGTCTCGCACCGTGATGCTGAGCAATCGGGTTTCATTCTCAGGATGCAGGTTCGCCCAGGTTGTTGTTGTGATGAGTCCCGTCGGCCCAGGTCGCTCGATCACCTTGGGCCTCATGCCGTCGGCGGTTCTCTCCACAGTCGTGTACTTGATACAGCCTTCGGACAACAGGGAGCGTAGGCAGTAGGCTAGCACGTTCACTTCGCCTTGGACGTCGCTCCCCAGCCCCGCCGCCTCATACAGCACGATAAACCTGTGCGAGATAGGCCGCTCATCGTAGACAAGGGCGTGTTCGCTCATGGACGTAAAGTCCAAGTAGGCCGATGTGGGGAAGGTTTGCAGTACCTTGCTCACCACATGCGACTTGCCGCCCGACGACGGCCCCTTGACGGCCACCGATACGGGCCGGGCCAGCAGACGACTGGTCAAGGCCAGATACAGCAGCTTGGCGTTGCGGCCCTCACCGACGACACCAAGTCGGGGCAACAGCGCCTCAAACCTGCCCAGAATGTCGGGGCAAGTCGGCAGGTCACCCGCCTGGAGTCGGGCCGCTTGGGCCTCTGCGCTCACCGCCTGAGCCATTACCTCTCGGTACGGCTTGGATTCGCCCATAAGCCACCGAAGCAAGGTCGGCAGATCGTCGCCCAGGATGTGGCATTCGGATACATCCTTCCGCCCCTGAGGGGCTGTCATGATGCGCACCTCTGGTAGCGCCTTGCCGATGGTCTGAGCGAAGGTCTGGCCTCCTTCGTCCGGCTCCTGCCAGAGGTAAATCGTGAGACCGTCCAGGTAGGTTCCCCATTCAGCTTTCCAGGTGGCCGCACCGGGGATGCCCAACGCAGGGATGCCGTAGTGCCACAGGGTTTGAGCGTCGGACTCGCCCTCCACCAGCACGACGTAGCCCGCCTGACGGGCCTCGTCCAAGCGTTCCAGGCCGTAGGGCATTACCTTTGTGCCTTTGCGCCAGCGAAACCGATTCTTGCCCGCCATGTTTAGTCGGAGCCTGGCCCCCGTCTCTACGCCGTCGGTGTCGTGGTAGGGAATGCGGACGCACGGCTTCCCTTGGAGATACGTCGTCGCCAACCCCAGGCCGACAAGAAAGTCAACCGGCAGCGCCTTTCCCTTGGCGTACTCCTCTAAGGTAAGGCCAGGGGGGGAGGGGGGGTGTTTAACCCCCTGCGCAACACTGCAACACTGCAACACCCCCAGTCTTGTGGCTAGATCGGCCAGGCTCCCGCCTTCGCCGGTAGCGAAATCGTACCAACCCTTCGGGCCAACGGAGAAGCTTCCCGTGTGGCTATCAGATCGGAAGGGGCTCAACGGCCAGTAATCGCCCTTAGAATCAGGCCATTTACTATCGGGGCAGTCGCCCTTGGACAGCTTGGAGAGCACAGCATTCAGCAGATCGCCCATGGCCAACCTCAACCGAATAGCGCAAGCTGCTGTGCCGCCACCGGCTTCGGTGCGGCCAGCTCAACAACCATATCGGCGTATGCCCAGGGCCGCCAGGGCACAGGTTGCAGCCACGAAAGCGGAATGTAGCGTTCACCGTCAGGCCGCAACTGGCCCCGCTCGAAGGTCGCCAGGTCGCAGGTCAGCATCGTCATACGCCTGTCGTCTCGCAGATAGAAGCGGGTTGCCCCCCGCCGCCGGGAATACGTCAGGGCCGCCACCGGCATAGAGATTGCTGACTTGGTTCCCTGTTGTGAGCGCCAGGCCACGGCCAGGATCGGCTCACGGTCGCCTATGAAGTAGGTCAGCTTCGCCACAACGCACAGTCGGCCACGTTTTTGCACAGCCAGGGCAACTGGGGTAAAATGTGGGTGCAGCCCGTTCCTGCCCGGAAGGCTGCTGTCCAATCCACGCCCGCCGCCCCGAACGGCGGGCTTTGCCGTCTGTTGTGTCATTGCCGGACCTCCGTTTGCGTTTGCGTGTGGTAGCATTTAGCGATGCGCTCCGTCGCCTGCTTAGCCCCTCGCTTTTGCTCTTCAGCAGCCCGCTCTATAAGCTCGGCCAATAAGTCGCTAGGGTCTTTCTTGTTGGCCAGCGCCAGGTCATACAACAGCCGGGCCGCCTTATGCGGTATCATCAGCGCCATGTTTTCACCTCCTAGGCAACAAAAAAGCTGGTAGCGTATTTTCTGCTACCAGCTTAGCACATTGGAGTTGGAGAGTTGGCAACTCTCCAACTCCAAGATGGGGGATGAACCTTAAAAATTAGTCGTCGTCGGACTCCCAGTCTGCAAGCTCGGGCGCATAGCGGTCATAAGTCCTGACATCGATACCCACCCGCTTGCATGCCTTGGTCTTTGGTATGCCTTCCTTTATCAGGGACAGGGCTTCTTTCACTCGGTCCAGCGTGCTCCCCTGTACCCCATGCGCCCGCCTGCCTTTTGGAGCTTGAGGGGCAAGTGCTGACGCTTCATGCCTGCCCAGCGGTAATAGCTGCTCTCTTGGTCGGATGGGTATGCCCAGCGATTGAAGCATGGGGACCAGGATGTTGGCGATGTCCAACACGGCGGGGACTGACAAGCGCACGCCGTCGCCTAGCTTTCGTAAGCGGATGGTGCCCTTCCTCTCCGGGCTGAGAGGGTCCAGCACTTCCCACTCGCACCAGCCGGGAATTAGTTCATCGTAGCGGTAGACGTGAGACCATCCGAATCGATGGACGACCTCGGCAATTGCCACTCGGACGCTGTCGAAGTCGCAGGGGACTGAAAAGACCAGAGACATAATCGCACCTCCATAGCGATGCTGGAAAGTGCCGGGCTCCTGCCGTCTATGGCCAGCAGGACTTGCGGGTTCTGGCCAGGAACCACCCGGCTGTTTCTTGATTATAGGCGATTCGCCCGCAGGCTCAACCGCTCGCCAGCCTATCCAGCAGTCGGGCTGCCTGCTGGCCCCAACGCCTTCGAGATCACCTGTGCGCCAGCGTCGTCTCTGCGCCCTATCAGGTGAGCATAGGTGCTCATCGTGACGCCAGGGTGAGCATGGCCCAGACGGGCCGACACTGCTGGAACCGGTAGCCCTTGGTCCAGGAGCAGACTGCCGTGTAGATGCCGCAGGCCATGCGGGGTCAGATGTGGTAGGCCCAGCCGGTCACACTCCCTGCGCAGCGCATGGGCCACTACCGCCCGATGCAGGGGCGCACCGGTGGGGGCCGTAAACACCAGGTCATGCTCGTTGCGCCATCCCTGCAACCGGGCCACAGCCTGCCGCCCTCTCTGCGCCTTGAGCACCGCCATGGCCTCTGCCGGCAGGGCGATGGTGCGCCGGCCCGCTTCGGTCTTGGGCTCGCCCAGGATGTACTCGCCGCCCACCCGCTGGAGGGTCTTGGTGATGCGGATTGCGCTAGCGTCAAAGTCCACATCGCCCCAGGTCAAGGCGAGAAGCTCGCCCAGACGGCAACCAGATGCCAGAAGGGTATGCCACAGAGGGTAAAGCCAATGCTTCCGACTGCCCTCCAGGAAGGTGCGTAGCTGCTCAGGGGTCCATACGTCCTTGCGCCGTGCTCGATACTGCGGCCTCAGCACCCGATCACACGGGTTCTCGCCCAGCCAACGCCAGCGCACCGCCAACCCGCAGGCTTGCTTCAACACGTGGTAGGTCAACTGGGCCACACGTGGGCGGTCCTGTAGCCTGGCCAGGTGAACCTGGACACGATGGGGAGTGAGCTTGGCCAGGAGGATGCTCCCCAGGGCGGGGCGCAGGTAGGTATTGGCCAGCAGCTCATAGTGCTCTGCTGTGGACGGCTTCACGTTGGGGCGCACCGCTTCCAGCCAGGCAGTGAGCAGGTCGTCAACCGTTCGTCGTCCCGGGTCCGGCAGGGCACCGCTGGCCGCCGCCTGCTTGCGCAGTTCCGCCAGCTTCGCCAACACCTGCTGCCGGGTCTTGCCGTAGACCGTCTTGCGCCTACCATCCACTTGCAGGCTGCCTTCCCAACGGCCATCAGACCGCCGGTAGATACAGCCCTCGCCAGGTGCTCGCCTGAGAGACATGTTTCCCCCTCCTCTCGGGTGAGTCCTGGCGTGTAGCACAGATGTTTGACGACATCAGTACGACATCGTGACGACATCACGACGGGCCGTCTGGAAAGCAAAAAGCCCCGACACCACTACAGGTAGTGGGTACCAGGGCCAACACCACTACATCAGGTCGGGGCGCCCGGATTTGAACCGGGGACCACTTGAACCCCATTCAAGTGCGCTACCTGGCTGCGCTACGCCCCGACAACGGCCCGATTATATCACCGAGCACCGCATTTGGCAAATGGTCGGGCCTTTTCCCATCGTATTCATTCCAGAACGCTCCCCACAAAGCCACGCGCACCTCGCAGAAAATCGGCGATGGGCATCGGACGCCGACCGGCCAGCTGCACCTTGTCTAACACCAGGAGGCCCGCGCCGGTTCCCACGGCCGCCCCCTCTTTCCAAGACACCACGCGGCCCGGCCCCGGCGACTCGCCTTCCTCTGCATGGGCCCACAGGACCTTCAGCCACAGCCCATTCCAGGTGGTATAGGCGCCGGGCCAAGGCTGGTACGCCCTCACCTGGCGAGCCAGATGATCCGCCGGCCGCGCCCAATGCAACCGCCCTTCTTCTTTGCGTATGACGGGCGCATAGGTAGCCCGCGCCTCATCTTGGGGCTGAGGCGAGATCTCGCCTGTCACCCAACGCGGCAGCGTGACGGCCAACAACTCCGCCCCGAGATGGGCCAACCTCGCCGTCAGGCTTCCCGTCGTGTCATCCGGCGCGATGGGAAGGGCCGCTTGGGCCAAAATAGGCCCCGTATCTATCCCCGCGTCCATGCGCATGATGGTGCAGCCCGTCTCGGCGTCGCCGGCGAGGATCGCGGCCGCGACAGGAGCCGCGCCTCGCCAACGCGGAAGAAGCGAGGCGTGGACGTTCAGGCAACCGTAAGGTGGGATGGCCAACACCTCTGGGGGCAGGATAAGGCCAAAGGCTGCGACCACGATCACATCGGGCTGCAAGGCGCGCAGCACGGCCGCCGCTTCCGGCTTGCGCAAAGTCGTCGGCTGGTATAGAGGTAAGCCGCGCGCCAGGGCAAACTCTTTCACCGGCGATCGCACAAGTTCTTGCCCCCGGCCCGCGGGCTTGTCGGGCCTGGTATAGACGCCTACCACCTCGTAGCAGTCTGCCAGCATCGCCAACGTCGGCACGGCGAAATCCGGCGTCCCCATGAAAATCGCTCGCATCTCACGATGCCTCCAACAACCATTCTATCATCGGCCACGCCGACGGCCAAATGAAACGCCAAAGCCCTCGCGCCGCTGGCAGCGACCTTGCATTGTAACGATAGGTGTGTTATGGTGTTGTTGTATTAAACTAGATGCGATCTTTTCTTCCCTGGTCGGGGCCCGTACGAGGTCGGCACCCAACCCAGTACAAGTCAGCAAACGGGGGGTAGACCATGGCCAAGATCGCGATCGTCACCGACTCCAGCGCGAATTTGCCGCCTGAGGTGGCCCAAGCGCACGGCATCTACGTCGTCCCGCTGACCTTGTACTGGGAAGGAAAGGCCTACCGCGACGGGATAGATATAACCCCTGCCGAGTTTTACCGCCGCCTGCGCACGGCGGCAACCCTCCCTACCACGGCGGGCCCGGCCGTAGGGGATTTCTTAGCCGTGTACCGGCGCTTGAGCGAACAGGCTGAGGCGATCGTCTCGCTGCATCTGCCGCCCAACCTCAGTTCCGTCTTCTCCGCGGCTCATCTGGCGGCCCAAGAGGTGAAAGAGGTGCCCGTGCGGGTGGTGAACTGCAAGACGGCTGCCATGGGACAAGGCTTCGTCGTCCTGGCGGCGGCGCGCGCCGCGCAGCAAGGGGGCACCTTGGAGGAGGTCTTGGCTTGCACCGAGACGGTGAGCAAGCGGGTGCGCGTGTATGCCACTCTGGAGCGCCTAGATTACCTACAGCGGAGCGGTCGGGTGCCTGCCCTGGCCTCCCTGGCGAGCTCCTTGCTGCACATCAACCCCATCTTTTGTTTGGACGGTGAGAGCGGGGCCGGCTTGGTGGAGATCCCTCGCACCCGACGGAGGGCGGTCGCGCGGCTCGTAGAGCTCATGGCCGCGCAGGCGGGCGATCGCCCCGTGCACGTGGCCATCTTTCAGGCCGATGTTCCCGCCGAGGCCGAGGCCCTACGGGCCCTCATCGCAGCCCAATTCCGCTGCACCGAACTATACATGACCGATTTCACCCCCGTCATGGGAGCCCATACGGGGCCCGGCGTCCTAGGAGTGGCCTTCTATACCGAATGAGGGACCATGGAGACTCTCCTGGCGGCCATCCTGGGTTACGTGGTTGGCTCCATCCCTCCTTCCTACCTCTTGGCGCGTTGGGCGAGAGGGATTGATCTGCGCGCCTACGGCAGCGGCACCGTAGGAGGGTCCAACGTCGGGGTGTGGGTAGGACGCTGGGCCACGGTAGTAGGAGGGATTCTAGACGTGACCAAAGGGGCCCTTCCCGCTTGGCTGGCGTGGCGAGAGGAGTGGGGCACGGGAAGCGTTATCGTGGCCGGCCTGGCGACCATCATCGGCCACGACTGGTCTTTATTCTTAAACCTTCAGGGAGGGCGCGGTCTGGGAACCACCCTGGGCTTCTTGCTCGTCATCGCGCCTTGGGGCTGGGTGCCGCTGTTGGGAGGGTTGGCCTTGGGATACGCGCTTCGCCTCACGGCCGTCGGCGCGCTGTTGGGGCTCCTTTTCCTTCCCCTGTTCAGTTGGTGGACGGGCCAACCCAGCCCCGTGACGCTGGCCTGCCTTGCCGTGTTGGCCATCGCGGTCTTGAAACGTCTGGAAGCCAACCGCCGCCCTCTCCCCCCGGATCGCAGCCGCCACCGCGCCTTGCTCAACCGCCTCCTTTTGGACCGAGACATTGAGGAGTACCAAGCCTGGATCCACCAGATCCCAAAGTCCTGATGGATAGGCTGGCGTAGAATGTCAGCCTCATGTCGGGCATGGGTCATGCGCCGGAGACGCGGGCGTGCTACCATCTGAAGTGAATTGACAGACTCCCCTCAGGCTGGTACAATCTAGGCGCAAGGGAAGGCAAGCCCCGCGCACATTTTAAGGAGGCTGACCATGACCGACCAAGGTACACCGACGGTGCAAGGCCCCGGCGACGAGCGGCCTACCGGCCCCGAGCCGGAGGGCACGGCGCCCGAGCCGTCCAAGGGTGGGACCCCCGCGAGCGAGAAGGCGCAAGAGGCCGCCGCTGCGGCCGCTGCGAAAGCCCAGGCCGCAGTCAAGCAGGTCGCCACCGGCGTCTGGGTGGATGCCGAGGCCACCGAAAACGATCGGCTGATGGCCGCGCTGGCCTATGCCAGCCAGATCATCATCCCCATCATCGTCCCTCTCATCATCCTTTTGTCGGAGACGAACAGAAGCCGACCCTTCCAGCGCTACCATGCCATTCAGTCCCTGGGCTTCCTGGTAGCCGCTTTCATCTATGAGATCGCCGCAGCCATCGTCTACACGATTCTCACCATCATCACGCTGGGCTGCTTGGGGTTGATCTTGTGGATCCTCTTCTTCCTGCCCATCATCCCGGCCCTGTACTACGCTTACCTGGCCTATCAGGGCAAGCGCTTTGACATCCCTTGGGTGACCAACTTCATGCGCCAGCAGAAATGGCTCTAGCCTGAGAGAAGCGGCGGTCAGGCGGGGGCTGGTGCCCCCGCCTTTTTTATGCTTGGTCTTTCGCCTGGTTTATGCTAGAATGAGCAAGGCGGGGCCAGGCAACGAGCCCGCGGTCGCCCGTGCCCGTTCCGGGCGTGAAGCCATTCCTCACTCCCAGGAGGATCAGCCCATGACGACGGCCGATCAGGAATACTACACCGTTGAGATCTGTGGCCTCACCCGGAAGTTGCCCCTCTTTGAGGTCGCTCCGGGCGTGCGCATCGCCATCTTCAACATGTTGGGCGATACCGAGGTGGTGCAACGCTGCGCCAAGGAACTGGCCCGACGCCTGCCTAAGGACGCCGACGCGCTGATGACGCCAGAGGTCAAGAGCATCCCCCTGGCGTATGCCCTTTCGGTCGAGATGGGCATCCCCTACATCGTGGCGCGCAAGATCCTCAAGCCGTACATGGTGAATGCCCTGAGCGAGGAGACGATATCCATCACGACGGGAAAGCCGCAAACCCTTTGGCTGGATGGCAAGGATCGCGCCTTGGTGCAGGGCAAGCGACTTATCCTGGTGGACGACGTGATCAGCACCGGCAGCACGCTGAACGCCATGCGCGCCCTGGTCAAGAAGGCCGGAGGACAGGTCGTCGCCGAGGCAGCCGTCTTCACCGAGGGCGACCCTGAGCGCTGGAAGGAGATCGTCGCCCTCGGCCATCTGCCGGTGTTCACCGATCGGTGATGGCCGGATAGAGCCTGTGCTATGGGTGCGTTCCATATCCGCGTGCCGTTGCCAAGCAAACGTTGGGAGGTGAAATCTATTCGGTCGCCGGTGCCGCCGGCCATCGTGTCCCGCCTGCGCGGCCTCTGCTCTTCGCCCGTGATGGCGCAGATCCTTTACAACCGCGGCCTGACCGATCCAGACCTTGCCCGCGCCTTCCTGCGCGGCGAAACGCCCCTATCCGATCCTTTCCTGCTGAAAGAGATGCCAGAAGCCGTCGCCCGCATCCGTGAGGCGCTCCGCCGGGGCGAGCCTATCGCCATCTACGGCGATTTTGACGCCGACGGCGTGACGGCGACCGCGTTGCTGGTGCAGACGCTGCAGAGGCTGGGCGGCAGGGTGCAACCCTACATCCCCGACCGGGCCGATGAGGGATATGGGCTCAACGAGAAGGCGTTAGACAAACTCGCCGCGCAAGGCGTTCGGCTCGTGATCACGGTGGATTCGGGCATTCGCTCCGTAGATGAGGCGCGCCACGCTGCCAGGCTGGGCCTGGACCTCATCGTGACCGACCACCACTATCCCGGCGCGGTGATGCCTGAGGCCTTGGCCGTCATCAACCCTAAGCGCGCCGACTGCGCGTATCCCTTTAAAGAATTGGCAGGCGTGGGGCTGGCCTTCAAATTGGCGCAGGCGCTCCTCCAGGCGGAGAGGCAGGAGCCAACGCTTGCGCGCGAGGTTCCTCCGGCCTGGGAAGAGAACCTGCTGGACCTGGTCGCGCTCGGCACGGTGGCCGACATCGTGCCCTTGCGGGGTGAAAACCGGACGCTGGTGCGGCGGGGCCTGGCCCAGATCAACGAGGCGCAACGTCCCGGCGTGCGCGCCTTGCTGGAGAGGGCGGGCTGCACGCCGGGCCGGGTGAACGCGGAGAGGATCGCCTATGCGCTGGGGCCCCGGCTGAACGCGGCCGGGCGACTGAGGTCGGCCATGATCGCCTACGAACTCCTCAACGCGCCTGATCCCTCCGCAGCGGAGCCGCTCGCCAAACAATTGAACGATCTCAACGAGGAGCGGCAAAGGCTCACCCAACAAGCGTTGGAGGAAGCCAAGAGGCAAATAGAGGAATCGCCGCCCCAAGGCCCCGTCCTCTTTGCTGAGGGCGAGGGCTTCCAGGCAGGCATCGTAGGGTTGGTTGCCGGCCGCCTGACGGAAGATTATTACCGGCCCGCCGTCGTCATGGAGAGAGGCCCGCAGACGACGCGCGGCTCCGCGCGCAGCATCCCGGAGTTTCACATCACCGCCGCATTGGACGAGTGCCATGATCTGCTGGTTAAGTACGGTGGGCATGCTGCGGCAGCCGGCTTTACCGTCCGCAACGACGATGTGCCCGCCCTGAAAGAGCGTCTCCAAAGCCTGGCAGCCCAACGCCTCAAGGGGCACGAACTCGTGCCGACCCTGCTCGTGGACGCCGAGGTTCGCCTCGCAGACCTGAGCGAGAACTTGCAGCGAGATTTGGCGCGGTTGGAACCTTGCGGGTATGACAACCCTGCGCCCATCCTGTGCGTGCGCGGCGTGAAGGTGGTGAACGTGCGGACTAACCGCTCCGATGGTAAGCACTTGATCCTTACGCTGACCGACGGCTGGTGGACGTGGGACGCCATCGCTTTTCATCGCGCCCACTGGCAAAGCCACCTGACCCCGCCGATAGATGTAGACGTGGCTTTCATGCTGGAGATGAACGAATGGAACGGCGAGCGACGGCTGCAACTGAACGTTCAAGACTGTCGGCGGGCGGCCTGAAGGCGCCTTGGCGTCAGCGCCTGAGAGGAGGTCCGCCATGAACATCCTGTTCAGCATACGCGGCCAGCGACTGGAGGAGCAGTGGCGCAAGGCATCCCGGTTCGTAGATTTTCGCGCCCATACCCTTTATTTCCTGCACGTCTTTGATCCGACGGTCATAGAGGGGGTGGAGGAGGCCCAGCACTACACCCTTCCCCGGCGCCTCTCTCCGCAGCGGGAGGCGGAGATGCGCGCGGCCGAGCGGGCGCGCAGCGAGGAGCGCCTGGCGCAGGCAAAAGCCCTGGCCGCGGCCGACGGGGTTGCGGCGGAGACCATCCTGGCCGAAGGCCCTGTCGGCCCAACCATCCTGCGCATCGCCCAAGAGCGCCGCATTGACCTTTTGATCCTGGGGCGGCAACATCCGGGGTTAGAGCGGTTCCTGCTGGGCGGCGTCGCGCGCTTCGTGGTGGACAAGGCACCATGCTCGGTGCTCCTTCTGCGTTGAATCTTGAACTTTCCTCAGGAGATTTCGCTGTGTTGACGAAACGTGGGACCCGGCTACCCGGCCCTCTCAAGGTTGCGCTTCTCTTCGCCGCGCTCGCCATCGTCATGACGCTGATAGGCATCCTGCGCGGCCAGGTGTCCTGGCATCCCCTTTCCATCCTGATCGCCATCATCCTCTCGGGCGGCACGTGGGGCATCGTCAGTTGGGCCATCGCCACCGCCGCCAGCGACGTGGAGCGAGATGTCCATGACGCGGGTTAGCGACCTACCGCCGTTCCGACCAGGCGGCGCGGACTCAACCTCGCGGTCGTTGGCGGATGTGCGCGCGTTCATCCTGGATATGGATGGCGTCATCTACGAAGGAGACGTCGTGCTGCCGGGCGCGGTGGACTTCATTGCCCATCTCCAAGCGGCGGGCGTCCCCTTCTTGATGCTGACCAACAACGCGATGCGCACGCCGGCCCAATACGTTGCCAAACTGGCGCGCATGGGCATCCACGTGACCGAGGAGCACATCTTCACCTCGGCCTTGGCGACGGCGGATTACCTGGCGGGCCTGGCCCCTGGGGCGCGCGTGCTGGTCGTCGGGCAGGACGGCCTGGTAGACGCGCTGCGGGCGCGCGGCATGGTGTTGGTAACCCGCGCCGACGAACGGCCGGATTTCGTCGTCGCGGGCCTGGATATGACGCTCACTTACGACAAACTGCGCGAGGCCACCTGGGCGATCCGCCGGGGCGCGACCTTCATCGCCTCTAACCCCGATGTAACCTACCCGACGGAGTACGGCGAGGCGCCCGGCGCCGGGGCCATCGTGGCTGCCTTGCAGGTCGCCTCGGGCGTCGCGCCGCGCGTCATCGGCAAGCCAGAGCCCGGCATCTTCGCCCAAGCCATCGCCCGCTTGGGGACGACCGCCCCGGAAACGGCCATGGTCGGAGATCGGGTGGAGACGGACATCGTAGGAGGCCGGCGCGCCGGCCTGCGCACGATCCTCGTCTTGAGCGGCGTAACCGGGAAGGACGATCTGGCCCGCGCGCCTGTGCAGCCCGATTGGGTCTTCCCCGACCTGGCCGCGCTGGACGCCGCCTGGAGGGCGGCGAGGAGGTAGCCTTTCGGTGTTCCGTCATCTTGTCCGCTCTGGTGAACCCTGAAGATTCAAAGAAAGGAGGCCCTATGACGCTGACCGAGGTCATCAAGGGGAGGCGCTCCGTCTCCCAGTTTCTGGACACCCCTGTTCCGGAGGGGCTTGTGGAGGAGTTGTTGGAGGCCGCCGTTTGGGCGCCCAACCATCGCTTGACGCAACCCTGGCGCTTCATCCTCATCGCCGGGGAGCGGAAACGGGAACTGGCGGCGCTGCGGCGCACCTTGGCGGAGGAGGCCAGCAAATCGCCTGAGCAGGCCCAAGTAGTGGGCGAACGGGCCTATCAAACCATCATGGGAGTTCCCGCCTTCCTTGTGGTCGTGATGACCGAACACGAGAACCCGGAAATTCGCGAGGAAGATTACGCGGCCTGCTGTTGCCTAATTCAGAACTTCCTGCTCCTTGCTTGGGAGCGGGGCCTGGGCACCCACTGGAAGACCTTCAACAATGATCCCAGGCAGCGGGCGCTCCTGGGCCTCTCGCCCAACGAGAAGGTCGTGGGGTTCATCCATCTAGGCTATCCCGCCAAGGTGCCACCTCCGCGCGAGAGGGCCTCCGCTCGCGATCGGATCACGTACCTGGGCGGCCAGGTGGGCGCATAGCCCAGGCGCTTTCTCGCCTGGGCCTGATCCATCACCTCACAGGGGAAACGATCTACGATGAGCAACGTGGCTTGGAGCGAGGTAGCGCCGGGCGTATGGCGCGCGACCGTCGGCGAGCCGGAGCCTTTCACTCCCCTTTCGGTTGTCGGCTGTGAGCCCGCCCTCGCAGGATTGAACGAACTCCCACAGGCGCCTTTCCCTTTGCCGGCGGATTCCGTATCGGCCGAGGTCGGCCCGCGGCGCATGGTCGTTTATTTGCCCCTCGCGGAGGATGAGGGGATCTTCGGGCTGGGGCTGCAATTCATCAAGGTCAACCATCGCGGACGGACGCGCTACCTGCGTGTCAACAGCGACCCTCAGGAAGACACGGGGGAGACCCACGCGCCCGTGCCGTTTTACGTCTCCAGCAAAGGATATGGCGTGTTGGTGGATACCGCTCGCATCGTTACCATCTATTGCGGCTCCTGCACTCGCCGTGATCCCCGTCGCCCTTCCAGGGTAGACCCCACCGGTCAACCGTCCGCGCCCACGCCCTTCTCCGACTCGGTGGAGATCGCCCTGTACGCCCCTGGGGTGAACCTGTACGTCTTCGCCGGGCCCACGATGCTGGACGTGGTCCGCCGTTATAACCTGTTCTGCGGCGGCGGCCCGCTCCCTCCGCGCTGGGGATTGGGCATCTGGCATCGGCCCCACAGTTGGTTCACAGCCCAGCAGGTGCTCGCCGTCGCCCAGGAGTATCGCCGACGCGGCCTTCCTTGCGACGTGATTGGGCTGGAGCCGGGCTGGCAGAGCGGCTGCTACCCTTCCACCTTTGAGTGGAGTCCGGAGCGCTTCCCGGAGCCGGCTGCGTTCGTCCGAGCGCTGACCGCAGACCGCTTCCGGGTTAACCTGTGGGAGCACCACTACATCTCTCCCCTGTCTAAGCTCCATCCTAGGCTAGAGCCGCACGCGGGTTCCCACACGGTTTGGGGCGGCCTGGTGCCCGATTACACCCTAGACGAGCCGCGGCGGATCGTCCAAGAGCAACATGAAAAGGAGCATTTGGCGCTCGGTATCTCCGGCTACAAGCTGGACGAGTGCGACGGCAGCGAATTGACGCCGCATTCGTGGATCTTCCCGGCCCATGCCGCCTTTCCCTCTGGTCGCGACGGGGAACAGATGCGTCAGGTGTACGGCCTGATCCTGCAAAAACTCACCTACGAACTTTTCCGTCGGCGCGACCGGCGCACCTACGGGCTGGTGCGGGCGACCACGGCCGGCGGCGTGTCCTTGCCCTATGTCCTCTATTCCGACCTCTATGACCATCGTCGGTACGTGCGCGCCCTGTGCAACGCGGGTTTCAGCGGCCTCCTCTGGACGCCCGAGGTCCGCACGGCCGATTCGCCGGAGGAATGGGTCAGGCGCTGGCAGGTGGTATGCTTCTCGCCAATGGCGCTGCTGAACGCCTTTCAGGCCGAGGCGAAGATGCCCTGGACATACCCTGAGGTGGAGCCCATCATCCGCAAGTACATGCAACTTCGCATGCGGCTCCTCCCCTATTTTTACTCCGCCTTCGCCCGCTACCATTTTGACGGGACGCCTCCCTTTCGGCCCATGGCATTGGAGATCACGAGCCGCCCGCAGGCGGTTGCCGCCGAGGAGATGCCCCTCCTGGCCATTGATGACCAGTTCATGGCGGGCGATTCCCTCCTCGTGGCGCCGCTGTTCACCGGCGAGACGTCGCGCCGGGTCTACCTGCCGGAGGGAGCGTGGTACGACTTTGAATCCGGCGAACGCTTCAGCGGGGGCCAGACCATCACGGTATCCCCGGGCCTGGAGAAGATTCCCGTCTTCGTTCGCGACGGTGGGATCATCCCTCTCATGCCGGCTTTGCCCTACGCGCCGCAGGCGGGCGAAACGGTGCCGCTGGAGATCCGCCACTACGGCACCGCGCCGGGGAAATTCAGGCTTTTTGACGATGACGGTGAGACGTTCGCCTATGAGCGTGGCCATTACCGCTGGATAGACCTGGAGGTAACGATCGCGCCGGATGGCACGCAACAAGGCCGCGCGACGAGGCCGGACGCCGGCTGGGTTTCATCTTACGGCGAGATGACCTGGCGGTTCATCCGCTAGGCGCGCCTGCCCTAAGACGTTCGTAAAGGAAGAGGTCCCGCCTTCCGTCTGGTAGGTGGGACCTCTTTGCCCAGGCGTCACCACCTGGGCATCAACTCCGGCCTGGAGATCTCAGGGACGGCATGGGGCAAGATGTGGGGGGCCAGCGCCTGCCATTGGAGTGCGAGGCCCAGCGCGAGCGCGAGGAAGAGCAAAGCGCTCGCGCTGGTCGCCAGCAATCCCTTGCGGCGCAGAACCTCGCCGCCGCCCTGCGCAGCCAGGAGACAAGCCAAGGTGATCGGCGCCAGGATGAAGCGCAGTTGCAATGTGCCGGTCCAATACCAGGCCGTCAGATAAGCGAGAAAGAAGGCCACAAAAACGGTCGTCGCACGCTCCCAGCGGCGGAAGACCAACAGCATTGGCGCCAGGGCGACAGGATACGGAAAGAGGCCGGGCCGCATAGACGGGATACGCTGGGTCATGAAGAGATCCCAAGGGAGCCGCAGGAAGCGCCACACGGAGCGGGCGGGGCCGAATCGGTGCAGGAAAGCCATCCATGTTTGGGCGTCCGCAGGCGCCAGGCCGCGCCCTCCCCACAGGAACGGATAGACCGGGTTGCCGAAGCGCAGCCAATTCTTGATGTACCAAAAACTTGCCAGAGCGAAGGCAGATGCCGCGTAGATGGCAGCGGCTCGCACGGCAAGTCGCCATCCTTCGCGCCGCGAGGCTGCGGCAGCCAGGCTCGCCCAGATGATGCCCAAGCCCAAGAAGAGCGCGGTCCATAGAGCCGCGTACTTGATGGCCGCCGCCCAGCCGACCAGGATGCCGACCAATGCCCACTGGCGCAGGCGCCTCTGCCGGTCCAGCATATCCAGGCCGTCCACGAAGGCGAGCACGGCCAGCACCTCCGCGCCGGTCCAGGCCAGGTCCACGAACGGTATGGTAGCCAAGTAATGTACCTCGGGGACAGACCAATAAAAGAGGCCGGCAAGGAGGGCCACATCTCGGCCCCAACGCTCGCGCGCGAAGGACACGACGCCCCAAAGCGTCGCCAGGGCCGTCAGGAAGTGCAAGAGTTGTGGCATGCACGTGCTGCCCACGGCCAGTCCCAGCGCGAAAAGGGCCTCCATCCCTTGAGGATAATGATAGGGTAGGTCTTGGAAAGGCCAGGCCACGCGCCCGCGCTCCAGCCAGAGGAGGGGAGCGCGGAGGTGATAATGGGTGAGGTCCAGCGGGGTAGGCGGGTCTAACGCGGCGAAGAGGGACAGGGAGATGCTCGCTATC
Source organism: Anaerolineae bacterium (assembly GCA_034434975.1). Classification (GTDB taxonomy): domain Bacteria; phylum Chloroflexota; class Anaerolineae; order JADYZS01; family JADYZS01; genus JADYZS01. The sequence goes on along the minus strand of DAOTYP010000206.1, from coordinate 2,079 downwards.
AGGAGGGCCGCCAGGGCTGCGGTCAGGAGATCGGGCCGGTCAGAAAGGGAACACGGGGCCGCCGGCCTGACCCTGACCCAGGCGCGAGCCAGGCCCCAGACGGCCACGCCCACGACCAAGGCACGCAGCAACCAGGGCCTCAACATCCCCAGGGCGCCCATCGCCAGGCACAGGTAAGAAAGAAGGGCCAGGCCCACCATCAAGGCGATGGCCCCCCTCATCCTTGCCGGCGCGACTTGCAGGCGGTGCAGCAGCATGTCGCCGCTGCCCCAGGCAGCGAGCGCCAGGAACATCAGCCAGGCGATGTCAGCCATCGTCAGATGCTCTGAGCGATGCGCTGAAGTGCCCAGACCACATAATAGGCGAGGATGACAATGGTCCAGGCAAATGCCAGGCGTTTCACCAGGCCCTGCACGTTCACCCTTTCAGAGCGCCGATGGTTACTCCTCGCGTCAAGCGGCTCTGGAAGATGGCATAAACCAGGAAAGTGGGTATCAACATGATGATGAAGCCGGCGAACATCGCACCCCAGTCTGTGGCGTAATGCGCGATCTGATAGAGGTTCGCCATACCCAAGGGCAATGTCTTGAGTCTGTCTTCAGAAATAGAGATCAAGGCCCAGAAGAACTCGTTCCAGATATTGAGGAAATTGAAGATGCTAATGGTTATTATCCCGCTTTTCGCAAGAGGAAGCATGATCCTGAAGAAGACCGTATATAGGGATGCCCCATCTATGATCGCTGATTCCTCTAGCTCTTTGGGCAGCGTTTTGAAGAAAGCGTATAGGAAGAAAACGGTGAAGGGCAAACTGTTAGAGGTGTAGATGACAACAAGCCCCGCATGCGTACCCAGAAGTTTCAGATCACGCATGAGGAACCAGGCAGGGATGAATCCCAGGAAGCCAGGGATCATCATGGCGCTGAGGAAGTAAAAGTAGACAAAGCGGTTCCCTCGGAAGTCGTAGCGCGCCAGGGCATACGAGATCATGGAGCCTAAAGCCATGATGCAGAAGAGGCTGATACCGGTTACCTTGACGCTGTTGAAAAGATAGGTGCCCACGTGCATCTTGTTCCAAGCACGTACGTAGTTATCCCATTGCGGCGTTGCCGGCAATGACCAGGGTCTGCCAAAGAGCTCGGCACCTGTCTTGAACGAGGTGATGAGGGTCCAGACCATAGGGAACAGCACTGTGATGAAAAAGAGCCATAAGCAGACCTGGACGATGACCCAACCTATCTTGCCTATCACCGCGCTCGTCGTAAGCGAGGTCTGCCACGGGCGCACGACTGCGCTTCTCGCTTTTGTGGATATGGTCTCTACTTCCATCTGCTCGTTACCCCTTCCTTGGCAGTGTTTGCGACATGTTAATATTGTACCGTTTCACGAGCAAAGAAGCGATAGGCCGTGATCGATGCGCCCAGCGTGAAAAGGAAAACCCCCACTACGATCGCTGCGGCGTATCCCCAGTTGCGATTGCCGAACGCTTGCCAGTAATAGTAGTGCATGATCATGTCAGAGTGCTTGTTCGGTACCTGCTCAAAGAGGATGTAAACCAGCGCGAACTGGCTGAGAGCACCGATGACGATGTAGACTAACACGGTGCGGATGGCTTCCCAAATCAGGGGGATGACGATAGAGAAGAGAACAACAACACGGTTTGCGCCGTCAACGTACGCGGAGTCTATCAGCTCATGGGGGATGTTCTGTATGGAGGCTAGAAAGAGGATCATGTACCAGCCCAGTCCTCCCCAAATGCTGATGAACCCAACCGTGTAGAGCCCTACCCTGAACAGCGGCCACGAATGATCGAGACTCAACCAAGGTATGGCGAACTGCCCCAGACCTACCGCGCGGAGGAAGTTATTGACCAAGCCGAAACTGGGATTGAGCACCATGCTCCATAGAATTGCGACGGCCGATACTGAGAGCACGTTAGGGAAGAAATAAGTGATACGGAACAAGTTGGCCCCGCGCGGCTTGTTGTTGATGGCAAAGGCCACGAGCAGAGCCAGGGAGACGGTGATCAGGGAAAAGAAGAACAGGAAGGCGTTGTGGGAGAGGTATAGGCGGATGTTGTAG